>DATJAV010000106.1:0-5335 GCA_035515835.1 Allostellaceae bacterium
GCTCATGCTGTGCGATGGGGGACGACGATGCGAGCCTTAGGCGCCGTCTCCGTGCTTCTCGTCCTCTCCTTGGCGGGCCTCGCGGCCGCGTTCCTCCGGCCGGGTGCCGGCGGCAACGATCCCCGCGTCGCCGCTGCGGCGAGCGACACGTCCGTCGGCGAGTTTACCCCGGTGAACCCACCGCGGCCAGCGCCGGAGCTGAGTTTCGCCAGCCGCGACGGGAAGCTCCGCCATCTCGCGGATTTTCGCGGCAAGGTGCTGCTCGTCAATCTCTGGGCCACTTGGTGCGGTCCCTGCGTCCGCGAGATGCCGTCGCTCGAGCGCCTGCAAGGAGATCTCGGCGACCGGCTCACCGTGCTGGCGATCTCCGAGGATCGCGGCGGCGCCCGTGTTGTCGAGCCCTTCATCGCCCAGCACAGGTTGCAGCACCTCGCCATCTACCTCGACGAGGACTCGGCGGCGCAATCGGCGTTCCATCTGCGCGGCCTCCCCACGACCTTTCTCGTCGACGGCAACGGCCGCATCCGCGCCAGGCTGGAAGGCGGCGCCGAATGGGATTCGCCGAAGATCCGCGCGCTGGTCGAGCGCTATCTGCCGGCCGAGGATACGTCGGGCGGCATCATCAAGACCGCTGCGCCGCGCTGACCTCTCAACGGTGATGAAACGCGTGAAACGGCGCGTGCACGAAGGGCCCGTGGAAGAAATGCCCGTGGAAGAAATGCCGGTGGAAAAAGAAAGGTGAAATGCCGAGCGGCGCGCCCCAAAACCAAGGACCGTAGTCGGGGTAGTAGCCGTAAGGCGCTGCGTAAGCGTAAGGCGCCGCGTAGGCGTAGCCCGGCGCGTAGCCATAGCTGGGATAGGAGGGCGGCACGCTCGCATAACCCGGAATAGATGGGGCGTATTCGGGCGCGATGAGCGCCTCGGCCGATTCCGGAATGCCGCCGATCATGGCCAAAGGACCGAGGCGGAAGATCGAATCCGCGATCTTCTTCTGCGCCGCGGACAAACCGTTATAAAGCGGCTGGAACGCGTCGATGAACTTCTTGAGATCCTCGAGTTGCGCTGCCCCGAGCTTCTCGTAGGCTTTGAGCGTCTCGATGGCCGAGCCGTGCTCGGCGCTTTGCACGCGGTCCTTGATGAAGGGCGCCAGCGCCTTTCCGTTCTCTCGCATGACGTCGGCGACCCTGGTCCAAAGCGGCTCTTGCGCCGCGGTGATGCGCAAGCGGTCGTGCAGGTACTTGATGCGCTCCGTCATGGGGTCGGGGAGCGGACGCTTGACGCGGTTTCCGGCGGCTGGCGGGGGCTTGGTGACGTGGTCGGCGTCGGGCCCGGGGGGTGGCGTGGTCGTGGGCGGAGAGCCCGCGTCCGTCGCTTGCGCGAAAACGCCCGTCGGCACGCCGCTGACGGCGGCCGCGCCAAGAGCCATGGCCAGCGCGAGGTCTCGATAAGTCATGGGCGATCCCCTCGGGGCAGATCGCGGCACGCCTCTTGTCGTTTGATGTATGGTGAAACCTTAGCCTTGGCAAGCGCGCCTTTGTTCTCTCATTCGCTCGCCTCAGGCGGGCTGAAGCACGCGGCGCAGAAAAGCGATGCCGCGTTTCAAGCCCGCTTCATCGATGCCGTGGGCGAGGCCGGGGCAGAGGATGCTCTCGACGGGAATGCCTGCCGCCTCGAGGCCGCTCACGGCGCGCGGCAGCGCGCTCGGCGGCACGATCTCGTCGGCATCGCCATGCACCAGCAGCACCGGCGGCCGCGAGCGGATCTCTTGCGGCAAGGCGTCGGCGCCGATGAGAGCGCCCGAATAACCGACGATGCCGGCGAGCGCTGCGGGGCGACGCGGTCCGACATAGAGCGACATCATTGTGCCTTGCGAGAATCCCACGAGCGCCAATTGCGCGGGCTGAAGTCCACGCTCCGCCAACGCCTCGTCGAGGAAGGCGTCGAGGATCGGCGCCGTGGCGCGGACGCCGGCGAGGATGGTTTCGGGCGAGCGGTCCTGGAGGCTGAACCATTGCCGTCCGAAGGGCGCCATGTCGCAAGGATAAGGTCCGTCCGGCGCCAGGAACTCGCTGCCGGGCAGCGCCGGCGCCCAATAGGGCGCAAGGCCGATGAGGTCGTTGCCGTCGGCGCCGACGCCATGCAGCAGCACCACGAGCTGGCGCGGCTTGCCGCCGTCACGCGGCTTGTGGCGGGGTCCGGTCAATCGCGGCAGCATGCGCTTCTCCTCGTGTTGCGCCGGCATAGAGCATGAAGCGGTGGCTGTCACCCGCTAAGCTCGCGTCGTCATGAGCGACGTCGTCACCCGCTTCGCGCCGAGCCCGACCGGCCTCCTGCATCTCGGTCATGCCTATGCGGCGCTCATCGCCTGGCGCGCGGCGCGCAAGGCGGGCGGGCGCTTTGTGCTGCGCATCGAGGACATCGACCAGACGCGCTGCCGCAGCGAATTCGCCGCCGCCATCCCTCAAGATCTGGCTTGGCTCGGTCTCGATTGGGACGGGCCGGTGCGCGTCCAGTCCGAGCATTTCGCCGATTACCGCCGCGCCCTCGATCGGCTGCAGGACAAGGGCGTGCTCTATCCCTGCTTCTGCACGCGCGTGGCGATCGCCGCCGAGATCGCCGCGGCCGCTGCTGCGCCGCAGGGACCGGACGGCCCGCTTTACCCCGGCACGTGCCGCGACCTCTCCATGGCCGAGCGCGCCCGGCGCATCGCCGCGGGCGAGAGCTTCGCGCTTCGCCTCGACGCCAGGCGCGCGCAGGCGCTGACCGGGCCGCTCTCGTGGGAGGACGCGGACCGAAGCCTCATCGCCGCTGATGCCGCGCTCCATGGCGATGTCGTGCTGGCGCGCAAGGATACGCCCGCCAGCTATCATCTCGCTGTCACGGTCGACGATGCGCTGCAGGGCGTCACCTTGGTGACGCGGGGCGAGGATCTCTTCGCGGCGACGCACGTCCATCGCCTGCTGCAGGCGCTGCTCGATTTGCCGAGGCCGCGCTATCGCCATCACCCACTGCTGCTCGATGCCGCCGGTCGGCGCCTCGCCAAGCGCGACAAGGCGCTCACCCTCCGCGCGCTGCGCGAAACGGGTCGCACGCCGGCCGAGGTTTGCGCCTTGGCGGAGCGAGAAGTCCCCGGAGGGCGGGCGCTTCTGGAGAAGAAAGAATGACAATGAGGCGGCGAGCCTCACCGTAAGTCTTGGTCGACGCCACGCGGCGCTTCGGGGATGCGAGAGCCGAAATAGTGCCGATCAGTCCGCGGGCGGCGGGCGGGTCGCGAGGAGCGCCTCGGCCTCGACCAGCTCTGAAACGGCGCCGTCGACGGCATGAGGCGTGATACCCGCCCGTATCTCGTCCTCGAACGCGGCGCGCGCCGTGCCGAGCCGCTCGGGAGAGGTGGTCGAGGTCGAGAGCGCGCGCTCCACCAGCTCGTCGACCGTGGTCCGGCGCCGGTAGCGCTCCGTCAGCCGGCGGATGCACGAGAACGGCGACGAGGCAAGCACGCGCTCGTGGTCCTTGGCGCGCGGAGCGCTTCCCGCGTGGCGGTCGCGCGTCGCGCGCCAGGCGCCGTACCATGCATTCTCTTCGCATTGGGGGTGGTCGTCGGCGAAGAGCGCGACGCCGCCCCCGGGCTCGATCATGCCGTCCAGCGTGGCGAGCGTTCGCGGGCGGTCCATCCAATGAAACGATCGGCTCATGGTGACAAGCACGAAACGCCCGAGCTCGGACGCGAGATCGTGCGAGCTGCCCAGGACGAAGGTAACATTCCCCGCCTGACCGCGCGCGGCGTCGCGCGCAGCCTCCAGCATGGCGGGCTCGGGGTCCATGGCGACGACCTCGGCGACGCAGGGCGCGAAAGCGAGGGCGAGAAATCCCGGGCCGCAGCCGAGATCGAGCAGTCGGCTGGTTCCGTCGAGCGCCAGCGCTTGCGCCACCGCCGCAACGAGCGGCGGCGGATAACGCAGCCGTCCGGCTACGTAATGCCGCACGGTGGATCGGAAGCGGCGCTCTTCAGTGCTCATCGCCGAGAGAGTGTAGCAACGCGCGGCGCCAAGGGCGACGCGATCGCGCTCAAGCGAAGGGTCGCCGAAGCCCCACCACGAGGTCGAGATAATCCGGATCCTCCGGGCGCACAAGGCCGTGGCGGATGGCGAAATCGATGATCACCAGGTTGACGTTGAATTTCACGTCCTCGGTATCGCGGACGCGCGCCAGCACGTCGGGCGCGTCCATCAGGGTGAAGGCGACGATTTCGCCGTCGCGGTTTACCGGCGTCACGCCCGCAGGCATCTCGAGGTCGTAGAGGAAGAGCACGTCGTCGCGGAGCCCGTATTCCGTCTCCATGCGGTAAGCGACGGCGCCGACCGAAACCGCGGCAGCGGCGAGCGTCGGCGGGAGCGAGGCTTCCTCCTCGGCCTCTTTGACGAGCGTCGCCGCAAGGCCGTGCTTATAGTCGATGCCGCCGGCGACGAGATTGTCGAGCTTGTCGGGCGACACTTTCTTGTCGGGCGCGCGCCGGCCGATCCAGAGCTTGAGGCCCTCGGAAAGTCGACGATAGCCGTTGACGTGGACGCCGTAGGCACGGACGCCGAAAAAGCTGATGGCGCCGCGATCGAGCTTGAAGAGCGCCGGCGCGCCCCAGCGCTCCGCCACGGCGAAGAATTCGTTGCGCCACTTGGCGACGCGGCCGTCGCGCACCAGCTGCTCGCAGACCTGGTCGACGGCGGCGCTCAGCGCTGCGAAATCGCCCGGCGCAATCAGCTGCACGCCGGTCGCGTCGACGGCGAAGACCGTGGGAAACTCCCGGAGCGCCGCTGCGTTGTCGCGCCGCACCAGGCCGATGCGTGCGCCGCCCCGCCAGAGCGGCAGGAATTGCTCGGGGCGCCAGGCGTTGCAGCGCCGGACATGCCGGATGAGGCTCATCGCTTCTCCGAGAGCAGCACCGTCTCGACCGCGACGATCTGGCGCAGCGATCGCGCGATATAGCCGGCATCGGCGGCGTCCAATCCCCGCATCTGCAGATCGATGGTGAGCTCCTGGCCGCTCACGCGGCTGATCCAGCTGGTCGGCACCAGCCCGCGCTTGGCGAAGAGCTCGAGGACGCGCGGCATGACGCCGGGCTCGGCCGCGGCGTGCACGGAAAAGCAAGCGGTCGGCAGGAAGTCAGGACGGAAAGCGGCTTGGGCGTTGGGCAACATGACGAAGCTCCTCGAATCCGGCAGTCCAGCAACGGGCGACGCGCCGATCCTCCAAGCGGAGGATCGGGGTGCTAATTCGCCGATGGTGCAGTCGGACGCTTTCCATTTCGCTTCATCAAGGAGCGACCGTCGTTAACCCCGTT
>DATJAV010000107.1:0-4231 GCA_035515835.1 Allostellaceae bacterium
CGCGACATGGGCCGGCTCGGAATGTCGGCGAGGAGGCCGCCTACGCCCATGCGGCGAATCTCGTCGGCCCCGACCGGCAGGCCCGCCAGCAGCCGCTGCAGCACCCAATCGAAGCCGTTGACCTTGGGCGAGCGCGCGCAGCCCGGGAGCCCGAGCACCGGGATGGCGTCGAGTCGGCCCATCAGCATGAGGTTGCCGGGATCGACCGGCATGCCGAAATGCTCGATGACGCCGCCGGCCAAGGCGATGGCGGCGGGGATGACGTCGCGCCGGTCGATGATGGCGGAAGCGCCCGCCACCAGCACCAGCTCCGCGCCGCCCGCGACCGCTGCCTTGATGCGCGCCGCCAAGGGTTCGGCGGCGTGCTCGGTGCGCTGTTCACCGATGAGCGTGCTGCCGAGAGCGCCAAGACGCTCACGGGTCGTCTCCACCGTCTTCTCGAGGATGCTGTCCTTGAGGCCGGGCAGCCGCGTCTGGATGAGGCTCACGCGCTTTGGCTGAAATGGCACCACGGACAGCAACGGGCCCACGCTGGAGGCCGCGTCGAGGCAAGCCTCGAGCGATTGGCGGCGAACGGCGAAGGGAATGATCTTCACGGTCGCCACCATCTGCTTCGGCTGGACCACGGCATAAGGCTCGATCGTCGCCAGGGTGATGCTCTCGTCGACGAGGTTGAAGCGGTCGACACGATCGCGCTCGAAGACAACCAGTCCAGAGGTTTCCGAGAAGAAGTTAACGCGCCCCGTAAAGGGTTTCGCGACGCTGACCAAGGCGCCGGCGAGCGGCCGGGCGATCTCGGCGGCGGCTTCGTCCTCGGCGACGTCGCCGGGCTCGAGGCGCGCCGCGACAACGGCGCGATGGCCTGCGGCGGCGAGTGCCGCGACGTCATCGGCGCTCAGGATGCGGCCCTTGCGGAGCACTCGCCCGGGGAGCTTCAGCGAATGGGCGAGGACCGCGCCGACGGCCTGGTCGACGGGGGTCTCGCCGAATTTCATGCCGCCTCGCGTCCCCTCTCCGGCTCGGCACGAAGCACTTGGGTGATCTGCGCCATGATCGCAATCGCAATCTCGGCGGGCGAAATAGCGCCGATGTCGAGACCGACGGGACCGTGGATGCGCGCCATCTGGGCCTCGGTAAAGCCCAGGCGCTCCAGGCGCTTCAGCCGTGTCGCATGCGTCTTCTTGGAGCCGAGCGCGCCGATATAGAAGGCGTCCGACTTGAGCGCCGCCGTCAGAGCCGGGTCATCGAGCTTCGGGTCGTGGGTCAAGGTCACGATCGCGGTGCGGCGGTTGGGCTTCAGCTTCTCCATCGCCTCGTCGGGCCAGTCGGTCGAGAGCCCCATATCCGGGAAGCGCTCGTCGCTGGCAAAGGCGGTGCGGGGATCGACGACGGTGACGAGGTAGCCCGTCAGCGCGGCCATGCGCGCCAGCGGCTGCGCGATATGCACAGCGCCGATGATGATGCAGCGGAGCTTCGGGTTGAAGACCTCGACGAAGACGGGCCCCTGCGCCGTGTCGATAATCGTGCTGCGATCCTCGCGCACGGCCGTGCCGATGGCCGCAAGCGCAGCGGCATCGAGCGGTAATTCTCCCAAGAATTCAGTCCCTTCGAGGAAGCTCTGGAGACCGCTCTGCAAGTTCGTCGTGAGCACCGCGGCGCGCCCCGCACGGCTCGCCGCCAAGGCTTTTTCGAGGAGCGCGAGCTTCATTCGAGGCGCTCGACGAAGACCTGGATCTTGCCGCCGCAGGCAAGGCCCACTTCCCAGGCGCGCTCGTTGCTGACGCCGAAGCTCAGAAGCCTGGGCGTGCCGTCGGTGATGGCCTTCATGCCTTCTTCGATGACGGCGCCTTCGACGCAGCCGCCGGAGACGGAGCCGATGAAGCCGCCGCCTTGCTCGAGTGCCAGCTTCGCGCCCACCGGACGGGGCGACGAGCCCCAGGTGCTGACCACCGTCGCCAGCGCCACGCCCTTGCCGGACGAGCGCCAATCGGCGGCTTGTTGTAGGATTTCCTCGTTATCGCCCATGACCCTTTACCCCGCTTCACGCCAGGCCGCGGCCGCTTCCAAGCGGCGCGGCCCGGACCGGCTTAGTGCCGTAACCAGCTCCGCCAGGCTCTCCAGGTTGTGCACCGGACGGAACTCGTCCACATGCGGCAGGAGCGCCCTCATGCCCAATGATTTTGGCGCGAAACCCTCATAACGCAACAGGGGGTTCAGCCAGATGAGGCGGCGGCAGGATTTGTGCAGGCGATCCATCTCCTGGCCGATCCCGGCGCCGGCGTCGCGGTCGAGCCCGTCGGTGATGAGGAGCACCACGGCGCCCTGGCCCAGCACGCGGCGCGACCAGCGCCGGTTGAACTCGGCGAGGCATTGGCCGATGCGCGTCCCGCCCGACCAGTCCTCGACCGCGCCCGCCACCTTGTCGAGCGCCAGATCGACGTCCTTCTGGCGGAGATAGCGGGTGATGTTGGTGAGCCGCGTGCCGAAGAGGAAGGTGAAGACGCGGTCGCGGTCGTTGGTGATGGCGTGCATGAAATGCAGGAAGATCCGCGAATAACGGCTCATCGAGCCCGAGATGTCGCACAGCACGACAAGGGGCGGCGGGCGGCGCCGGCGGCGTTTCCGCCTCAAGGTGATGAGGCCGCCCCGGAGCTGCGCGCGGAGCGTCGCGCGCATGTCGGTGCGGTCGCCGCGCGGATGGGGCGCAAAGCGCCGGGTCGGCACATCTGCGAGCGGCAGAGCCATGCGCTGCAGCGCCGCGCGCGCCGCCGCCACTTCGGCGTTCGACATTTTCTCGAAATCCATCTTCTGCAGCAGCTCGCGCTCGGAAAAGGTCATGGCCGCGTCGAGCTCGATCTTTTCCTCGGCCGCCCGCTCCTTGCCGGGCTGGTCGCCGGGATGGAGCGCTTCGGCCAGCCGCCGGCTCATCTCCTCGCCGGGTGCATCCGAGCGCAGCGCCGGCAGCATCAGCCCCATCATCTTCTCGAGCAGCTCGGGGTTGCGCCAGAAGATGTGGAAAGCTTGGTCGAAAAGCTCGCGCTGGTCGCGTCGATTGACGAAGACGGCGTGGAGCGCCCAGTAGAAATCGGCGCGATCGGAGATGCCGACGGCGCGCACCGCCTCGACCGCGGCCAGCACCTTGCCCGGCCCGATGGGCAGGCCCGCGGCGCGAAGCGTCCGCGCAAAGTACATGATATTGGCGACGAGGCGCCCCGCCATGTCACTGCGCCGCGGCCAGCTCCTGCTTCACCTGGGTGAGCAGGCGCTCGGCCTCGGACCCTTGGATCTTCTGGATATCGTCCTGGTATTTGAGGAGCACGCCCAGCGTGTCGTTGATCGCCTCGGGGCTGAGCGCCAGCACGTCGAGCTGCGTCAGCGCATGCGCCCAATCGATGGTCTCGGCGACCCCCGGCAGCTTGAAGAGATCGGTCGATTGGCGGAGCTTCTGCACGAAGGCCACGACCTCGCGCGAGAGCGTCTCGGCGGCGCCTGGCGCCCGCACGCGCAGGATCTCGAGCTCGCGCTCGGCGCTGGGATAATCGACCCAGAAATAGAAGCAGCGGCGCTTCAGCGCGTCATGGACCTCGCGCGTGCGGTTCGATGTGATGACGACGATGGGCGGCTTTTCGGCCTTGATGGTGCCGAGCTCGGGGATGGTGATCTGGAAGTCGGAGAGAACTTCGAGGAGATAGGCCTCGAAGGGCTCGTCGGTGCGATCGAGCTCGTCGATCAGCAGCACCGGGGGTCCGGCGAGATCGGGTTCCAGCGCCTGCAGCAGCGGCCGCTTGATGAGGAAGCGGTCGGAGAATATTTCCTCTTCCATGGTATCGCGGCTCTCGCTGCCGCTTTCGGCCAGCCTGATCTCGATCATCTGCCGCGCGTAGTTCCACTCATAGACGGCGGATGCGACGTCGAGGCCCTCATAGCATTGGAGGCGGATGAGCTTCCGTCCCAGCGTCTCGCTCAGCACCTTGGCGATTTCGGTCTTGCCGACCCCGGCTTCCCCTTCGAGGAAAAGCGGGCGATTGAGGGTGAGCGCGAGATAGACCGCGGTCGCGAGACTGCGATCCCCGACATAGTTGCCGCGCCGCAACAACGCGAGCGTCTCGCCGACCGAAGCGGGGAGGGATGGCATGCGCGGGTTTTTAGAGTACGCGCGACGTAGTGGCAACGTTACCCCTCTCCCCTTGCAGGAGAGGGAGGGGCCGCCGCGTAGCGGCGGGAGGGTGAG
>DATJAV010000108.1:0-10353 GCA_035515835.1 Allostellaceae bacterium
TCGCGCAGTCGCCGCTTCATCATCTGCGGGCTGCGCACCATTTCGCCGACGATCGCCGCGATCTTCGGCGCGCGGAAGTAGAACCGGCGATAGAACGTCTCTACCGAATCGAAAATCTCGGTGTGCGACAAGTTCGGATAATGCAGCGGCGCGATCTGAATGCCGCTGTCGTCGACGAGCTCCGCATTCGCCGCGTCCAGCCAGCCATTCTTGAGCGCCTGATCGTAGAGGAAGGTGCCGGGATATGGCGCTGCCAGCGACACCTGGATGGTATGCGGGTTGACCTCGTTGGCGAAGCGGATGGTCTCCTCGATCGTCTCCTTGGTCTCGCCGGGCAGCCCGAGAATGAAGGTGCCGTGGATGGTGATGCCGAGATCATGGCAGTCGCGGGTGAAGCGCCTGGCGACGTCGATCAGCATGCCCTTCTTGATGTTGTGCAGGATCTGCTGGTTGCCGCTCTCGTAGCCGACCAACAGCAGCCGCAAGCCGTTCTCGCGCAGCACCTTGAGCGTCGAGCGCGGCACATTGGCCTTGGCGTTGCAGGACCAGGTGACACCGAGCTTGCCGAGCTCGCGTGCGATCGCCTCGGCGCGCGGCAGGTTGTCGGTGAAGGTGTCGTCGTCGAAGAAGAACTCCTTCACCTGCGGGAAATAACGCTTGGCGAGCCGAATCTCCTCGACCACGTGACCGACGCTGCGCACGCGGTAGCGATGCCCGCCGACGGTCTGCGGCCAGAGACAGAAGGTGCAGCGCGACTTGCAGCCGCGGCCGGTATAGAGCGAGACATAGGGATGCTTCAGGTAGCCGATGAAGTAGTTCTCGATCTCGAGGTCGCGCTTGTAGACCTCGCTGACGAAAGGCAGCTGGTCCATGTCCTCGAGCACGGCCCGCTCGCGATTGTGGACGAGGGCGCCCGCTTCGTTGCGATAGCTGAGACCGTCGATCGCGGCGAAGGCGCGACCCTCAGCCACTTCCTTCACCGTGAAATCGAACTCGTTGCGGGCGACGAAGTCGAGGGCGCTGGAGGCGCTCAGGCTCTCCTCCGGCTGCACCGCGACGCGGGCGCCGACGAAACCAATCTTGAGGTCGGGATTGACGTCCTTCAGCGCTTCGGCGACCTTGATGTCGGAAGCGAAGGACGGGGTCGAGGTGTGCAGCACCGCGAGCTCGTAGTCGCGCGCCAGCGGCAGCACCTGGTTCAGCGACATCCGCGCCGGCGGCGCGTCGATGAGGCGGCTGCCGGGCACCAGCGCCGCGGGCTGTGCCAGCCACGTCGGATACCAGAAAGAGCGTATCTCGCGCCGCGCCTGGTAGCGAGATCCGGCGCCCCCGTCGAACCCCTCATAAGACGGCGGATGGAGGAACAGGGTCTTCATCATGCCGTCCGGTCTCCCTTGAGGATCAAGCGCCCTTTGCGGCCGATGCGGAAGGTGCGGTCGCGCCACGCCACGGTGCGGGTGAAGAAGCTAGCGACAAACACGGCGAACGACAACACGTCGCGCAAGGGCACCAGCCAAAGCGGGGTGGGCGGCAGCCTCAGCGCGCGATCGACCATGCGCACCATGGTCGCGCGGCAGAGGAGCGCCACCGCTAACGTCGCTGGCGCGGCCACCGGCAGCGCGCCCAACGCCACTGCGGCGAGCGCCGGAATCACCGGCTGCGTCACGACCGAGCCGAGGAAGCCCGCGGGCGCCACCGCGCGAATCGTGCGCGCCCAACGCAGCTCATGGCGGAAAAGGGCGCCGAGGCTGGGCTCGGCGATGATATTGTCGACGAGCTGGGGCGAGAGCACGACCTTGAGGCCGAGACGGCGCACCGCCGCGCCCAGCGCATGATCGTCGGCCAGCGCGTCGGCAATCGCAGCCAGGCCCCCGACCGCCTGCAGCGTCTCGCGCCGCAGCGCCAGCGTCGCACCGAAGCAGCCGGCGTGGGTCCCGAGCGATTGGGCCACCAACGCCTGCGGCAAGAACCCATGGTTGATATGAAGCGCGGCGAGTCGGGACCAAGTGCCGCCGCTGGGCACGCCCCGATAAAGGCAGGTGACGAGGCCCACCGTCGGGTCGGCGAGGGGTGCCGCCACGGCCGCGAGATATCCCGGGGTCACGCGCATGTCGCTGTCCGCGATCACCACCAGGTCGTGGCGCGCCGCCGGCAGCATGTTCTGCAGATTGGCTATTTTGAGATTACCGGCGCGCCCGTGGCCCTCCACGACGAGCGTGAGATCGGCGGCCGGGAATTCCGCTATCAGCCGATGCACTACGGCGATGGCCGGGTCGCGCTCGCTTTGCACGCCAAAGACGACTTGCCAGGCAGGGTATTCCTGGCGGCAGAACGAAACGAGATTATCGTAGAGACCCGGATCCTCGCCGCAGAGCGGCTTCAATACGCTGAGTGGCGGCAGGTCAGCGCTCCGCATGGCTGGCACGGCGGCAAAGCGTCGCGTGACGATCGCCGCGGCCAATAGATAGAGGCAGCCGCAGAGGCTACCGGCGATCAGCAGCTCTCCAACAATTGTTAACAATTCGAGATACATATTCGCGTGCCCGCAGCCCCCACCGCATAACCTAGCGCTTTTCGTCGAGGGGGCGGGGTAAAAATTGCTGTTGCATTCGCGCGCAGCTTTGTCAACGATGCCGCCGCTTGGGGGATGGGCAAGAAATGCCCAGGACACAATAATATGAAGCGTCTCCAGTCTTCGCTGAGTACCTCCCGCAAGGCAACGCTGCTGATGGCGGCGGTGCTGAATTCAGGCCTTAGCGCCTGCGCCACGCCGCCTACCGACCCCGCCGACCGCGCCGAATTCGAGAAGACCAACGATCCCTTGGAGCCGCTCAACCGGAAGGTTCTGGATTTCAACCTCTGGGTCAACCGGAATGCGCTGACGCCGGTGGCCCGGGAATACGTCGATGTCGTGCCCGAGGGCGGCCGCAACGCCATCCGCCATTTCCTCGACAATCTCGGTGAGCCCGTCGTCTTCGCGAATAATATGCTGCAGGGCGAGTTCAAGCGGGCAAGCGACACCGTCGTCCGTTTCGTCATGAACACCACTTTCGGGATCGGCGGCACCTTCGATTTTGCCACCAAGGCGGGGCTCGAGAAGCAGACCGGCGATTTCGGCCAGACGCTCTACAGCTGGGGCGTCAGCGACGGGCCCTACTTGGTGCTGCCGATCCTCGGCCCGTCCAATCCCCGCGATGCCGTCGGCTTCGGCGTCGACAGCTACGCCGACCCATGGGGTCAGTTGGCGGCCGGCTTCAACTATTGGTACCTTAGCATCGCGCGCGGCACGGTTGATGGCGTCGACCAGTGGTCGCGCAACATGGACAACTTCGACCAGCTGCAGAAGAGCGCCATAGACTTCTACGCCGAGCTTCGCACGGTCTTCCGGCAGAATCGCGCCAGCGTGCTCCGGCATGGCGAGCCCGCGCCACTCCCCGACCTTGACACGCTCTATCGCGATCCCGCGGCGCCGCCAGCAGTGTCGCAGGCGGCACGATAGCACTAGCCCGCGAGCTGCGCCGCCTTCTTGCGCAAGACGTCGATCAGCCCCGCGGCCCCGCTACGGCGCATCACCGCCGAGAATTCCGCGCGGCGGGATGCCAGCTGGCTGATCGTGCCGCTGAGATAGACGTCGACGATCTGCCAGCCATTCTCGCCCTTGCGCATGAGGTAGTTGAGCGTGACCGCGTCGCCATCCTTGGGGACGAGCTTGGTATCGACGATCATGTCGCCGTTATTGGCCGGCGTCGGCTTGTGGTCGACCTCGAAACGCTCACCCGAGTAGTCGTCGAACTGGTTGGCATATGTGGCAATGCTGAAGGCGCTGAAGGCATCGACCAGTTGCTGCTGCTGCTCGGCGGGAAGATTGGTCCAGGCCGGTCCGACCGCGATTCGCGTCATCTGCGGCAGATCGTAGGCGCGGCGGACCGCCGGCGCGAGCTTGTCGTAACGGCCCTTGAATCCCAGCGCCTTCCCCTCCTTCATCGTCGCCAGCAGCGTGTCGTAATAGGTCGAGATGGTTGTCGCGGGCGAATCGTCGGCGGCGGCGCCGGCGGACCAGCCGGGCGCAATCGCCGCAATCGTCACCGCGGCAAGAACCATGCGGCGCGAGATCATGCTCTTGCCGATTGCACGGCGCGACCGAGCGCGGTCAGTGCGACGCGCGCGATGTGCCGGGCGTCGAGCCCCGCCTGCTCGTATTGCTTGGCCGGGGTGTCGTGATCGATGAAGCGGTCGGGCAGCGTCATCGGCCGGATCTTGAGCCCCTGATCCAAAAATCCGCGCCGCGCCAGGTGATCCAGCACATGGCTTGCAAAGCCGCCGATCGCGCCTTCCTCGATCGTCACCAGCACTTCATGCTCGCGCGCCAGCCGCTCGAGGAGCGCCGTATCCAGAGGCTTTGCGAACCGCGCATCGGCCACCGTCGTGCTGAGGCCCATCGCCTGCAGCTCGTCGGCGGCCTTGAGGCATTCCTGGAGCCGGGCGCCCAGGCTCAGCAGCGCGATCGTCGTGCCCTCGCGCACCACCCGGCCCTTGCCGATCGGCAAGGGCATGCCGCGCTTGGGCAGCTCGACCCCCAAACCCTCGCCACGCGGGTAGCGTACCGCCGACGGGCGATCGTCGATCGCGGCGCAGGTCGCCACCATGTGCATCAGCTCCGCCTCGTCCGAGGCGGCCATGATGACGAAGTCCGGCAGGCAGCCGAGATAGGCCAGGTCGAATGACCCCGCATGCGTCGCGCCGTCGGCACCGACCAGCCCCGCCCGGTCCATGGCAAAGCGCACCGGCAGCCGCTGGATCGCCACGTCATGCACCACCTGGTCATAGGCGCGCTGCAGGAACGTCGAGTATATCGTCGCGAAGGGCTTCAAGCCCTCGCACGCCATCCCCGCCGCGAAAGTCACGGCATGCTGCTCGGCAATGCCGACATCGAAGGCGCGCTTGGGAAAGCGCTCGGCGAATTTGTCGACCCCGGTGCCGGACGGCATCGCCGCCGTGATCGCGACGATGCGCTCGTCGGCCTCCGCCTCGGCGATCAGCGCCTTGGCGTAAACGCTCTGGTAATTCGGTGGGCCCGCCTTTCCCTTCACCTGGGTTCCGGTCGCCACGTCAAACTTCACGACGCCGTGATATTTGTCCGCCGCCGCCTCCGCCGGCGGGTAACCGTGGCCCTTCTGCGTCACCACATGCACCAGCACCGGGCCGCGATCCGAGCTCTCGCGCACGTTCTTCAGCACCGGCAAAAGATGGTCGAGATTGTGACCGTCGATCGGACCGACGTAATAGAATCCGAGCTCCTCGAAGAGCGTCCCTCCGGTGATCATGCCGCGCGCATACTCTTCGGCCCGGGCCGCCGCGCGCTCCAGCGGGCGTGGGAACTTCCGCGCCACCGCTCGCGCCAAATGTCGCAGCGACGAATAGGACTTCGACGAGAGGAGGCGCGAGAGATAGGCGCTCATCGCGCCTACCGGCGGGGCGATCGACATGTCGTTGTCGTTCAGGATCACGATCAGCCGCGTGTCGGACGAGCCGGCATTGTTCATTGCCTCATAGGCCATCCCGGCGCTCATCGCGCCGTCGCCGATCACGGCAATGACGTGGTTGTGGTCGCCCTTGAGGTCGCGCGCCACCGCCATGCCGAGACCCGACGAGATCGAGGTCGAGCTGTGCGCCGCGCCGAAGGGATCGTACTCGCTCTCCGCCCGGCGAGTGAAACCCGAGAGACCGCCCCCTTGCCGCAGCGTGCGGATCCGGCTCCGCCGCCCGGTCAGGATCTTGTGCGGGTAGGCCTGATGACCCACATCCCAGACCAGCCGATCCTTCGGGGTCTCGAACACATAGTGGAGCGCCACCGTGAGTTCGACCACCCCCAGCCCCGCGCCCAGGTGACCTCCTGTCACCGAGACCGCATCCACGAGCTCGCGCCGCAATTCCTCCGCGACTTGCGGCAAGTCGCTCTCCTCAAGGAGGCGCAAATCCGCGGGATAGGCGATCCGGTCAAGCAGGGGCGTATAGTTTCCGCGCTTGGCCTCGTCCTTCCCGTCCGGTGAGTCTGTTGTGGAGTTTCCAACCACGGCCGCCATCCTCTGTTCTGGGGAACACCCCTGGGATTCTCGAAGAAGTAAACACAGATGACGAGGAATGGCAAACGCACCATGACCGAACTGCCCCTTTTGAGCAAGAAGCTGTCGCAAAAGCCTTGTACCGAAGAGCGCGGCAGCAGTCGCCGGGATGTTTCAATCGCGGCGCGAGCGGTGGCCTTCGGGCTAGCCGCTTCCGGTTTTCCGCGTATAATGCGCCCGCCGCCGGGGTGAGGCGCGAAAGGAGAGAGAATGCGGGTGGTCCTGGCACAGCCGCGGGGCTTCTGCGCCGGAGTCGAGCGGGCGATCGAGATCGTCGAGCGGGCGATCGAGAAGTACGGCCCACCGATCTATGTGCGTCACGAGATCGTGCATAACCGCCATGTCGTCGAGCGGCTGCGCGCCAAAGGCGCGCATTTCGTCGATGAGCTGTCGGAAATCCCGCCAGGCAGCGTCACCATCTTCAGCGCCCATGGGGTCTCGAGCGCGGTCGAGGACGCAGCGGCCGACCGCGACTTGCCGGTGATCGACGCGACCTGCCCGCTCGTCTCCAAGGTGCACAGCGAGGGGCAGCGTTACGCCAATCAGGGCCGCGAGATTATCCTCATCGGCCATGCCGGCCATCCCGAGATCGAGGGCACGATGGGGCGGATCAGCGGCAAGGTCCATCTCATCTCCAAGGCCGAGGAAGTGGCGGCGCTCAGGGTCAGCGACCCTAAGAAGCTCGCCTTCATCACCCAGACGACGCTCAGCGTGGACGACACCCGCGCCGTCATCGATGCCCTGCGCGAGCGCTTCCCCACCATCGTCGGTCCCGACACCAAGGATATCTGCTACGCGACGCAGAACCGCCAGCGCGCCGCGCGCGAGCTCGCGCTCGACGTCGATGTCGTTCTGGTCGTGGGCGCCGCCAACAGCTCCAACTCCAATCGCCTGCGCGAGATCGCCGCCGAACAGGGCGTCCCCGCTTATCTCATCGCCGACGCCGACGCCCTCGACCCGAGCTGGGTCAAAGGGGCCGAGTCGGTGGGCATCACCGCCGGGGCCTCGGCGCCGGCCGAGCTGGTGCAGCAGCTCATCGACCGGCTGAGGGAGCTCACCCCCGTCGAGCTCGAGACCCTCCCCGGCATTACCGAGAATGTTCGCTTCCGCATGCCGCCCGAGCTGGCGGACGCCGCCGACACCACCACCTGACGCCAAGAGCAGGCGCGACAGAGAGGATCTCCCCGTGACCGTTCCCCTGCATCAGATGATTCGCGTCGGCGCCTATCTGGCGAAGCAGCGCTTCAAAGGCGTCGAGCGCTATCCGCTCGTGCTCATGCTGGAGCCGCTCTTCCGCTGCAATCTCGCTTGCGCCGGCTGCGGCAAGATCGACTATCCCGACCCGATCCTGAACCAGCGGCTCTCGGTAGCCGAGTGCCTCGAGGCGGTCGACGAGTGCGGCGCCCCGGTCGTGTCGATCGCCGGCGGCGAGCCGCTGCTCCACCGCGAGATCGAGCAGATCGCGCAAGGGATCATCGCCCGCAAGAAATTCGTCTATCTCTGCACCAACGCGCTCTTGATGGAGAAGAAGCTCCATCTCTTCAAGCCGAGCCCGTTCTTCTCGTGGTCGGTGCATCTCGACGGCGACGAGGGGATGCACGATCGTTCGGTCTGCGAGGACGGCGTCTATGAGCGTGCCGTCAATGCGATCCGCAGCGCCAAGGCGAAGGGCTTCCGGGTCAACATCAATTGCACGCTCTTCGACGGCGCCGAGCCCGAGCGTGTCGCCCGCTTTTTCGACGACGTCATGAACATCGGCGTCGACGGCATCACCGTCTCGCCGGGCTACGCCTATGAGAGGGCGCCAGATCAGGCGCATTTCATCAATCGGCGCAAGACCAAGGAGCTCTTCCGCGGCATTTTCCGCGCCAAGAACGGCGTCAAATGGTCGCTCAATCACTCGCCGCTCTTCCTCGACTTCCTCGCCGGCAACCAGGATTATCGCTGCACCCCTTGGGGCAATCCCACGCGCAACTATTTCGGTTGGCAGCGCCCGTGCTATCTCCTCGGCGAAGGCTACGCCAAGACCTTCAAGGAGCTGATGGAGGAGACCGATTGGGACCGCTACGGCACCGGCAACTACGAGAAATGCGCCGACTGCATGGTGCATAGCGGCTTCGAGGCGACCGCCGTCGTGGACGCCGTAAAGGATCCCGTGAAAGCCCTTGGCGTCGCTCTGCGTGGCGTCCGCACCGAGGGCGAGATGGCGCCCGAAATCCCGCTCGACCGCCAGCGCCCGGCCGAGTACGTCTTCTCGCGTCACGTCGAGGAGGCGATGGAGCGGCTGGAACACCAGAGGGTCAGAGGCAACGCGGCCTGACCAAGCGCGCAAACGCGCGTCCTCCGTTGCGCTGTCGGCCGCAACCCCGCAGTTGTTGCAGATGTCCGGGCGGCGCCGGGCGGTTGCGCGGTCGCTTGTCAATGCTTCTCGACGCTGAAATTGAGCGCCGGCGCTCCGGTAAGACGTTTTCTCGGTATGGCGACAAATTTTTCATGCCGCAAGGGACACCCCTGCAGGAACGTCCTGGTCAGCGCCATCGTGCTCGGTGCGCTGGCCGGTTGCGCCGTTGAACCGAGCGGTCCATCGGCCTATAGCGGCGGCGGGTACTATACGCCGGGCGGTCCCCCCGCGTGGGACGGTCCCGGCTATGCCCCCTACGGCTACGCGGGTTCCACGCTCGGCTTTGTCATCGAGGGCGATCATCACCACGATCATGACCGTGATCGCTATCGAAGCCACCATGGCGGTGGCCGCAATGACGAACACCGCGGGGTTCCCGGCGCATCGCACCGACCGGCCGTTGCGACAGCGCGCCCGGGGCATTCCGCGCCGGCAAGAGGGGCGCAGCCGTCCGCTCCCGCCAGAGGCCATAGCCGTGGCGCCGCGCCGGTCGGGGCAAAAGGGAGCGGCGACCACCGCCATCCCACCTAGCGAAGCTGCAGGACCTCACCGCATGTTGTCGTTCTTGAGCCGCGCCGCCTCGGCGCCGTAGGCACCGACGAGATATTTGAGGTCGTCCGCCCGCTGGCGATCGGTGGCGGTGCGCGCCTCCATCATCAGCTCGTGCGCTCGCGACTGCAGGTGCTTGATGAGCTCGCCTCTGGGATCTTTTCGGCCCGCGATCTGCCGGGCCTCAGCTGGCGTCGCTGTGTCGACGCGGCCGGCAATCCCGTCATAGAGCAGGGCGAGCGCCTCGAATTCGTGCGCGACCGCGGCCGAACGCGCTCCGGCCGCCGCCTTCCGTGCGTACTCCGCCCGCCTTTGCAGCAGCGACAACCAGGCGAAATTGCTTTCGAAATTCATCGACGCTCCCCGCGTGGCCGGCCGCCAGGACCGATCAATACCCGAGAACTCGTTTGCGCTTTGCTAACGCGGGGTTCCGCCGAGCCGTCATTCCGGCGGCACCGCCGCGAGCACCGGCGCGGCGCGGCGGAGCGCGGCGAGCGCTCGCGAGGTATCGCGCGCCACGGCCATAAGCGCGGGTAGCTGGCGGGGATGCGCCAGCACGGAGAGAATGACCCGTTGCAACTGCGGCCGTCCCTCGCGATCGAGGCCGACCAGCGCAGCCGGAGGAAGGTTGCGACCGGCGGAATCGGCCACCGCGCGCAACACCAGAAACGGCAGGCCGGCGATCCCCGCCGCGCGCGCGACGAGATGGCTTTCCATATCGAGCGCGAGCGCGCCGCCGGCGCCGAAGAGCGCCGCCTTCTCGGCCCTGTCCTGAACCATGGCACTCTGGCCGAGGATCGCTCCCTGGGCAATGACTTGAATTCCGGCGGCAGTGAGCGCGGCGGCGACCTTCGCATGCCAAGTCTCGGCGACGGCGGGCGTGAGCTGCCACACGAGACGTGGCAGGAGCAGATCGCCGGGAGCGAGCGCCGGATCGAGACCGGCGCAAATGCCGAAGCTGACGAGGCCGCTCGCGCCCCGGGCAAGGAGCGTCTTTATCTTGGCGCCGGTGCTATCGGCATCGCCGCCGCCGGCGACGGCATCGAGCCCCGCGCGACGAGCGATCCTCGCTTCGGCGGCAAGCCCGGTGACGGCGCCCGCCGACATCACATGCCGTAAGGGATGGCCCGAGTGTCGCCGCGGCGGAGATTGCGATAGCGCGCCAAAGCCCAGAGCGGGAAGAAGGCGCGGTAGCCGTGGTAGCGGAGGTAGAAGACGCGCGGGAAGCCGGTGGCCGTGTGCCATGGCTCCTCCCAGAAGCCGTCCTCGCCCTGATTGGCC
>DATJAV010000109.1:0-12778 GCA_035515835.1 Allostellaceae bacterium
AGCTCACCGACCGCTTGGGCGCCGAGCATGTGAGCGCGCATCACGGCAGCCTAGCCAAGGAGCTGCGCCTTGACGCCGAGCAGCGCTTGAAGCACGGCAAGCTCAAGGCGCTCGTCGCCACCGCCTCGCTCGAGCTGGGCATCGACATCGGCGATGTCGATCTCGTCTGCCAGATCGGCTCGCCACGCTCGATTGCGAGCTTCCTGCAGCGCGTCGGCCGCTCCGGCCACGCCGTCGACGGCACGCCCAAGGGCCGCCTCTTCCCGCTCTCGCGCGACGAGCTCGTCGAATGCGTGGCCCTCCTCGACAGCGTCGGCCGCGGCGAGCTCGACCGCCTCTCGCTCCCGGAGCAGCCGCTCGACGTCTTGGCGCAGCAGGTCGTCGCCGAGGTCGCGGCGCGCGACTGGAGCGAGGACGCGCTCTTCGCCCGCTTCCGCCGGGCCTGGCCCTTTCGCGCCCTGCCGCGCGAGGATTTCACCGCAGCGCTGGCGATGCTGGCCGAGGGCTATACCAGCCGGCGCGGACGGCGCGGCGCGCTCATCCATCACGACGCCGTCAATCACCAGCTGCGCGGCCGCCGCGGTGCGCGGCTGACCGCGCTCACCTCCGGCGGCACCATCCCCGACACCGCCGACTACCAAGTGCTGCTCGAGCCCGAGAACCAGATCATCGGCACCGTCAACGAGGACTTCGCCGTCGAGAGCATGCAGGGCGACATCTTCCAGCTCGGCAATACCGCCTACCGCATCCTCCGCACCGAGCGCGGCGTCGTCCGGGTCGAGGACGCGCAGGGCATGTCGCCGACCATTCCGTTCTGGCTGGGCGAAGCCCCCGGCCGGAGCGACGAGCTCTCGCAATCCGTCTCGCGGCTCCGCGCCGATGTGGCGCAGCAGCTCCGGCCCGATCCTTCGGGCGCGCAAGCGCTCCGCTGGCTGGTGGCGGAACGCGCGCTCATCGAGCCCGCGGCGCGGCAGCTCGCCGATTATCTCGCGGCGGGCCACGCCGCGCTGGGCGTGCTGCCGACGCAGGAGCGGCTCGTCATCGAGCGCTTCTTCGACGAGGCGGGCGGCATGCAGCTCGTCATCCATTCGCCCTATGGCAGCCGCCTCAATCGTGCCTGGGGCCTGGCGCTGCGCAAGCGCTTCTGCCGCAAATTCAATTTCGAGCTCCAGGCAGCCGCGACCGAGGACAACATCATCCTCTCCCTCACCACCGCGCACAGCTTCGAGCTACCGGAAGTGGCGCGCTATCTTCATTCGGCGAGCCTCCGCCCGCTTCTCATCCAGGCACTGCTTGACGCGCCCATGTTCACCACGCGCTGGCGCTGGGTCGCCGGCGTCTCGCTGGCGCTGCCGCGCTTCCGCGGCGGCAAGAAGGTGCCAGCGCAGCTCGCACGCATGAATGCCGAGGATCTTATCGCCTCGGTCTTTCCCGACCAGGTCGCTTGCGGCGAGAACCTCGTCGGCGAGCGCGAGATCCCCGACCACCCGCTGGTGCGCCAGACGCTCACCGACTGCCTCACCGAGGCGATGGACGTGGCCGGCCTCGAACGCCTTCTCCGCGGCATCGAGAGCGGCTTCATCGAAGTCGAGACTCGCGACCTCACCGAGCCCTCGCCGCTCGCGCATGAGGTGCTGTCGGCGCGGCCTTACGCCTATCTCGACGACGCGCCGCTCGAGGAGCGCCGCACCCAGGCGGTGATGAGCCGGCGCTGGCTCGCACCCGAAGAGGCCGCCGATCTTGGTCGGCTCGATGCCGACGCCATCGCGCGCGTGCGCCAGGAGGCTTGGCCCGAGGCGGCCAACGCCGACGAGCTGCACGACGCGATGGTGTGGCTGGGATTCCTCACCGAAGAGGAAATCGCAGCGCAGCCGCGGTGGAACGACTGGCTGAAGGCGCTGGCACGCGAGAAGCGCGTGGCGCGTCTCGCGCTGCCGCGAACGGCGGTCTGGATCACCGCCGAGCGTCTGCCGCAGTTCCGCGCGCTCTGGCCCACTGCGCCGCTCGATCCTCCGATCGCCGCGCCTGACGGCCGGGCCCAGGGCGCGGCCGATGCGGCTCTTGTCGAGATTCTGCGCGGCCGGCTCGAGGGCCTGGGGCCGGTCACGCAAGCGACGCTCGCGGCGCCGCTCGGGCTCGATGACGCCGATGCCGCGGCGGCACTCGCCACGCTCGAGGGCGAGGGCTTTGCGCTGCGCGGCCGCTTCACCCCGGGCGCCAATGGCGACGAATGGTGCGAGCGCAGGCTCCTGGCGCGCATCCACCGCTACACGGTGAAGCGGCTCCGCGCCGAGATCGAGCCGGTCTCGGCGCGCGATTTCCTGCGCTTCCTCTTGAGTTGGCAGCGGGTCGCGCCCGAGACGCGCATGGATGGACCCGACGCGCTCCATCCCGTCATCGGCCAGCTCGAGGGCTTCGAGGCGCCGGCCGGCGCCTGGGAGACCGAAATCCTCCCGGCGCGGCTCGCCAAATACGATCCCGCCTGGCTCGACGATCAATGCCTCGCCGGCCGTGTCTCCTGGGCGCGGCTTCGCCCGCGCAACCCGCGCGCCGCCGGTAGCGAGCGCGGTGCCTCACCGGTGCGGACGACGCCCATCACCCTGTTGGCGCGCCGGCATGCGGCGTTCTGGACCGCGCTCTCGCCGGCGCCCGACGTGGTTCGCCCCAGCACGCGCGCGCAAGCCGTCGTCGACTGCATCCGCGCACAAGGCGCTTCCTTCTTCGACGAGCTCGTCGACGGCACGGGCCTTTTGCGCCCGCAGCTCGAAGAGGCATTGGCCGAGCTGGTGGCGCTGGGCCTCGTCAATTGCGACAGCTTCGCCGGCCTGCGCACGCTGCTGCTCCCCTCCGATCGGCGCCATTCGAGCCGGCGCCGCAGCGTCGGTCTCGGCATGGAGGACGCCGGCCGCTGGGCACTGGCGCGCCGGCCGCGTGTCACCCCCGCCGGTCCCCAGGACGAAGCGGAAGCGATCGAGCATCTCGCCGGCACTCTGCTGCGTCGCTACGGCGTGGTATTCTGGCGCCTCATCGAGCGCGAGGCCGATTGGCTGCCGCCCTGGCGTGACCTGCTCCGCGTCTATCGCCGGCTCGAGGCGCGGGGCGACGTCCGCGGCGGCCGCTTCGTCGCAGGGTTCGCCGGCGAACAATACGCGCTCCCCGAAGCGATCGGCCTGTTGCGCGAGGCGCGGCGGAAGCCGCTCGCCGGCGACTGGGTCTCGGTCTCGGGCGCCGATCCCTTGAACCTCGTCGGGGTCCTGACGCCGGGCCCCAAGCTCGCGGCGCTTACCGGCAATCGCCTCCTCTATCGCGACGGCTTGCCGATCGCTCTCCTCGCCGGCGGCGAGGTGCAGTTCCTGGGGACGATCGAGCCCGCCGAGGAGTGGCAGGCGCGCAAGGTGCTGCGCCGCGGCGCGGCGGCGCGCGCCGAAGCGTCCTGAACCCAAGGCACTGTAAGCATTAGTCAATCTCTCTGTGGGAGTATCGCGAAAGGCCTACGCACCCCAATGGAGAGAATAGCGGCCGCGTGCTGCGACGGCCGCGGCCGCGATCGAAACCCCTGGAATGTCCACCACGCCCCGGCGCGCCCATCTTGAACCGCTCGCCACACCGACCAGCCAGCTCGACGGCATGGCGCGGGCGCTGTTCGACGCGCTGCCGATGCCGGCGTGGCTCTGCGACGAGGCAACGTTTCGTCTCATCGATGCAAACGCCAGCGCCGTCCGGCGCTACGGCTTGGCGCGCGAGCAGTTCCATGGCCTGAGCCTGGCCGATCTCGAGCGGCGTGAGGATGGGTCCCAAGTGCCGGGCGGAGCGGCGGGCCGGCGTCATCGCTTGGCGGACGGCTCGATCGTCGCGGTGCGAATCGAAATCAGCCGCATTGCGCTCGGCGGTGAGCCGGCGGTCCTGGCAACGGCGACCGAGGTCGATGATGGGGAGCGCGCAGCCCTGGCGGCGCGCGAGGAGCGCTTTCGGCAAATGCTGGAGGCCGCTTCCGATTGCTTCTGGGAAACCGACGAGACGGGGCATCTCACCTACGCGTCGCCCAACTTCGGCTCCGTCTTCGGCCTCGCCGCCTCCGACATTCACGGCAAGCGCCTCAACGACATACCCGGCGTCGAGATCGCGCCGGAGATGGCGCGGATGACGGTGGCGGCGATCAAGGCGCAAAAACCCTATCGCGATTTCCTCTGCTTCTGGCGCCCGGCGCCCGGTGCGCGCAAGCGCTGGGTGCAGACGAATGCCGTGCCGATCATCGACGGGAACGGCCAGTTTCGCGGCTATCGCGGCGTCTGCCGCGAGATCACCGCGCAGATCGAGGCCGAAGAGGCGCTGCGCCAGAGCGAGCAGCGCTTCCGGCAATTGTTCGAGATCGGCTCCGACTACTCCTGGGAGATGGATGCCGATTATCGGATGAGCTACGTCTCGCCCAACTACGAGGCCGTCGTCGGCGTACCGGCGTCGGAAGCGCTGGGCAAGCGTTTTGCCGACACCCCCGGCGTCCGGGTCGAGCCGGAAATGGGGAAGATGGCCATCCTGGCGCAAAAGGAAAAAAAGCCCTATCGCGACTTCGTCTATTCGCGAAAGCTCGCCAACGGCGAGATACGCTGGTTCTCGGTGAGCGCCGTGCCGCTCTTCGGCGAGCAGGGCGAGTTCATCGGACTGCGCGGCGTGGCTTCCAACATCACGGAGCGCAAGAAAGCCGAGGCGGCGGCGCGGTTGGCGCAGCGCCAGCTCCACGATGCGGTTGCCTACGTGACCCAGCCATTCGTCGTCTTCGACGCCAACGACCGCGTCGCCGCCTTCAATCAGGCTTTCGTCGACCTGCACACCCTGCCCGGCAGCAATACTCTGGTCTGTGCCGGGGCTTCCTTTCGGGATCTCGCGGCATGGCAGCTCGGCACGGGGTTTTATGCCGAGAGTCCGAGCGGCCAGCCGGTCGATCTCGACCTGCTGCTGGCCCGCCATCAGACTGAGGAAGAGCACAGCTATCGCCTGCGCGACAACCGCTGGATGCTGGTGGCGTATCGGCGCTTGCCGGGCGACGGCAAAGTCGGCTTGTGGACGGACATCACCGCCATCAAGCGCGCCGACAAGAAGCATCGGCAGCTCGAGGAGCAGCTGCATCATGCGCAGCGCCTGGAGTCGCTCGGCACGCTCGCCGGCGGCGTCGCCCATGAGCTCAACAACACGCTCGTGCCGGTGGTGGCGCTGTCCAAGCTCGTGCTGCGCCATTTGCCGGAGGGCAGCCGCGACCGCGCCAATCTCCAAACCATCGTAGAGGCGAGCGATCGCGCGCGCGATCTCGTCAGGCAGATCCTCGCTTTCTCGCGGAAGCAGGAACTGCGCCGCGAGACCTTCGATCTGGCCGGCGTCGCGGCCGATGCGCTCTCCTTGTTGCGCGCCTCGATGCCGGCGAGCATCCGCCTCGAGCAGGCCCTCGCCGGTGCAGTGCTGCTCGAAGGCGACCCCAGTCAGCTCCATCAAGTGATCGTCAATCTCGTCACCAACGCGATGCACGCGATCGGCGAGGTGCAGGGAGCGATCACCGTCTCGCTCGAGAGGGAACCCGACGGTGCCCATGTCCGCCTTTCGGTGTCGGATACGGGCTGCGGCATGGACGAGGCGACGCGGGCGCGGATCTTCGAGCCCTTCTTCACCACCAAGGTCGTCGGCCAAGGCACCGGTCTCGGACTGGCGGTGGTGCATGGCATCGTCGCGAGCCATGGCGGCCGCATCGAGGTCGAAAGCGCGCCCGGGAAAGGGACGCGCGTCACTCTCCTCTTTCCGGTTCAGAGCGCAGGCGCCGCCGCCGCCACGACGTGACCCGGCGCAAGCCTGCGGCGAGAGCAGGCCCGTCGACGCCATATCCGGGCATGCAATAGCGAAGGTCTGGGTCGGCGAATTGGGTGGGTCTTGCTCGCAATCTGCGAGCACCGAGAAATGCCATCTTAATTTTAGCGGTGTAGCCTCGCGCGGATGTCAAGCGAACCCACCACATCCGCGAGCAATCGAGAGCAGACGGCGATAGCGCTGGTGAATGCGTTCAGCCGTCAGCTCGGCGTGCTCGCCATGGCGATTCACGAGGCCGCCAGCAACATCGATGCGGTGGCCAAGCAAGTCGAGCGCCAGGAAACGCAGCTGAAGCGGCTGCGCGAGAGCGCGCAGCTGATGGCCGAGAGCAACCGCCGCATCGACAGCGCAACCGAGACCGCGGATAGAGCGGCAGAGGCGGGTCAAGCGGAGCTCGCGGGGTCGCGCCAGGCGGTGGGGAGCGGCATCGCCCAGGTGTCGACGCTGGCAGATGCGGTCGAGCGGATCGAGCAGCGGCTCGACGGCATCGGCCAATCGCTGAAGGGCGTGGCGGGGATTTCCGGCGCGATCGATGCGATTGCGCGGCAGACGAACCTGCTCGCGCTCAACGCGACGATCGAGGCGGCGCGCGCCGGCGCGACCGGCCGCGGCTTCGCCGTGGTCGCGTCGGAAGTGAAAGCGCTCGCCGGACAAACCCGCGAGGCGACGCTCAAGATCGGATCAACGGTGACGACGCTCTCGGGCGGCATCTCGAGCCTGATCGAGGAAGCGACGAGCGCGGTCGCCGGCGGCAAGGCGACGCGCGCCGGCGCGCACGACATCGAGGAGGCCTTCAGCCGCGTCGGCGACAGCATTGCGCGGCTGACGGAGGTGAGCGGCGGCATCGCCACCAGCGCCCGCGACAACATCACCCAATGCAACACGGTCATCACCGAACTCGACACGCTCGACCAGGAAGTCGGCAGCTCCGCTCAGAGTCTAAAAAGCACGAACGCGCAGATGTCCGAGGTGCTGGAGCAGATCGCGGCGCTGATCAACGAAGTCGGCACCGCGGGCATCGAGACCGAGGATACGCCTTACGTCGAAGCATCGAAGGCGCTGGCCGCCGACGTGACCGCGGCGTTCGAGGTGGCGATTGCCCGGGGCGAGATCGCTGCCGAGGACTTCTTCGACGACAACTACCGCGAGATCCCCGGCACGGACCCCAAGCAATATCTGACGCGCTTCACCGAGGTGTGCGACCGCGTGCTGCCGCCGGTGCTGGAAAAGCACTTCGCCGCGCTGCCACATGTCCAATTCACCATCGCCATCGACCGCAACGGCTATATGCCGACGCACAATCTCAAATATTCCAAGCCGCAGGGAGCCGACCCGGTTTGGAACGCGAACAACTGCCGCAATCGTACGATGATCGCCGTGCGCCGCTCGCAGCAGGGCGCCTTGTCGCGCGATCGGCGGACGCTCGTGAGCACGCACCGCCGCGAATTCGGTGCCGGACGCTACGTCATGGTCAAGAACGCCTCGTCGTCGATTTTTCTCGGCAAAAGGTTCTGGGGCTACACCGCGATCGGCTACGTCTTGCCGCAATAGAGAGGCTGGCTCGCTGTAGACGAGCACACGCCGCCCAGCCGGCATCGCCGTCTTGGGCCGGCAAGACAACAAAAGCGGATATGGGGATCAGCGGGGATCGCCGGGGATGAGCGGGGATGAGCCGGGAATGAGGCGAGATGTATGCCGGCGAATGGCTCGTCTCGGGGTGACAAAAGCGCACAGCGCGGCCATTCAGCGACCTTGACCTTGGCGCTCGACGCGGTACCGTAAGGCAGGAGCGCCAGCGCGGGAGACTGCCATGCGCGATATCTATGACATCCTGGTCGTAGATCGCCGGACCGAGGTCCGCAGCGCCATCTGCGAGTACCTTGAGGCTGAAGGCTACTTTCCCGTAGCCGCCGCCGACTACGACGCCGCAATCGAATTGCTTCGGCTCCAGGCAACCGTCCGGGTCGTCCTCGTCGACACCGATATGCGCAACGAAGCGCCGCACAACCCGCGCAGGAGCGCCTGGCGCTTGGTGGACGAGCTCGCCGCGCGCGGCCTCTCCGTCATCGGCATGGGCGAGCCCGACGATATGGATGAGCCGCGCGAGCGCGGCTACCCGGTGCTGCGCAAGCCGTTCCACCTGCGCGAGATGCTGGCTTATATCCGCGCCGTCCCGCTCGTCTTGTGAATCCTGCGGCCTCGAGCCGAGCCGCGGTTTTGCTTGGCGCCGACGACGTGCTACGGTCAAGCGTCGCCGCTGTTGCGTAGGGGTCGTGGCAAATGCCGCCTCATTCCGACGACCGAGCCGAGGGGTCGGCGAGCGAGGTGCCGCCGAGCATCGCGCCGGCAACGTCGACCGGCGCGCGCGGATCGACGGAAGCGACGCAACAAGGCCAGGCAGCGACGCCCCAGAGCAGCGGAGCGCCTGAGACGGCTCCGGCGGGCGATCGCCCGCGACGCCGTCGCCGGCGGCGCCGTCGCCGCGGACCACGGCCGCCGGACGCAGCAAACGCCCCTGTGGGCGCGCCCGCTCAAGACGCGGCGGCATCAGCGGCAGAGGTCGCTCCGAGCCTCCCCGCCGAAGCGGCACCAGGCGCCAGTCCCGTCGAGCCCGCACCGGGCACGCCGCCGGCCGGTGCGCCGGTGCGGAAGCGTCGCCGGCGGCGACGGCGCCGGGGCCCACGCGCGGGAGAACCGGGCACCACCGCCCCCGCCAGCGCCGCCGCGCCCGATGCGAACGCCGCTCCCGCGCCTGCGCCCGATGCGGCAGCGGGCGCGACGCCGGCGGAGCAACGGCAAGACCGCGGACCGCGCCGTCACCGACCGCGCCACCGCCACCCGCGCCGCGACCGCCCGCGGGAGGGCGAGCCGAACCGCGAGCAGCGCGGCCAAGAACCGCAGCGTGATCGCGGTCCCCGCCGCGACGAAGGGCGCGATCGGCGGCCCCACGGCAAAGAGGGACGGGGCGGCAAGGATTGGTCGCGGGGACGAGACCGCGAGGGTTTCGGACGGAAGCCGCCGCCGAAGCTCTATTCCTTCGAATCCGTGGTCGATCGCGGCTTCGAGGATGTGGCCGACCCGGCCAATGAGGGTGCGACCCGCCGCGTCGAATGGACCATCGTCAAGCGCACGGTCGCCGATCAGCGGAGCGCGCGCCCGGTCTCGGCGGTCTATCTCCTGAAGCGCGACGGCACCGACACGGAGTTCGCGCAACTCGGCGCGGCGCGGGCCGCCGTGCATAAGACCATCGTCCATCCCGAGAAGCTGACGCGGCCCAAGACGGAATACACCTCCTCGAAGAAGTAGCGCCGCGGCTAGCGCCCGCGCGAGACGATGCGCGGAAGCCGAGCGCGATCGCGGGCATCGGCGCTTTGCAGCCATGCGCGCAAGGCGTCGATCTCGGGGCAGTCGGCAGTCCCCGCCGCGCAGATCAAATGATCGCCGGCACCGGAGCCGCTCTCGAGACGGTCGCAGCGATATCCCGGATGGTGGCCGAGGCTGCGGTCGATGAGCGCGCCGATCTTGCCTTCCATGAGCTCGTTGAGCCCGGCCGGCGCCACCACCCGGAGACCGATCGTCGGATTGGCGGCGCGAAAGCCCTCGGGATCAAGCCGGCGGAGATCGAAGCGTCCATGGGCACCAACGGTCAGAACGACGGCGACGCCCCGCGGCTGCAACCGCGCCGTGGCGTCGGCGATGCGGCGGAAGCCGTCGCGCACCGATGCCACGTAGTCCTGCCCGGCAGGCGTCAGGACCAGCTGCTTGTGCAGCCGCTCGAAGAGGCCGACCCCCAGCCGATCCTCCAAAGCCTTCACTTGTTGGCCGACGGCGCCTGGCGTCACATGGAGCTC
This sequence comes from Allostellaceae bacterium, assembly GCA_035515835.1. GTDB lineage: Bacteria > Pseudomonadota > Alphaproteobacteria > ATCC43930 > CGMCC-115725 > DAHUYF01. Next base: position 9,702 of record DATJAV010000109.1, read on the forward strand.
CTGTGCCGCGAGCTTGAAGCTGAGATGCCGTGCGGCGGCTTCGAAGGCGCGCAACGGATTGAGCGGCGGCAGGAGATAGGTCATGGCGCCTCATTATGGCCGCCGCGGCCGGGCGGCTTGCAATAGATTTTCTGCGGCAGAGCGCGACGACGATTGGTTTGAGGGCGGGCACCCCCCGGACCTAGGGTTCTGCCATCACGGGAGGATCGCATGCCGCGCAAAATCGATCACCTGGTTCTCTGCGTTCACGATCTCGAAGCCGCGCGTCACCGCTTCGCGTCATTCGGTTTCACGGTGACGCCGCCCGCGGATCATCCGTTCGGGACGCGCAACCGGCTGGTCCTGCTCGAGGACAATTTTCTCGAGTTGTTTGACGATCGGCGACGCCGGCGCGATCCCCTCGGCCGAGACGGAGGGGTTCAATTTCGGCGCGCACAATCAGGCTTTTCTCGCCAAGGGCGAAGGGGGATCGATGCTGGCGATGAAGAGCAGCGATGCGCTCCGACCTCGGCGCGTTCGCCGCGCGAGGGCTCGACAGCGCGGCGCTCGATTTTTCGCGAGACGCCCGCTTGCCCGACGGCGGCACGATGCGGGTGGCGTTCTCCTTGGCGGTTGCGACCGATGCAGCACTCCCTGGGCTCGCATTCTTCACCTGCCGGCATCACCAATCGCGCGACCTGCTCTGGCAGCCCGACTACCAGCGCCACGCGAACGGCGCGCGGCGCATCGTCGAGGTCGTGCTTTCGGCAGCCGATCCGGCCGCGCATCGCCATTTCTTCGAGCGGTTGCTCGAGACCGAGGCGATCACGGCACCCGGCATCCTGTCCCTTGGCGCCGCCAATGATCGCATCACGCTGATGACGCGCGACCGGCTCGCCGAGCGCTTCCCGGAATGCGCGGCAAACGGCGATGCACCGCGATTTGCCGCGTATCGCGTCACCGTCGCGGACCTTGGCGCGGTCAAGCGGCAGCTTCAGTCGAACGGCGTCCTCTATCGGTCGGACAGCCGCGCCGCCGTCATCGCGCCCGATGCCGCTTTCGGCATGGCGATCGAATTCATCAGCGCCGAGAAAAGCGAGGCGCGTGCTTCCGGCTAAGGCGTGTGCCCACAAATCGAAGTTCGTGAGTGCGGCTTGACCCAAGTCCGCGATCCGGCGAATTGCAGACTCAAACCGAACATCGTGTCCAATGGCTGAGATCATCCATCCCTTTTACGAGTCGCATCGCGGTGCAATGGAGGCCGCCATGCGCCATCGCCTCGACCTTGCCGAAGCGATGTTGTCCCAGCGCGCGCATCTATCCAATATTGATGAGATTAAGCAGGAGGTGATGGACGAATTCGAAATCGTGCTCACGCAAATGCCCTATGTCGGAGGCGCAGCAAATCGTATGAGCGATTTCTTCATGCGTCTCATGGGCTTTATGGCCATCAGCCGAGTGCTCCGGCGTCACGGCGTGTCGCTGTCCGTGATCGGCGAAATCGAGCGAGAAAGCTACAAGGCGCAATCGCTCACCGTGCCCCAGACGGAACGTCTCGCCTCGGGGCGTCAATTCATGTCGTCAGAGAATCAGGCTTTGCTGCGCGAGCAGGCGACAAAGAGCGCTACAAAAAGCCACCAGAAAGAGTTTCCGGAAGATTTCGTCTACGATTTCGTCGAGCCGGGCCCGGGTGACAATTTTGAATTCGGCATCGACTACATGGCTTGCGGTTTTTGCAAATTCGCGGCTCGCCATGGAGATAAAGAAATCTTGCCGAACATCTGTGGGCTTGATTTCGACGCCTATGCAACGCGAGGCATCCACCTGGAAAGGACACAAACGCTGGCTGGCGGCGCGAACCACTGCAATTTCCGCTTCTCGCGGCTCCCGTCGGACTAGCCTTCAGAGTCACAACGTCACTGGTTGATGCCGGCGAGCGCGCTATAGCCGTTCCACACGATTTCGATGCCGATGCAGAGCAGGATGAAGGCCGAGAGCCGCACCAGCACGTTGGTGCCGTTCTCGCCCAGCGCCGCGACCAGACGCTCGGCGAAGCGGTAGCAGACGTAGATCGTCGCGGCGATGGCGAGGAGCCCGGCGACGGCGGCGCCGCCGAGGAATGCCAGATCCGCGAGATTGGCCGCCGTTTTCGGCCGCTGGCTGCCGAGGGTGATCGCCACCGCGATCGATCCCGGACCGACGGTGAGCGGCATGGTCAAGGGATAGAAGGCGTCGATGGGCGACACCGGCCGCGCGGTGCCGCCGGCGGCGCGCCGATCCGCCAAAGCGTCATCCGCATGCAGCAGCTTCCACGCGAACGAGATCACCACCAGCCCGCCGCCAATGCGCACCACCGGCAGGGTGATGCCGAAGAACTCCAGCACATGCGAGCCGACGAAAAGCGAGCCCAGCAGGAGGAAGAAACCGTTGACGGCGATGCGCGCCGACAGCGCGTGTCGCTCGGGATCGGTGCATTGCCGGGTCAAGCCGAGAAAGATCGGCGCGCCGCCCACCGGGTTCACGATCGGGAAGAGACCGGCGTAGATCAGCAGGAAAGAGCTTACGACGTCGTTCATGGAAGCTATCAGCTATCAGCTGTCAGCTTAGCGTTTCGGTGCTGCGGCGTCAGCCGTGCGCACGCACGGACGATCGACCACCAAAGCTTTGCTGAGAGCTGGGAGCTAACCGGCCTGGCAGTTGCCGGTGCAGCGATAGTGGTAGGGGTCGTAGCCGGGCGGCGGCCATGACCCGCTGGAGGCGGCGCAGCCGGCGAGCAGCAGCGCGACGGCCACGGCGCAGATGACCGATCGGCAGCATCCGCCCGGCCGGAACCGACTCAGATCCATGAGCGGAGCGCTCGCGCTGGTACGGTCCAGATGGTAAAAGCTGTCACCGCGTCTATCCCCGCTCGCGCAGCAGCTCGCGTACCCGGCTCTCGAGCTCGGCGATGCGGAAGGGCTTCTGCAGGAACGGCAGGGGATGAGCGCGGTGGGTTGCAAGCGAGCCTGGCTGGGTGCCGGTGACCAGGACCGGGATCGAGAGGCTTGCGGCGAGCCCCGCCAGGGCGGCGGCGCCGCCATGGCGCGAGAGGGTGACGA
>DATJAV010000110.1:0-2974 GCA_035515835.1 Allostellaceae bacterium
TCATCACCTTTCCCGATGCCACGTTCTGGAAATACCCGCCCGATCGCTTGCCCATTCCGCGCTCGCACGTCGTCTCCGAGACGGCGCTCTGCCTCTAGTTGACAGAGCGGCGCCGTCGTCGCTATCGGCGCGCCAGCGCTGAGGGAGGGACCATGAAAATCGCTTTTGCCGAGCCGGCGACGCCCAAGTCCGGCACCATCGTCGTCGGCGTGCTCGAGGATCGGAAACTCTCGCCGACCGCGGCCGCGCTCGACGAGCAGAGCGGCGGCGCGCTCAAGCGGGCGATCGAGTCCAGCCGGTTCAACGGTCGGAAGGACGAAGTGCTGGGCGTGCTGGCGCCGGCCCAACTGGCGTTGGGCCGGGTGATGCTGGTCGGTCTCGGTAAGGCGGCGGCGCTCGACGAGGCGGCGATGCAGCGGCTGGGCGGGCAGATTGTGGCGCAGCTCAACAGCGTCGGCGAGATCGTGGCGGCCGTCGTCCTCGACAAGCTCGACGGCATGAAGCTGAAGCCTGCGGATGCGGCGGCCAATCTCGCCTATGGCGCGCGCTTGCGTGCCTACCGCTTCGACAAGTACCGCACCAAGGAGAAGCCCGAGCAGAAGCCGAGCCTCCGCACGCTGACGGTGATGACGCGTGACATGGTGGCCGCCAAGCGCGGTTTTCAGCCGCTGGAGAAGATCGCCGAGGCGGTGTTCTTCACCCGCGATCTCGTCTCCGAGCCCGCCAACGTTCTCTATCCCGAGACGCTGGCGGAGGCGGCGCGGACGCTGCGCAAGCAAGGCGTCGACGTCGAGGTGCTGGACGAGCGTCAGATGCGGAAGCTCGGCATGGGCGCGCTGCTGGGCGTCGGGCAGGGCAGCGCGCGACCGCCCCGCCTCGTCGTCATGCAGTGGAAGGGCGCGTCGAAGGCGAAGAGCGCGCAGCCGCTCGCCTTCATCGGCAAGGGCGTCACCTTCGACACCGGCGGCATCTCGATCAAGCCCGCCGACGGTATGTGGGACATGAAATGGGACATGGGCGGGTCGGCGGTGGTGATCGGCCTGATGAAGGCGCTGGCCGGGCGCAAGGCCAAGGTCAATGTCGTCGGCGTCATCGGTCTCGTCGAGAACATGCCGTCGGGGACGGCGCAGCGTCCGGGCGACATCGTCACTTCGATGTCGGGCCAGACCATCGAGGTCCTCAACACCGATGCCGAGGGGCGCCTCGTGCTGGCCGACGCGCTCTGGTACTGCCAGGACCGCTTCAAGCCGAAGCTGATGGTCGACCTCGCGACGCTGACGGGCGCCATCATCATCGCGCTGGGCTCGGAGAATGCCGGCCTCTTCAGCAACGACGACGAGCTCGCGACGCGCCTCATCGAGGCGGGCAAGGCGGTGGGCGAGGCCTGCTGGCGCATGCCGCTCGGCGAGAGCTATGACAAGATGATGGACAGCGACGCCGCCGACGTCAAAAACATCAGCGGCGGCCGCGAGGCGGGCAGCGTCACGGCGGCGCAATTCCTGCAGCGCTTCGTCAACGGCGTGCCTTGGGCGCATCTCGACATCGCCGGTACGACCTGGTCGAAAAAGGACGCGCCCACCGTGCCCAAGGGGGCGACGGCTTTCGGCGTGCGTCTCCTCGATCATTTCATCGCCGAGCATTACGAGCGCTGATGGCGGAGATCGGCTTCTATCACCTCCGCACCACGCCGCTCGAGCGGGTGCTGCCCAATATTCTGGAGCGCGCGCTTGCGGCCGGGCACCGCATCGTGGTCATGGTGGGCTCGCGCGAGCGGGTCGAGCACCTCGACGATCTGCTCTGGACCTATAACGACGCGAGCTTCCTGCCGCATGGCAGCGCGCGGGAAGGCCAGGCCGAGCGGCAGCCGATCTGGCTTACCGCCGCGGATGAGAATCCCAACCGCGCCAGCATGCTGGTGCTGCTCGACGGCTCGGTCTCGGCGCGGCTCCAGGACTATGCCCGCTGCTGCGACATCTTCGACGGCAACGACGAAGCTGCGGTCGTGGCGGCGCGGCGGCGCTGGAAAGAGGCGAAGGCGGCCGGCCACCAGCTCGTCTATTGGGAGCAGGTCGAGGGTCGATGGGAGAAGCGCGCCGCGGGTTGATGGCTGCGGCCCTCGCGGCTATAACGCCGCCCATTCTCTCGGCCCGGAAAAATGGAATGACGCCATGGCCGTCGAACGCACCTTGTCGATCATCAAGCCCGACGCCACGCGCCGCAACCTGACCGGCAAGATCAATGCGCGCTTCGAGGAGCGCGGCTTGCGCATCATCGCGCAGAAGCGCCTCAAACTCTCGCGCGAGCAGGCGGAGCAATTCTATGCCGTGCACCGCGAGCGGCCCTTCTTCAAGGACCTCGTCGCCTTCATGATCTCGGGACCCGTCGTGGCGCAGGTGCTCGAGGGCGAGAACGCCGTGGCGCTTAACCGCGAGATCATGGGCGCGACCAACCCCGCCAACGCCGCCGCCGGGACCATCCGCAAGGACTTCGCGGAGTCGATTGAGGCGAACTCGGTGCATGGCTCGGACTCCGTCGAAAACGCGCAAGGCGAGGTGGCGTTCTTCTTCAGCACCAGCGAGATCTGGCCTTAGCACGCGTCCCCTCTCCGCGCGGAGCGCGGGAGAGGGAGGAGCCCATCACGAAGCGATAGGAGGGTGAGGTGTGCCTCAACCGCGAGATCGTGCCTTGGGCACCCCACCTCACCCAGCCCCTCCGCCCCAAAGGGGCGGAGAGGGGACAAGCATAACGCCGGATCCGCGCTACGCTGCCGGCACATACACCATCCAGCCGACGCCGAAGCGGTCGGCGACCATGCCGAAGCGCGAGGCGAAGAAGGTCTTCGCCATCGGCATCTGCACCTGGCCGCCATCGGCGAGCGCGCCGAAGAGCCGCTCGGCCTCGGCGTCGCTCTTGGCCGTGAGAGAGAGCGCAAAGCCCTGGAAACCGGTCTTTCCGGTGCAGCGGCCGTCGGAGG
>DATJAV010000111.1:0-12741 GCA_035515835.1 Allostellaceae bacterium
CCTCCGACGCGGCCGTTGAACGGTCGGCCGCTGCAACTTTAGCGGGTCACGATAGAGACTTTCCTGTTAACGTTCACCAAAAAAATCGGAAACGGCCCAACGTGCTAGAAGCTCTTGATTCCAAGGTAAAATTTGCTGGACCTGAGCATCCGCAGCGAGGGAATGGGCCGGGCCCTACGAGCACGGCGCGTGCAGTCTGCAACACATAGGCGTATTGCGCGATTTCGAGCGCTGGCGGCACGATCGCTCGGCGAGAGCCCAGGCTAGTGCGAGAGCAAGAGCGGCAAGCGGCTGGTGCCGAGCACGGCGCGGGTCGCGCCGCCGAACAAGGTCTCGCGCCAGGGCGCGTGGCCATAGCCGCCCATTACCAGCAGATCGGCGCCCTGCTCGCGCGCAGCCGACAACAGCAATTCGCCGATGCCGCCGCGCCCGGCGGGATCGAGCGCCGTCGCCGCCGCGCGAATGCCGTACCAAGCGAGATGCTGCGCCAGCTCCTCCGCATTCTTGTCGCCGAGCGACAGCACATGGACGGCCTGCGCATGCGCCAGAAACGGCAGCGCAGCGGTGACCGCGCGCGCCGCTTCGGGCGTATCGTTCCAGGCGAGAGCGATGGTCTCGCCCAGCGCCTTGGGCGGCTCGGCGGGCGCCACCAAGACCGGGCGGCCGCTGCTCAGCAGCGCCTCTTCGATCGCCTCGCTATGCGGCTCGCCGACGACGCGGCCGGAGCGGCCGAGGACCAGCAGGTCGAAGATCCGCGCGCGGTCGGCGATGATGCCGGCGCCGAAGCCGGTCTCCTCGCGCCAAGCGGCGGAGGCCTGGCGCCGCAGCGCCGGATCGGTGCCGAGCGGCGGCGGCGCATCGCGCAAGGGCAGCGCGTGGCGCGACACGGCGGCGTCGAAGAGCGCGCGCGCTTTCTTGGCCGCCTCGGCCGCGTCGGCAATCGCCTTCTCGACGAGGGTACCGGCCAAGGGCGTCGCGAAGCCGTCGGCGACGGCCGCCACCATATCGCGCGGATCGGGCCGCGCGTGGAGCGCCTCGAGGTGGCCGCTGAAGCGGCGCGCCAAGCGGCACGCCAGCTCGACTGCCCCGGCGCTGGCGCTGCCGCCGCCCAAGGCCACAAGGATGGTGCGGAATTCCATGATCGCTTCCTCCGCCGGTCTCACCATGCCTCACGGTGGCGGAAAACGCCAACCGGCTCATTGAGCTGCATCAATCGGCAGATGCGCCCGGATATGGGCTTATGCGCAGCGGCGACGGGTTAGGCGGCGCTGTGCGCGAAGGCCGCGAGCGAGAGAAGCGGCAGGGATGCGAGGGCCGCGACCAGCGTCGTGGCAAGGACCCGCTCGATCGCCGACCAGCGCCGCCAATCGCGCAGCAGATCCTGCCAGAGATGGCGTGCGGCGGGGGTTTTGGCGGCTGCGAACATGTGGCGACGATCGCGCAAATCCGTGCCGCGCGAAATTCGGAATTCTCCTTAAGGGAGATTACTTAGGAGAGCGCGATCGGACCGAACCCCCTCTCCGCCCCTCCGAGGCGGCGAGGGGAAGATAAGGCGCGCTAGTGCATCAGCAGCACCGGACGGTCGGCGCCCTCGAGGAAGTGCTGGGTGCAACCGCCGAAGACCAGCTCGCGCACTCTGCCGTGCCCGTAGCCGCCCATGACGATGAGATCGGCCTCGTGTTCCGAGGCTGCGGCGTCGATCTGCGCGGCAACGCCGCGCCGGTCGGCCGGCATCCATCGTGCCTTGGCGGCAATGCCCTGCCACGCCAGCTGTCGCGCCATCTCGACACCGTTCTCGAGGGAGGCGTCCTTTTGCTCCTCGATCGTGAGAATGATCACCCGCTTGCTTCTCGCCAGCAGCGGCAGAGCGGCTGCCAGGGCGCGGGCGGCCTGCGGCGTCTCTTTCCAACAGACGAGCGCGGTGCCGGTCAGCCGCTCGACCGACCGCCAGGGCGCGAGCAGGATTGGCCGCCCGCTGCCGACAAGAGCGAGCTCGACGAAATCCTGCGGTAAACCGTTCGCATGCGCGGCGCGGGCCGTGACGATGAGGTCGTTGTGGCGCGCCTCGATCATGATCCGTTCCATGCCGCCCTCGAGCGCCTGGCGCCAGGTCGCAGAAATGCCGTTCGCTCGGCCCGGAACGTCGCGCAGCGGAACGTCGTTCGCTTCGCAAAACCGCTCGAAATGGCGCCGCGCTATGGTGAGGCGCCGCTCCTGGTCGGCGTCGATTTTCTGCAGCGCCGCGCGGAGCGCCGCCCCGCGGGCGAAGTCGACGTGCGGAACGAAGGGCGCCGCATCGCCCGCGCCCAAGCGTACATGCAGGAACTCGAGATGCGCGCCCAGGGGTCGTGCCGCTGCGAGCGCCGTCGTGAACACGGCCTGATCGGTGTCGCTGCCGCCGGTGGGAACAAGGATGGTTTTCATTGCGAAAGACCCAAGCGCGGATGCCGGCAGCAACTATCGGTCTAGGTCCGGCGAGTTGCCTTGACGTGGATCAATCGCCGCCGGAGCGATACTGCACGATCTCCGCCAGAGGCAAGCGCTGCTTCGGTGGTTGCGGCTGGGCGCGGTAGCCCAGCGCCAGCAGCAGCGCCACCTCGACCTTGCTGCGATCGATGTGCAGTGTCTCGGCGACGGCCTCAGGCTCGAATCCCCCCATGGGGCAGCTGTCGACGCCGATGACTGCTGCCGCCATCATCATGTCGGCCGCGGCGATATGGCATTGCGCGACGCTCCAGGCCGCGAGGTCGCCGCGTGCGGTGTCGTGATAGATCTGCATCGCCTCCTCGAGCTCCGATTCCGAGCCGACGAGGCGCCGCAGCATCCGTTGCGCGTAACCTGTCTCGGGCCTGAGTTCCGCGGTCAATGCCAGGATGACGATGACGGCGCTGGCCGTCGTGATCTGCGACTGGTTCCAGCACGCCGAGCGCAGGTGGCGGCGGAGCGCGCGATCCTCGATCACCAGGAAGCGCCAGGGCTCGAGCCCGAGAGAGGACGGCGCCATGCGCCCCGCCTCGAGAATGTAGTCGAGATCAGCGCGCGGGAGCGACCGTTTCTCGTCGAACAGCTTGCAGGCATGGCGAAACTGCAGCGCCCGCATGAATTCCTCGCGCATATCGGCTCTCCCGGAAAGCTCGCCTGAGGTTATAGAAGAATGCCGGGAGCACATTGATTTGCGTCAATCGTCGTCCCCGCTCTTGCGCCCGGGACGGCGGTTTCGGCCATTGGCGAGCGCAACTTGGAACGCCCGGAGATGCGCCGCCGCCGCCGTCTGGGCCTCGATCTCCATGTCGCGGTAGTGGCGGACCATGGTCTTGCCGAAAGCCGTGAGCTCGGCGCCGCCGCCCGCCTCGCCGCCAAGCCGCGTCGCCACCAGCGGGCTCTTGAAGAGGCGGTTCAGCTCGTCGATCAGCAGCCAGGCGCGGCGATAGGACATGTTCATGGCCCGGCCGGCGGCCGAGATGGAGCCGGTCTCGTCGATGCATTCGAGCAGCCGGATCTTGCCCGGGCCGACGGCGCCGAGCGGTGCGAGGTCGATGCGAATGCTGAGCTTCGCCATGGCGAGGATCGTAGCAGTTTCACCGGGGAAGGTGGAGCGTCGCGCCCGAGCGATGCGCCAGGCGGGCGAATTGCAAAGATTTAATATGCACTTCTCGCCAATTCCGGCGTTGTCCGGGCGACAGGAGCGCGGCCACGCGCGTCGTTACAGCCTCTGTCGAACGGCGCCGCGTTGCCTGCGCCGCAGAACCGAGTGACCGCAATAACACCCGCCGGCTTCGATTCGGGGCGCGATGTCGTGCGCCACCAGATCGCCCTGCGGCGGAGAGCGAACGGGAGGAGATCGATGACATCGAGGATATTCGGCTGGTCGGTCGCAACCGCATTGGCGCTGGCATCGGCAAGCCCGGCGATGGCGCAAAAGCAATACGGTCCGGGCGTGACCGACCACGAGATCACCATTGGCCAGACCATGGCCTATAGCGGCCCCGCTTCCGCCTATGGCACGATCGGCAAGGCGGACGAAGCCTATATCGCCATGGTCAACGCCCATGGCGGCGTCAACGGGCGCAAGATCAAGCTCATCTCGCTCGATGACGGCTACAGCCCGCCCAAGACTGTGGAGCAGATGCGCAAGCTGGTCGAGGAGGACCACATTCTCCTCGACTTCAATTCGCTGGGCACGCCCACCAACTCGGCCATCCAGCGCTATCTCAACGAGCACAAGGTGCCGCAGCTCTTCGTCGCAACGGGTGCCACGAAGTGGGGCGATCCCAAGCACTTCCCCTGGACCATGGGATGGCAGCCCACCTATCAGACCGAAGGCCGCATCTTTGCCAAATATATCCTGCAGATGATGCCGCAGGCGAAGATCGGCGTCCTCTACCAGGATGACGATTACGGCAAGGACTACCTGAAGGGGCTCCGCGACGGGCTCGGCGCCAAGGCCGCGACCATGATCGTCAAGGCGGCGAGCTACGAGACGACCGACCCGACCATCGATTCGCAGATCATCAGCTTGCAGGCATCGGGCGCCAACGTGCTTTACGACGTGACGACGCCGAAATTCGCCGCACAGGCGATCCGCGAGGCCTATGACATCGGCTGGAAGCCGCTCCACTATCTCAATTCGGTCTCGAACTCCGTTGCCGCGGTGCTGCAGCCGGCGGGCCTTGACCGCTCGAAAGGCCTCGTGACCGCGGTCTATCTGAAGGACCCCACCGATCCGCAATGGCGGAACGACCCCGACTATAAGACATGGGCCGCGTGGATGAAGAAGTACTACCCCGATGGCGATGCGGCGGATGGGTTCAATGTCTACGGCTACAGCGTAACGGCGACGCTGATCCACCTGCTGAAGCAGTGCGGCAACGATCTGACGCGCGAGAACATCATGAAGCAGGCAGCCAATCTCGACTTCCATGCGCCGATGCTGCTGCCAGGCATCACCCTGCACACGGCCCCCGCGGACTTTTTCCCCATCAAGGACATGCAGCTCGCCAAATTCGATGGCAAGACCTGGCAGCGCTTCGGCCAAGTGATGGCAATGAAGTGAGCGTACCTGATGTCACAGCAGCGAAAGGAGAGAACCATGCGTAGCGCAACATTGGGCAGCCTGAGTGTCGTGTTGCTCGCCGCTCCGGCGTTCTTGGCGGCGTGCTCGAGCTCGCCCGGCGTCACCCGGGCCGACCTCGACAGCGCCGTCGCCACGGCCAATCAGGCCAAGCAACAGGCCGATCAAGCCCTGCAAACGGCGCAGAAGGCGGAGCAGGACGCGCAAGCCGCGGATCAGCGCGCGGGCAAGATGTACGATCGGAGCCTGCGGAAGTAGACGAAGGCCGAGGCGTGCGCCGGCTCCTCGCCGTCGCCGGCCTGATCGCAGGGCTCGGCGTCCACGCCGCCTTGGCGACGGAGCTTCCCCTCGTCGCGGGTCTTCCCGCGGCGGGGGCCGTCGGCAGCGACGTCGTCGAGAGCGGCGAGACGCTGATGGACGTGGCGCGGCGCGATGACCTCGGCTACACGCAGCTCGTCGCCGCCAATCGCGGGATCGATCCGTGGCTCCCCGCGGCGGGATCGCGCATCGTCGTCCCGAGCTTCTACCTGCTGCCCGAGGCGCCGCATCGCGGCATCGTCGTCAATCTCGCCGAGGAGCGTCTTTTCTACTATCCGCTGGGCGGCCGGACGGTCGAGACCTACCCGATCGGCATCGCCGTGGACGAAGGTGCAACGCCCCTCGGCACGACGCGCATCGTCGCCAAAGTAGCCCGGCCCCCCTGGTATCCGCCGGCATCGATCCATGCCCAGAGACCGGAGCTGCCGCGCGCGATCCCGCCGGGGCCCGACGACCCGCTCGGCGCTTTCGCGCTCTTTCTCGGCTGGCCCGGCTTTCTCATTCACGGCACCAACAAGCCCGACAGCGTCGGCCGTCACGTGAGCCATGGCTGCTTCCACCTCTATCCCGAGGATGTCGCGCGGCTCTATCGCGAGGTACCGATCGGCACGCCCGTCGACATCGTGAACCAGCCGGTCGAGCTGCAGTGGGTCGGCGACGCGCTCTTTCTCGAGGTCCATCCCTCGGCCGATCAGGCCGAGGCGCTCGAGAGTGGCGGCACCCCGCCGCCGTCGCCGCCCGCCGATCTCGTCGCGCGCGTCACCGCTGCCGCCGGAGACGACGCCGCGCGCATCGACTGGCCAGCGGTCGCGCGCGCCGGTCTCGAGCGCGACGGCATCCCGGTGCAAGTCGCGACGCGGGCGTCCTCACTGAGATTGGTTCGAGGATAGCCAAAAGCGCATCCGTCGCTTGCGTCTGGCGAGAGAGGCTTGACGCGACCTGTCGTGGCGACAGACCATCCCTTGTAGACCGGCAGGTATTTGCCGCCGGCGACTGCAGGGTGCGGCCATGCGTATCGTTGACGTCCGCGAAGCGTCGATGCCGATCTCTCGATATGCCGACCCGAAGATCCCGTCAGGCGGCCTCACCACCAGCCTGGTGGCCGTGGTGACCGACGTGGTGCGGGAGAAGAAGCCGGTCGTTGGCTACGGCTTCGCCTCGATCGGACGCTTCGCGCAAGGTGGTCTCATTCGTGAGCGTTTCGCGCCGCGCCTGCTGGCGGCGCGCGACGCCGATCTCGTCGATGACGCCGGGACGAACTTCGATGCGTTGCGCGCCTGGCAAGTGATGATGGCGGGCGAGAAGCCCGGCGGTCACGGCGAGCGCTGCGTCGCCGTCGGCACGCTCGACATGGCGCTTTGGGACGCGGCGGCAAAGATCGCGCGCCTGCCGCTTTACCGGTTCCTGGCGAATCGCGCCGGCGGCCGCGTCGTGAGCAACCCCACCGTTCCCGTCTATGCCGGGGGCGGATACTACTATCCCGGCGACGATCTGGCGCGCCTCTCCGACGAGATCCGGCGTTTTGCCGGGCTCGGCTATCGCCGCGCGAAGATCAAGATCGGCGGCGCCCCGCTGGTTCAAGATCTGAAGCGCATCGAGGCCGCGGCTCGGCTGTTGGGCGCGCCCGAGCGCTTGGCCGTCGATGCGATGAATTCTGGTACCGCGACGAGCAGTCTCGACGCGGCGGATGCGCTGGCGCCGGTCGGGCTCCGCTGGTTCGAGGACATCTGCGATCCGCTCGATTTCGAAACCCAGGCCAAGGTTGCCGAGCGCTATCCCGGACCCATCGGCGCCGGCGAGGCGCTGTTCTCGACGGCGGAGGCGAAGCTCCTCGACCGTCACGGCGGACTGCGCCGGGATCGCGACGTCCTCCTCTTCGATCCCGTGCACTGCTATGGGCTGCCGGGCTATCTCGAGATCATCGCCGCGCTCGAGGCGCGCGGCTGGCCGCGCACGGCGTTTTGGCCGCATGGCGGCCACCTTTTCTGTCTCCATGTGGCGGCGGCGCTCGGCCTCGGCGGCGCCGAAGTGAACCCTCTCTGCTTTCAGCCTTTCGGCGGTTATGGCGACGATACGTCGCTGGTCGAGGGTGGCGCCCGCCCGCCCGAGATCCCCGGCATCGGCTTCGAGTCGAAGCGCGCGTTGCGCCAGGCCTTCGCCAAACTGCCTCTCTGAGGCGGCGCGCGAGGACGCTTGACGCCGACGGCGCGGGGCGCTCAGGATGTCCTTCACGTGTGAACCATGAGGCACCCGCAGATGACGGCTTCTTTCGAGCGCATCCCGGAAGGCTACGCCCGGCATTTTCGCAAGAGCCCGCTCACCGAGCCGTGGGAGCCGCTTTATTCGAAGCGTGTGAAGGGGTCGGTCTTGCTCGCGCTCTGGGCGCGCGAGCCGCATTGCAACAGCCGGGGTTTCGTCCATGGCGGCCTCATCAGCGCGCTCGCCGACAACGCCATGGGGCTCTCGGTGATCGAAACGCTCCGCCAAGGGCAGGAGGGTGAGGCGAGCAGCTGCATGACGGTGAGCCTCGCACTCGATTTTCTTGGCTCGGCACAAATCGGACAATGGCTCGAGATCGCGCCGCGCGTGCTCAAGGCCGGGAGCAATCTCGGTTTTGTCGACTGCATCGTCCGTGCCGATGACCGCGCGATTGCGCGGGGCAACGCCACGTTCCGCGTCCACCAGGAGGCGGTGGACGCGGAATGAGGGCCGAGGAGAGCATGCCGTTCCAGCCGCAGGATCCCAACTACGAGGAGCGCGTGCGCGCAAGCTTTGCACGGCAAAAGGTCATGGCGACGCTCGGTATCGAGATCGCACGCCTCGGCCCTGGCAACATCGAGCTGGCGACGCCGCTCGACGCGGCTTTTACGCAGCAGCACGGGTTTGTCCACGCCGGCATCATCGGCACGGCGCTCGACAGCGCTTGCGGCTATGCCGCCTTCTCCCTCATGCCCGCCGACGCAGCGGTGCTGACCGTCGAGTTCAAGACCAATCTTCTCGCGCCGGCGAAGGGTCGGCGGTTTCTCTTTCGCGCCGGCGTCGTCAAACCGGGGCGGACGTTGACCGTATGCGAGGCGCGGGCCTTCGCCTGCGACGCGACCGACGGCTCGGAGCGGCTCGTGGCATCGATGACCGGCACGCTGATGGCGGTTTTCGAGCGTCACGGCATCGTCCAGTAAGCGCCGCCCTCCCATGCCGCCGAAGCCGCCGCGCCTCTTCCATCTGCTGTCGCTGGCCCAGCACCGCTTGCTGAAACATACCGATGCTGTCTTCAAGGAAGCGCTCGGCATCAGTCACACGCAGCTCGGCGTGCTCTTCATTCTCGAGAAGAAACCGGGCGCCATGCTGAAGGACGTTAGCGAAGAGCTCGGCATCAACGCCTCGGCGATCACCGCCCTCATCGATCGCATGGAGGATGCGGGCCTGGTGCGGCGGCAGTCCTCGAACGAGGATGGGCGGGCGGCACTTCTCTTCGCGACCCCCGATGCTCTCGCCAAGGCGGCGGCGGCAAGGCCGCTCCTCGCCCGCATGAATGCCCGGCTCACGCAGGATTTCAGCGAGCGCGACATCGCCACCGTCGCGCGCTTCCTCAACGCCATTCGCGAGCGATTCTAGGGCTACCCGTCACCCGAGCACGAGATAGGCGCTGAACCCGGCGACGATCACCGCCAGCGCGACGGACAAAATCAGCTCGGCGCGGACGCCGGCGGCGGCATGCATCTCCTGGTCATTGAGAAGACGGGCCGTGCGCACGAAGCGCGCGGCCGCGATGGCGATGAGCGCCAAGCCGACAAGGATGAGGGCGAGACCGTCGTAGCGGCCGAGCGGGCCCGACAGCCGCTCGAGCTGCAACCGTCGCGCCGCATCGAGCGAGGTCACGGCCGCTAGCGTCAAGACGAAAAGATTGAACTTCTCGATGACGAAGCCGAACGCGATCACGGCGATGCCGGTGCGCACCCAAGCGAGGAACGTCCGCTCGTTGGCAGCATGGTCGGCGTAGCCGCGGATCATCGGATGTGAGTGGCCACGGCTCGGTTAGCGGGGGCCGGCGGCGGCTTTGGCGATCGCGCTCAGCGCTCCCGTCATGGCGTTGACCGCCGCAGCCGCCTCGTGGCCGAGCCCGTGCCGCTTCGCCAGCCAGCTCGGATCGTTGTAGGAGAGCCAGGTGTCGCCCGCGGCATCCTGCCAAACCAGGGCTTTCAGCGGCAAATCGATGCCGATCGCCTGGACGGACTGCATCAAGGGCGTGCCGCCTTGGGCATTGCCGAAGACCAGCAGACCGGTCGGCCGCAACGGCATTCCGACGGCTGCGGCCCCGGCCCCATGATCGACATGGGCAAAGACCGTCAGGCCCTTTGCTTTCACCTCGGCCTCGAGGTGTTTCATCGTCTCTTCAGGTCCATAGCTGCTCTTGATCGTGGTCAATCCGTCTGCGGCCATTGCTGCTGCTCCCAGCGCGCCCTACTTCCCGGTCCTCAGCTTCGCAAGATAATCGACGATCGCCGGCACGTCCTCGACCGCCACCGGCGCCCGGTAGACGGTGCGCATCTTGTCCACTTCCGCCTGCCAATCGGCGCGGGAGAGCTTGGGTTGGTTCAGCACCATGCCGGTCGAATGGCAGGCGAGACAGTTGTTGTTGATGGCATCGGCCTCGTTGCCGCCGGGAAAAAGGCGGTCGCTGTCGGGGAGATCGATTTCGACCGAACGGAGCGTGACGCCGCCGCCTGCGGCAACGGTGGGAGCGGGCGCGGCGCGGCCCTGGCCCAAGGCGGCGACCAGAGCCGCGGCGATGACGACGCCGCAGCCGATTCCACGCATCGACCAAGCCATGGGACGCCCTCCTCTCGTTCGCGTCAGGCGACTTTGAGCGCGAGGCGCTCGATGACGTTCCGCGCAAAGCCGCCGCCGTTCCAGTTAGGCTCGGCCGGCTGTACCTCGCCTTTGCTGTTCGTGCAGCGCACCGCAAGCGCGAGCATTCCCGAGGACGGCGCCGTTACTTCCGCGTTCCATTGGCGAAAGCCGTAGGTGCCTTGGTCGCGGCCCAGCGTCGTCTTCCGCCAGCTCTGTCCGCTGTCGACCGAAAGCTCGACTTGCGCCACCCCGGCATCGCCGCCGAAAGCGATGCCGCGGACCGGCAGGGCGGCTCCGGGCTTCACGGTGGCGGCATCGGTCAAGTTGGTGAAGAAGGAGCGCGGGCCCATGCGATTGATCGGCACGGTCTTGAACCCGGTCTCGCCGGGCTTAACGCTGGCATGCGGCGTGTCGGGAATGCGGTAGGCCGTCTTCATCCAATAATTCTCGTCGGGCGCGTTCAGCACCTCGATGTCGTTCAGCATCTTGACCCAATAGGTCGAAAACCACCCCGGCACGATCAGTCGCAGCGGGAAGCCATTCAGCAGCGGCAGCTGCTCCCCGTTCATCTCATAGGCCAGCATCACCTCGCCGTCGCGCGCATGCTCGATGTCGAGCGACTTCATGAAATCGGGCGCGCCGTCCACCACCGGCTCGTCGAGACCGTTGAAGCGGACCGCGACCGCGCCCGCTTTGACGCCGGCGCGGTCCAGCACGTCGCGCAAGCGGACGCCGGTCCAGCGCGCATTGCCCATGGCGCCGTTACGCCACTGTCCGCCGGGGACGCGCGGCTGAAAGAGCCCGCGGGAATTGCCGGAGCATTGGTTGACCGCCGCCAGCTCGACGCGCGGCATCGCCAGCAGCTCGGCCAGCGGCAGCGAGAGCGGCTGATTGACGTGACCATGCACGGCCAGCTCGAAGGTCGCGACATCGACCGAATTCGGGATCACCGCCCAGTGCCAGCGCACAAAGAACTGGTCGTTGGGCGTGAACACGCCGCGGTCGAAGACCTCGAACGGCGTTTCCAGCAGCGGCGGCCGCGTGCGTTGCAGGATCATCGAGCCCTTTTGCGGGAAGGCGGTCGTCAGGGCGCGACGGCCGGGTCCGCCCGGCAGATCGAGATCGACGAAGCCCTCCGCCCAAGCGGGAAGTACCGCTGCCATCACGCCGAGCGCGCCCGCACTCTCGAGGAGGCGTCGGCGCGTCGGGAACGGGATGATGCGATCCGAGCTGCTCATGGCCTCTACCGCCTTTCCCAGCATGGTGGCCCGCTACGACGTCAGCGAGGCGTGAGGCGCAATTCCTGGCGCAGCCCTGCCGATCGCCGACATCTTAGCGCACGACGCCGGGAACGGGGCGAATTTCCGCCGCCGATCTTTCCCGTTCGTGCGGCCGGGTGCGAAGCTGCGCGAGCCGCTATTTTTCTGCCGCCCGCTCAGCGGGCGTGAGATCGGACCAAACTCCCAGTCAGGCGGCGCTGCGCAGGGCCACGCTCTCCTCGGCGTAAGCGAGCGTGATGTCTTGATCGATCGCGGCGCGGATGGCGGCGATGGCCGGCGCTCGCGCCCGCAATTTCGAGGCGGCGTGCGCCGCGGCGTCGATCTTGCTCAGACGCTCGGCCGCGTCATCGGCAGCCTTCTCCAACTCCGCCGCCGGTACGGTCCAGTCGACGAACCCGGCCGTCGCCGCCTCGGCGGGTGCGAAGAGCTGCCCGGTGGTCACGGCGCGGTTGAAATAGGCCGGCGTCAGCCTTTGCCGCGCGACCTCGACGGCAAATCGCGGAACGGTGATCGCAATCGCGACCTCGTTCATGCCGATCCCATAGGCGCCCTCGGCGGCGATGCGGATGTCGGCAGACATGAGGAGAAAGGCACCCATGGGAAACGCGTGGCCATTGCACGCCGCCACCACGGGCCTCGGAAAGGAAAGGATCCGAAGCGCGAGCTCGGCGCCCGATTTCAGCATGGTGTGGATGTCGCTGGCGGTGCCGTGCGAGAAGACGCCAAGATCGAAGCCCGCCGAGAACGCCTTGCCGCGGCCGGTCAGCACCACGACCGCTCCGTCCTTCTCCGCCGCATTGAAGGCGGAATGGAGCGCCGCCAGCATGGCGATCGACATGATGTTGAGCTTGCCGTCGTCCATGACGATCTTGGCGATCGCGCCGGAGCGGGAATAGATCAGGGACTTGGGCATCGCGGACTTCCTCCTCGTCTCGGGGCCGAAGGGCGCGAAGGGGGACGCCCCGCTCGACCCGAGACCCGCCGGAGGATTGTAGCGAATATAGTTCATATGTGAATAAGATTCTTCGCGACGATCCGGGCCCGATCGTCACTCCGCGAACGTCAGGCCATGACTGCCGGCAACGGCGCCGAAGACCGTCACGAGGGCGAGGACGAGGAGAAGCCAGTGCAGACCCTGAATGAGCCCGAAGGTGCTTTCCGGTGCGCGCTCTGCCCGCTTCTCGAACCAACGGTCGAGAAAAAGCGGTTCGGCGACGAAGA
>DATJAV010000112.1:0-14880 GCA_035515835.1 Allostellaceae bacterium
ATCGGCAGCACGTCGCGCGCCGGCAGCACGAAATTGAGATAACCGAAGACGCATTTCTTGATTTCGCCGGCGTATTCTGTGCCGCCGATCAGCACCAGGCGGCGGGCGAAATTGACGAAGATGAACGTGTCCGAATTGGTCCCGTCGAGCTCGTGCATGGCGAAGAAGCGCGGCGCGTGCAAAATCGTGAAATCAGGCTCGAAGGCGTGCAGCGCCTCGCTGCGCGGCCGGATGAACATGTTGCGCGCGAAGAGGCTGTGCCAGGCGCTGTCGCTGACGACGCGCACTTTGAGGCGATAATCGGGGTCGGCGCCGCCGAACATGTCCTGCACGAAGACCTCGCGCCCTTGGTAATAGGCGCAAAGCCGGCGATACATGCTCTCGAAGCGCTCCTCGCTCACCGGCTTGTTGATGTCGCCCCACCAAATGTCGGCTTGGCTCGACGCCTCCTCGACGATGTATTTGTCCTTGGGCGTGCGGCCGGTGAAAGGCCCGGTGCGCGCGACGAAGGCGCCCCCGGCGCCGATCAGCCCCTCGCGGCGCCGCACCGCATGCTCATAGAGGACGGGCACCGAGAGATTCCAGTATTGCGCGGCAAGGTTGCGTAACCCTTGCTGGTCCAGTCCATAGCTGCTCGGTATGCCGGCTACGTGATGCGCTGCGTCTTGCACGGCGAACTCCCTCCTGCTGCGCGAATTATGTGGCGTTTCAGAGACTTGAACCGAAGAACGAAGGCCCCCGGGATGCCGACCGGGCCGGTTCCGCAAACAACGCCGCAGGCGGCCTCTTTGTTCCCGTGACAGACGCTTTCAGAGAGATCCTCTCGCCAATTTGGCGAGGCGAACCAGCTCCGCCCGCGCCCCTTCCGCATCGCCCACCGGTGCGCGAAAGTCAAGCCTCGCGACGCAACCCCCGCGACGAAGATCGAAGCCCTCGGCATCGATCCCGGTCATGCGCCAGCCGGTGCCGGCGCCGAGGCCGGCAATGCGTTCTGCGTAGAGGTCGAGGGTGGCGGGATGGTCCTGGTTCATGTGCGCCAGAATGTCGGCTTCCGCCTCGGCCAGCGCCGCCGCCGGCGCGGTTGCGAGATCCGCTGCGGCGACCCCGTCGATGCGCCCGAACCCCGCCACGAGATGAGCGCGCATCATGTTGAGCAGATAAAGATGGAAATCGCCAAACCCGGCATAGGCGGCAGCAGCGGGGTGCCGCCGGGTGAAGCGGCCGAGGAACGGCTCGTCGGCGATCGGCATGGCGTTACCGATAACCGTGACGCGTGGGCCTGTCAGCGGATCGTCGCGCCCCGCCGTGCCGTCGAAGAGCAGCGAGGCGCGGCTGTCGCGCTTCAGGTTCTTGGTGTGCTCGGCGAGATCGGAGAGCAGGAGCAAGGGGTGACCCTCGGGGTCGGTCGCCACAAGCACCAGCGATGCATAAGGCCAAGGCGATTCACGTGGATCCGGCGCGCCCGAAAGTGTCGCCAGCGTGGCGCGATCGAGGCCACGGATCAGCCGCCGGGCAGCGGCGGCGGGGGAAGGTGCATCAGACATGGCGCCAGTCTAACACCGATATGCGGCTTCCGTTGAGAAGCGCTTGGCGACAGCCCGAGACGGCTCAGAACACCATTTCTGGTTTATCCACCGGCGTACCGGCAAGGGCGATCGCGATCTTCTCGTTGTCGCTCCCCACCATCAAGAAATCGAGGTCTGCTTTGCGTCGAGATTGCGCTCTTGATGCCGCAGGTGAGGGGCGAAGGACCTCGGCCGCGAATTCGAGCACTCGCCTCAGCGTATCTCGCTCCGGCCCTTCACCACGAAGACGGCGACTTCGTGACGGCCATGGTGGTGGAGGCCGGTTTCGGCCAGCGGCGGAAGCGTCACCGTACCGATCCAGGTTTCCTTCCCGCCGGCGCCGGAGAAATCGAACGCGGTCGCCCGCCCGGTGCCGGATGGTCCGCGCATGGCCTCCGCCAGCGTCTGCCCGCGCACCACTCTCACCCCGTTGCGCCACATCCTCGCGTCGATCGTCGTCGGCTCCCGTCTTTATTCCGCCGGCGCCGGCGCCGGAAGCGTGCGCCGCTCGCCCCCCGGAAAGAGCAACGCCGCGCCTAGCGTGCCGAGCGCGATGGCGGCGAGCACGCCGAAGAGCGGCACGAAGCCGGCCGCCTTGGGTTGCAGATAGGCGACCAGCGGGATCGCCGGCAGGCTCGCGCCGAAGGAGACGACGTAGCGCAGCGCATAGACGCGGGAGCGCCAGCTCTCATGCGCATAGCGCGCCACCATCGCGTCGTTGATGGGGATGATGCCGAAGATCACAAACATCATGGCGAGGGCGATGAGCAGCATTGACCAGTCGGTCAGCATGCCGGCGAGCGCCAGCAACGGCACTTGCAGCAGCGCCAGGGTCAGGAACACGGCGCGCAGCGAGCAGCGGTCGATGAGCTGCCCGACCACGAGCTGCGCCATGGCGGCGATGACGTAGACCGCCGAGATCAGCGTGCCGATCCCGGTGGTGGTGTGCACCAGCGCCGTCAAGCGCTCGTCGAAGATCTTGGGCAGGGCGTTGGTGGTCGCGGCGAAGATGATGCCGCTGCACGCCGTCGCCACGGTGAGCAGCAGGAAGACGCGGCGGGCGAGCGCGTCCGGCGCATGCCGCACCCCGCTGCGGCGCGACGGCACGGCGCCACCGGCGGTCGCCGGCACCAGCAGGGCGAAAGCGATGCCGGCGGCGACGGCGACGACCCCCGGCGCCACGAAGGCGGCGCGCCAGCTGAGATGATCGGCGAACCACCCGGCGATGAGGGCGGCACAGGCGAGTCCGAGATTGCCCCAGACCCCGTTCCAGCCGAGGGTGCGCCCGAGCCGCGCCTGGTCGCTCACCAGCATGGCGATGCCGACGGGGTGGTAGATCGAGGCGAAGACGCCGATCAGCGTCAGGCCAGCGGCGAGCTGCCAGGGTGCCGCGGCGAAGCTGGTCAGCACCAGCGCCGCGCCCAGCCCCAGGAAAAAGACGATCATCATGTTGCGTCGGCCCCAGCGGTCGCCGAGCCAGCCCGCCGGCAGCGAGCCGCCGCCGAAGGCGATGAAGCCGCCCAACGACAGCGGCAGCATCGCCTCGTAACTGAGCCCAAAGCTCGCCGTCATCACCAGCACCGCCGTGGCGTAAATCAGCATCGCCAGGTGGTCGAGGAAGTGCCCGAGATTGAGGAAGACGACGGTGATGCGAGGCTCGTTCATGGCTCTGGCTCCGATGCGACAACCCCAAGCGTAACCCTAGCCATCTTAGCCTGCTCGCGCTAGTATGCCATCTATTGTCGCGAAACGGACATGCCCGCACGATGTTTCGACCGCGCCTGCCGCGAAGGCATCCCTTTCCGAGGAAGAGGTGTGGCGCCTCCTCGCCGATCTCCTGTTTCTCGACACCGAGACCCTCGAGAGCGAATTTCGCGATGCCGCGGATGCGCTCAACCACGCCGGCTGGACGCGGGCAGCGGGTGGAGACCGCGCTCATCGAGTTGGTGGCGCCCATGTCGGCTATCTCGTCTATCCCGTGATCGGCGAATGGGTGGGCTTCGACGCGACGGGGCTGGTGGCCAAGGTCCGGCGCCGGCAAGCCCTTCGCAAGCGCCTTCCGCGCTGGTGGTTCTGGCTCGCCGACAGGGATATGGCGTGGATCATCCGCGCGCTCGGGGCCGAGCGCCTGTTGACGCGCCTATGTCATTCCCGGGGTTGTCGCCGTGAATGACCGCAGCACCAATCCCGACGACTACCAGGATGTGCCGCGGCCGATCGCCGCGATGGCCAAGGATTTCCCGGACGGCAACCAGGTCGCGCCGCACCGCCATCAACGCGCGCAGCTCGTCTACGCCGTGCGTGGGGTCATGGTGGTCTGGACCGAGCAAGGCACCTGGGTCGTGCCGCCCAACCGCGCTGCCTGGATGCCCGCCGAGACCCTGCACGCCATCCGCAGCTGGGGCGATGTGGCGATGCGGACCCTCTATGTCCGGGCCGATCTCGCCGCTTCGCTGCCGCGGCAGTGCTGCGTCATCGCCGTCTCTCCGCTGTTGCGCGAGCTCATCCTCCGCGCCGTTGAGCTGCCGCTGCTTTACGACGAGGCGGGGCCGGAGGGCCGGGTGATGGCGATGGTCCTCGACGAGATTCGCGCGCTGCCGGCACTGCCGCTGCATCTTCCCTGGCCCGAGGATGCGCGGCTGCGCCGCCTTTGCGCGGCAATCCAAGCCGACCCCGCCAGCGAGCGGACGCTGGAGCAATGGGCCGGCGGGGTCGGGGCCTCGAGCCGCACGCTCGCCCGGCTCTTCCGCAAGGAGACCGGCATGAGCTTCGGCGCCTGGCGCCAGCAAGTTCGTCTCGTCGATGCGCTCGGCCGGCTCGCCACCGGCCAGAAGGTTACCGCCGTGGCGCTCGATCTCGGGTATCAGAGCCCCAGCGCCTTCACCAGCATGTTCCGTCGCGCGCTGGGCCGGGCGCCCACCCGCTATTTTCTGGAAAGCTGAGCCCATGCCCCTTATAGAAAGCCCTGTGGCAGCGCTTGGCGGCCTTGCCTTAAAGCCGCCACACCTTGAGGCGAGTATCGCTGCAACGAACCTTCGGGAAAGGTGATATTGCCGTGGCCAATTCCATCGCGCTCGTAGACGATGACAAGAACATCCTCACCTCGGTGGCGATCGCGCTCGAGGCGGAAGGTTTTCAGGTCAAGACCTACAATGACGGTGCCGAGGCGCTGCGCGGTCTCGCTCAGCACCCGGTCGACCTCGCCATCCTCGACATCAAGATGCCGCGCATGGACGGCATGGAGCTCTTGGGTCAGCTGCGCAAATCGAGCGCCATGCCGGTCATCTTTCTCACCTCCAAGGACGACGAGGTGGACGAGGTGCTGGGACTGCGCATGGGCGCCGACGACTACATCAAGAAGCCCTTCTCGCAGCGCCTCCTGGTCGAGCGCATCCGCGCGCTGCTGCGCCGCGGCGAGCTGGCGCATGGCAGCGGCGGCGAGACCGAGCCGGTGATCCAGCGCGGCGACTTGCTGCTCGATCCCGGCCGCCATCAATGCAGCTGGAAGGGCACTGCCGTCGACTTGACGGTGACCGAATTCCTCCTGCTGAAATCGCTGGCGATGCGGCCGGGCCACGTCAAGAGCCGCGATCAGCTCATGGATGGCGCTTACGGCGAGCACATCTATGTTGACGATCGCACCATCGACAGCCACATCAAGCGTCTGCGCAAGAAGTTCAAGGCGATCGACGAGAGCTTCGCCCAGATCGAGACGCTTTATGGCGTCGGATATCGTTACCGCGACCGCTGAGCCGACCCCGGATCCTACCGCCGCCACGACGGAGGCCGCGCCGGCGGTGCGCCGCCGTCGTCGTCGCCGGCGGGGTTTCTCGCCGCTCACGCTCCGCATCCTCGCGGTCAACATCCTGGCGCTGGGACTCCTCGGCCTCGGCCTCCTCTATCTCGGCCAATATCAGCAGAGCCTGGTCATGGCCCAGCTCGACGCGCTCAAGACCCAGGGACAGATCTTCGCCGCGGCGTTGGGCGAGGGCGCCGTCATCGATTCCGTCGGCGAGGGCGAGCAAATGCTGCCGGCGCTCGGCCGTCAGATGATGCAGCGTCTGGTCGAGCCGACGCACACGCGGGCGCGGCTCTTCGACGCCGAGGGGCGACAGATCGCCGATAGCCGCGTGCTGGGCGTGGCGGGCGGCGACGCGGTTGTGGTGCGAGAGCTGCCGCCGCCCGACAATGACGGCCTGCTCGAGCGTCTCGTCACCGGGACCTACGACTGGGTCGTGCAGCATCTTCCCGGCGGAGAGAGCTATCCCGCCGAGGTCGAGCCGACCGATCCCAGCGCTGCCGATTACGGCGAGGTTCGGAAGGCGCTTGGCGGCGATATCGATCATGCCGTGCGCAAGGAGCACGACGGCCCCGGCCTGGTGCTGAGCGTCGCGGTGCCGGTGCAGCGCTACAAGCAGGTGCTGGGCGTGGTGATGCTCTCGACCGACAGCGCCGATATCGACCAGGCGGTGCGCGGCGTGCGCTTCGACATCCTCAAGGTCTTCATCAGCGTGCTCGGCGTCACCGTGTTGCTCTCGATCTATCTCGCCGGCACCATCGCGCGCCCGATCCGCCGTCTCGCCGAGGCCGCCGAGGAGGTGCGCAGCGGCCACGGCCGGCAGGTGATGATTCCCGATCTGCGCCATCGCGGCGACGAGATCGGCGAGCTCTCCCGCTCCTTCCGCGCGATGACCGACGCCCTCTGGACGCGCATGGACGCGATCGAGCATTTCGCCGCCGACGTGGCACACGAGATCAAGAACCCGCTGACCTCGCTCAAAAGCGCGGTCGAGACGGCGGCGCGCGTCGCCGATCCTGAGAAACAGCGGCGCTTGCTGAACGTCGTGCTCGAGGACGTGGCGCGGCTCGATCGCCTCATTACCGACATTTCCGATGCCTCGCGCCTCGATGCGGAGCTGTCGCGCGTCGAGCTCGAGCCGGTGCTGATTGGCCGCATGCTGGGCACCCTCGTCGACATGCATCAGGAGAGCTCGGACGAGAAAGCGCCGCGTCTCATCCTGACGCTCCCCGGCGAGGTCGGGACGCCGGCGGGCGACCTGCCGGTGCTCGCCATCGAGAGCCGCCTCGTCCAGGTCTTCCGCAACCTCATCGCCAATGCCATCTCTTTCAGTCCGCCGGGCGCGGCGATCCATATCGCCGCCGAGCGCCAAGGCGATGCCGTCGTCATCACTGTCGAGGACGAGGGCCCGGGCATCCCGCCCGGCAAGCTTGAGGCGATCTTCGAGCGCTTCTACAGCGAGCGCCCTTCGGGCGAAAAGTTCGGGACGCATTCGGGCTTGGGTCTTTCCATCTCCAAGCAGATCGTCGATGCCCATGGCGGCGCCATCCGCGCCGAGAACCGCTGCGATGTCGAGGGCAGGGTCATGGGCGCCCGCTTCATCGTCCGGTTGCCGGTCGGGCTCTGAGCCCGGGATCATCTACCCCTTGCGCGTGACCTGCCCTAACCGACCACCGGTTGAGACACGCGCGGCGGGTATTAATGTTCATCAGCCCGGGCATTGACATTGCACTGCACGCGGCGCACCTAGACCCCCCATGATCCGCATCCACGGAACGTCGGTTGCCTTGGGGGGCGACGGCATTCTGCTGCAAGGGCCGTCGGGCAGCGGCAAGTCCGATCTGGCGTTGCGCCTCATCGATGGGGGCGCGCGCCTCATCGCCGATGACCAGACGGAGCTGTCGCTGGTGGAAGGCGAGCTTCGCCTCCGTGCCCCCACTGCCATCGCCGGCCGGATCGAGGTGCGCGGCCTGGGCATCCTCCCCGTTCCGACCGTGGCCTCGGCGCCGCTTCGCCTCGTCGTGGCGCTGGTGCCGCCGGGAGAGATCGAGCGCCTCCCCGAGCCGCAATTCTGCACTCTTCTCGGGCGGAACGTGCCGCTGCTGGCGCTCGCTCCCTTCGAGGCCTCGGCTCCCGCCAAGCTTCGCCTGGCCGTCGCGGCGCTGGCAGCCAGTCTCTCCTTCGTACCGTCATGAGCGAACGCAACGCCGCCAGCGCCGAGCTAACGCCCATGCGTGGGCCGCCGTTGGCGGCGCGGGCACGGCTCCTCGTCGTCACCGGCATGTCCGGCGCCGGCCGGTCGACCGCGCTCAAGGTGCTGGAGGATATGGGCTACGAGGCGGTCGACAACCTGCCGCTGTCGCTCCTTCCCGATCTCTTGCGCAATCCCGGGCAGCGGCCGCCGCTGGCCATTGGCGTTGATGTGCGCACGCGCGACTTTGCCGTGCCCACGCTGATCGGCGCCGTCGACCGCTTGGTGACGGAGCACCGGATCGAGCTCCGCATCGTCTTCCTCGACTGCGAGGACGACCGGTTGGTGCGGCGCTACACCGAGACGCGGCGGCGCCATCCGCTGGCGGGCGACCGGCCGGTCATGGACGGCATCGCCCTGGAGCGCCAGCGCCTCGCCCCCTTGCGCGACCGGGCCGATCTCGTTATCGATACCACCGCCTTGAGCCCGGGGGATCTCAAGAGGCTGCTCCATGGACATTTCGCGCGCGATGCCATACCCGGCATCACCATCTTCGTAACCTCGTTCTCCTACCGCCATGGCCTGCCGCGGGATGCGGATCTGGTGCTCGACGTGCGGTTCCTGCGCAATCCCCACTACGTGGCGGCGTTGCGGCCGCTCACCGGCCGCGACGGAGAGGTGGGCGCCTTCATCACCGCCGACCCCGACTATCAGCCGTTCTTCGACCGGCTCTGCGCCTGGCTTCAGCCGTTGCTCACGCGCTACGAGAGCGAAGGCAAGAGCTATCTCACGATTGCGCTGGGCTGCACCGGCGGCCGGCACCGCTCGGTTTTCGTCGCCGAGCGCTTGGCGCAATGGCTCAGCCAGCAGGGCCGCCCCGTCGGCATCGGACACCGCGACCTCGATCCGAGAGCAGCGGCGGCGGAGCCGCCGGATCCGTCGGAGAGCCCCATGAAGGACATCGCATGATCGGAATGGTTCTCGTCACGCATGGCCGGCTCGCCGCCGAGTTCGTTGCCGCGCTGGAGCATGTGGTGGGGCCGCAACGCAATATCGCCGCGGTCTGCATCGGTCCCGACGACGACATGGAAAAACGCCGCCAGGACATTTTGCGCTGTGTCGCCGAGGTCGATGCCGGAAACGGCGTCGTGCTGCTCACCGACATGTTCGGCGGCACGCCCTCCAACCTCGCCATCTCCGTCATGGACAAGGCCAAGATCGAGGTAATCGCCGGCGTTAACCTGCCGATGCTGATCAAGCTCGCGAGTCTGCGTCAGAGCGAGAGCCTGGCGAATGCCGTGCGCGGCGCGCAGGAGGCCGGCCGGAAGTACATCAACGTCGCCTCGCAGCTCCTCGCCGACGCGCGCGGATGACCAGTGCGGATGGCGAACCGTTGGGCGACGGCACCGCCCCGATCCGACGCAACGTCGTCATCTGCAACAAGCGCGGCCTCCATGCCCGCGCCGCCGCGCGTTTCGTCAAGCTCGCCTGGCAATTCGATGCCGAGGTCGAGGTGGCGAAGAACGGCACCGCCGTTTCCGGCCGCTCGATCATGGGCCTGATGATGCTGGCCGCCGGTCCCGGCACCGCCATCGAGTTGCGCGCGAGCGGACCCGATGCCGCCCGCGCGCTCGACGCGCTGGCGCGGCTCATCACCGACGGCTTCGATGAGGAGTGACGAGAAGAGCAAGGGCGAGCGACTGCTGCACGGGCTTGCCGTCTCGCCCGGCGTCGCCATCGGCCCTGCCTTCGTCAGCGACGACGGCCAGATCAACGTTCCGGACTACCGCATCGCCGCCGACAAGGTCGCCGCCGAAGAGGAGCGCTTCGACGCCGCGGTGGCCGCGGCGCTGAAGCAGCTGCGGAAGCTCAAGGGCAAAGCGACGGCGCTCCCCAATGCCGCCGCCGAGGAGATGGGGTACCTGCTCGACGCGCATATCGCCATGCTCACCAACTCGCGTCTGGTGCGCGGCGTCAAGCGGCGCATCGAGAGCGAGCGCATCAATGCCGAGCGCGCCGTCCAGGACGAGATTGCCGCCATCGGCAACAGCTTCGCGGCGATGCGCGATGCCTATCTCGCCGCGCGCGGCGAGGACATCCGCGTCGTCGGCGCGCGCCTTATCCGCAATCTCACCAAGACGCCCTACGCGGCGCTGCAGCACGTCGCCGAGGGCACGGTGATCCTCGCCGAGGAGCTCACCCCCGCCGACACCGCGCTGATGGACCCGAAGCGCATCGCCGGATTCGCCGCGGTGCTCGGGGGATCCGAGAGCCACACCGCGATCATGGCGCGCGCGCTGGAGCTGCCGGCGGTGCTGGGCGTCGCCGGGCTCCTGGCGCATGTCGAGAATGGTGATACCGTCGTCATCGACGGCACCAACGGCGCCGTCGTTCTCAACCCCAAGCGCGACACGGTGGCGCGCTACGAGGCGCGCCAGGCGACGGACGAGCGCGAGGAGCGCCAGCTGGCGCGGCTCCGGCGCCTGCCGGCGGTGACGCGGGACGAGATCGAGATCGCACTTGAGGCCAATCTCGAGCTGCCACGCGAGCTCGACCAGGCGCTCGCCGCCGGCGCCCAGGCGCTGGGGCTGGTGCGCAGCGAGTTTCTCTTCATGAACCGCGAGGACTTGCCGGACGAGGAGGAGCAGTTCGAGGCTTATCGCTCGCTGGTGCGCGGCATGGCGGGGCGCCCCGTTACCATCCGCACGCTCGATGTTGGTGGCGATAAGCTCGCTTTGCCGCTTGCCGGCGCCATCGGCGAGAGCGCCAACCCGGCGCTGGGCTTGCGCGCCATCCGGCTCTCGCTGAAGGAGCGGCCGCTGCTCGACGCGCAGCTCAGCGCCATGCTGCGCGCCGCCGCCGACGGCCCGGTGCGCATTCTCCTGCCGATGATCTCCTCGGTCGCCGAGATCCGCCGCGTGCGGGACGCGCTCCATCAGGTCGCGCGCCGCCTGAAGCGCCGCGGCGCCAAGCTGCCGCCGGCACTGCCGTCGCTCGGCGTCATGATCGAGATCCCCGGCGCCGCGCTCGCCGCCGACGCGCTCGCCGCCGAGAGCGATTTCTTCGCCATCGGCACCAACGACCTCATCCAATATACGCTCGCCATCGACCGCGGCGACGAGCAGGTGGCGAATCTCTACAACCCGCTCCATCCCGCCGTGCTGCGCCTCATCCAATTTGCCGTCGAGGCGGCGATCCGTGCCCGCATCCCGGTGAGTCTCTGCGGCGAGATGGCGGGCGATCCACGCTTCACCGCGCTGCTGCTGGGGCTCGGATTGCGCACGCTCTCGATGTCCCCCGGCAAGATCGGCCGCGTCAAGCAGCGCATCCGCGCCATGGACCTCGCCGCCGCCACGCGCCGCGCGCGGGCCATCATGGACCAGCTCGACGACGGGCGCATCGCCAGCCTGTTGGATGACTTCAACGCGCTGGCGTGACGCATCGAGCTTCAACGCGCCAAAGATGAACGGTGAGGCAGCGAGGCAGTGAGAGGTCGAGCTTATGGCGGCCGCTGATCATTGGCTTCGCCGTTGATATTCACCGACATCTCGGACCCGGCTCTTGGAGTCCGCCTACGAGGAGGGTCGTGTTTGCAGCTGAAACAAGCCGGTTTGACCCTGCCGCGCCAAGTGCCGTTACCACTCGTCCACAAATCAGTCCGATTGGACTGTGGCTATCGGCTTCATCTTGTGGTCGAAATCAGGTGATTCTCGAGGTCCAAGGCAGTCGAGCGCATAATGCCGTTCACGAGGCACAACTCTTAACGTATGTGAAACCGAGTGGGATCCGGACCGGCCTCTTGCTCAACTTTCATGCTGCGGTTTTGAAGGATGGCATTCGACGGCTCGCTCTCAAAGACTGACCAGCTTCTCGGTCTCTCATTGCCTTACTGCCTCGCTGTTAATCTTAACGACGGAACCGCCGGGTTGGCTCTCTCGATGCTTGCCCCTGTGCAAGACCGCTGCTATATGCGGGCCCGCGATACTGCCGCGTTTTCCAGGGAGCTTTCCGATGGCCGTTGCCGACTACAAAGTCGCCGATATTTCGCTTGCCGAATGGGGCCGGCGCGAGATTGCCATCGCCGAGACCGAGATGCCCGGGCTCATGGCGCTCCGCCGGGAGTTCGGCCAGAAGAAGCCGCTCCAAGGCGCGCGCATCACCGGTTGCCTGCACATGACGATCCAGACGGCGGTGCTAATCGAGACGTTGATGGCGCTGGGCGCCAGCGTGCGCTGGAGCTCCTGCAACATCTTCTCGACGCAGGATCATGCTGCCGCGGCGATCGCGGCGAAGGGCGTCCCGGTTTTCGCCTGGAAGGGCGAGACCGAGGAGCAATACGAGTGGTGCATCGAGCAGACGTTGCGCGGCCCCGGCGGCTGGACGCCCAACATGGTGCTCGATGACGGCGGCGATGCCACCAAGATCCTGCACGACAAGCATCACGATTTACTGAAGGACATCCGCGGCATCTCCGAGGAGACGACGACGGGCGTGCACCGGCTCTACGAGATGATGCGCGCCGGCACGCTCAAGGTGCCGGCCTTCAACGTCAATGACAGCGTCACCAAGTCGAAGTTCGACAATCTCTACGGCGTGCGCGAGAGCCTGGTCGACGGCATCAAGCGCGCGACCGACGTGATGATGGCCGGCAAGGTAGCGGTGGTCGCCGGCTTCGGCGATGTCGGCAAGGGCTCGGCCGCCTCGCTGCGCAGCCAAGGTGCCCGCGTCATGGTGACGGAGATCGACCCGATCTGCGCGCTGCAGGCGTCGATGGAAGGCTATCAGGTGGTGACGATGGACGAGGTGGCGCCCTTGGGCGACATCTTCGTCACCGCCACCGGCAACATCGACATCATCACGCTCGACCACATGCGGCAGATGAAGGACCGCGCCATCGTCTGCAACATCGGCCACTTCGACAGCGAGATCCAGATCAACGCGCTGCGCAACTACAAATGGGAGGAAGTGAAGCCGCAGGTCGACGAGGTCGTCTTCCCCGACGGCAAGCGCCTCATCGTTCTCGCCAAGGGACGGCTGGTCAATCTCGGCTGCGCCACCGGCCATCCGAGCTTCGTCATGAGCGCCTCCTTCACCAACCAGGTGCTGGCGCAGATCGAGCTCTTCACCCAGCACGGCAAATACGCGACCAAGGTCCACGTGCTGCCGAAGGACCTCGACGAGAAGGTGGCGGCGCTCCATCTCGAGAAGCTGGGCGCGAAGCTCACGAAGTTGACGCCACAGCAGGCGGCCTATATCGGCGTCCCCGACAAGGGTCCCTATAAGCCCGACCACTATCGTTACTGACACCGGCGCAGATTTTCCCTGCCATTCCTGTAAAATAGCGCCATAATCGACGCGGCGGTTGCCGGAGCATGCCGCCCGCGGGGGAAGTTTGGCAGGCCGAGAGGTTAGCGGGTGCGCGTAATAGGTTGGCTCGGTTTCGCCGGGACGGCATTGCTGTCGCCGGCTACCGCATTTGCCGCTGGCGATGATGTATATGCGCTGACGTTGCCGGCCTGGCTTGGCGCCCTCGTCTTGCTGGCCGTCATCGGCGTGGCGGGGCTCCTCATCGCGGGCGAGCGGCGGCGCGCGCGGGAACTCGGCGCCGCGCGCGACCGGTTGGCGAAAACTTTGGCCAGGAACGAAGCGCTCCTGGGCGCGTTGCCGGTCGCTCTCTGTTACTGGCCGGAAGGCGGCGAGGAAAGCTTCGTCAAGGGCACGCTGGCGCCGCTTCGGGATCTGGCCTCGCTCCGGCTAGCCGATCTCGTCCGGCGCGCGGCGCCGGCGGATGGCGCCGCGCTCGAGGCAGCCGTGGCTCGGCTCCGGGGGGGCGGGAGCCCCTTCAGCCTCAGCCTCGCTCCCGCCGACGGCACGGGCGTGCTCGAGGTCGAGGGGCGCCGGGTTGCCGGCGTCGACGTCGTTTCCTTCCTCGACGGCGCCGAGCGCGTCGCCGCCGCCGCCGAGCAGGCGCGGCTGACGCACGAACGCGACCGGCTGCGCGCCATGCTCGATGCGTTGCCGCTGCCGGTCTGGCGCCGCGACGGCGAGCTCCGTCTCGTCGATTGCAATAGCGCCTATGCGGCGGCCATCGACGCCACGCGGGAGAAGGCGCTCGCCGAGGGTCGCGAGATTGCCGCCGGCGTCGTCGCCGAGAACGGCCGGTCGCTCGCCACCCGCGCGCGCAACGCCGCCGTCGCGCAGTCCGAAAGCCATCACATCGTCATTGCCGGCGCGCGCCGGCTCGTCGAATTCAACGAGGCGCCGGCCGAGGGTGGCGAGGTCGTAGGCTTCGCCCAGGACTTCACCGATCTCGAGAACATCCAGGCGGAGCTGGCGCGCCACATCGCCGCGCATGCCGATGTGCTCGAGAACGTCGCCGTCGCCATCGCCATTTACGGCCCCGATACGCGGCTCACCTTCCACAACACCGCTTTCGCCAATCTCTGGCGGCTCGAGGAGGATTGGCTCTCGACCGAGCCGACGCTCGACGAGGTGCTGGAGCGGCTGCGCGAGCGCCGGCGCATTCCCGAGCATGCCGATTTCCGCGCCTTCAAGCGCCAGCAGCTCGGCATGTTCACCTCGCTGATCGAGCCGCAGGAGGAACTGCTGCATCTGCCGGACGAGCGCACCTTGCGCCTCGTCGTGTCGCCGCATCCTTTCGGCGGGCTCACCTTCGTCTATGAGGAGGTGACCGACAAGCTGGCGCTCGAGCGCTCCTACAACACCATGATCGAGGTGCAGCGCGAGACGCTCGACAATCTCTATGAAGCGGTCGCCGTCTTCGGCAGCGACGGGCGGCTCAAGCTCTCCAACCCGGCCTATGCCCAGATGTGGCAGCTCGATCCCGCCGATCTGCAGGGCGAGCCGCACGTCGCCGAGATCATCGAGAAGCAGCGTGCCTTCTACGATGATGGCGGCGATTGGCCGGCGATGAAGCGGCGCATCATCGCGCGCCTCACCACGCATATGGCCGAGAGCACACGCCTCGCGCGGCGCGACGGCTCGATCCTGCAGGCGGTGACCGTGCCGCTGCCCGACGGCAACGTGCTGCTGAGCTATCTCGATGTGACGGATTCGACGCGGGTCGAGCACGCGCTGCGCGAGCGCAACGAGGCGCTGGAGACCGCGGGCCGGCTCAAGAGCGAATTTATCGCCAACGTCTCTTACGAGCTGCGCACGCCGTTGAACGCCATCATCGGCTTCGCCGAGATCCTCACCAACCAGTATTTCGGCGAGCTGACGCCGCGCCAGCTCGATTACAGCCGCGGCATTCTCGACAGCTCGCACCGCCTCTTGTCGCTGATCAACGACATCCTCGACCTCGC
>DATJAV010000113.1:0-11392 GCA_035515835.1 Allostellaceae bacterium
GGATCGTCGAAGCTTAGGGGGAGGGCAAGCAAGCATCGAGCGCGCCCGCTTGCAGAGCTTGCGCTTGCCGCTTCTTTGGTGCAAAAATAACCTGTCGTAAAACCCGCTCGGGCGGACCGTCATGCCAGAGGACGCGCCAAGCATCCTCCTCGTCGATGACGAGGACGGCTCCCGTTATGCTAGGACGAAGGCGCTCGAAAAAGCCGGATTTGCCGTCACGGCGGAACGGAACTACGAGAACGCGTCGCGACTGCTCCAATCCGACAAACGCATTGATCTGTTGCTGACCGACGTCGTCATGCCCGATCACCTGCACGGCTTCGCTTTGGCGCGGATGGCGCGCCAGCGCCGCCGCGACGTGAAGGTGGTCTACATCACGGGATACGACGTCCCCACCACGGATACGGTCGGCAGAGTGCTGCGCAAGCCGATCAGCGAAGAAGCGCTGGTGGACGAGATCCGGCACGCGCTCGCGGACTGAGCGCGGGATTACCGCGGCGCCAGCTGAAGCGACGGATCGAGCTCGAAGGGGCGCAGCGCGCCGGGCTGCATGCTGTTGCGCACCGCGAGGAAGGGCTCGACCGAGACGCTGAGGTCGCCGCGGAAGGGCCAGTCCAGCGCGATGATCAGCACGATCACCAGCGCCATCGATGCCGCCAGCATGCCGGTCATGGCGTAATGCATGCGTTGGCTCGGCATGCCGAAGAAGAAGCTGAACACCACCGTGTTGACGCTGCCCAGGCCGATGATCCACCAGATGACGCCGGGTATCCCCTCGTTCGCAGCGGTGAGGCGGTCGCGACGGGCGGCGTAGAGCTGGTTGAGGGTGCGCATCATCTCGGCATAGGTGACCTGTTCCGCCGGCGTCTGCGGCTGCACGTGCGCCAGCACGAAGTGGAGGCGGCGCACCGCGAGACTCAGATTCGTGTCGATGCGTCCCGCTTGCTGCGCCGGCCATTCCTCGTTGATGACCGAATCGGCGTAGTCGCGCAGCACTTGACCGACTTTGCGTCGCGGCTCTTCGGGGAGCCCAGCCGCATCGAGGTAGAGATTGCCGACGAGGTTCGCCTCGAGCTCGACGACCCGCTCCGCGCTGTTGAAGGATTCCCACGCGGCGACGGCGATGAAGGCGAGCAGCACGGCGTCGATGACGCCGACGATGGCGATGATGAAGCCGGTCACGTCGTTGTGCCGGCTGCGCAGCGAGATATGGACGTAGCGGTCGAAAACGAAGAGGCCGATAAAGGAAAGGCCTACCGCAAGCATGACGATGATGCTGCCGGTAAGCCAAGTCGGATGGTTGTAGATCCAATTCCTGATCATCGCGGCCCCCGGCGCCCGACTCTAGGGGGCGTCGCTTAACCATCGATGAAGAGGCAGGCGATCGGGAGCCGCCCCCGGGCGTGCTAGACGGTCTCCTTCTGCTTCTCTTTCTCCCAGGCCTCGAGGATGGCGCGGGCGCCGTTCGTCGCCGGGTCCATCGCCCGGGCGTGGTTCGGCTTCTTGGCGGTGAGCTCAATGACGTAGCCGTTGGGATCGCGGAAGTAGATCGAGTCGATGAAGCCGTGATCGGAGACGCCGCGCGTCTCGCGGCCTTCGGCCTTCCCCTTCTCGAACATGCGCTTCAGCGTATCGTGATCGACCTCGAGTGCGATGTGCAGGTCGTAGTCGTGCTGATCCTTGAACTCGAACGGGCGGTCGGGCGCCTCAAAGAAGGCGAGATAGGAGCCGTCGCCCATCTCGTAGAAGGTGTGAAGCACGTCGGTCTTGCGCTTCGTCATCGACTCCTTGATATGCAGCGCGCCGGCGAGGCGAAGGCCGAGAAAGCCCTCGTAGAACCGCCGCGTCTCCTCGGAGTCGCGACAGCGATAGGCATTGTGGTGGAGGCCCTTGATCATGGCGGTGATATCTCCTCGAGCATGGCCGGCGGCGGCGCCCTGGGGCGCCGCTGCCGTCCCCTTCAGATGGCGACGAACTCCTTGCCTTTCATCTGCTCGGCGAAGCCCTTGATCACCTCGTAGACCTTGGCCGAGCTCGGACGGCTGTGCATGGTCGCGAGCCAGCGCGCCACGTTCGGATAGGGCTTGAAGTTGCAGCGGATGAGCTCGCCGACCTGCACGATGGCGAAGCCGAAATAATCGGCGATGGTGATGTCGTTGCCGCAGAGGAACTTCTTGTTGCCGATAATGTGGTCGTTCAAGATCTGCAGCCACTGCTTGGTCTTCTCTTTGCCCCACTCGATGGCTCCGGCATGGGCCTCGTCCGAGCGGCGCTTATGGCCGGGGAAAGCCTGCGTGTAGATGAGGCCATAGCCGTAGTCGCGATAGAAGTTCGAGTTGAGCCAGTCCATCACCTCGTTGACATGGGCGCGCTGCTTCAAATCCTTGGGGTAGGCTGGCGAATTGATCTTGTCGGCGAGGTATTTGAGAATCGCCGAGCTTTCGGTGAGACGGAAGTCGCCGTCTTCCAACACCGGGATCATCTTGCTCGGATTGATCTTGGCGTAAGGCTCCTTCAGGTGCTCGCCGGTGAAGAGATCGATGACCTGCTGCTCGCAGGGGATGTTGTTCTCGGCGATGAACTGAACGACGGGGCGGCTCGTGGTCGAGGCCGGATGCATATAGAGCTTCATGGCGAGATACCTCCCAGCGGGAAAGTTAAACGAAGGATGCGCTATCCATGACACATCGCGGGCGAAACGCCAAGCGCCCCCGCTCGCGCCAAGAGGGCGCCGCATGGCGGCAAAAAAACGGCCGCGCGAGGCGGCCCAGGCTTGGGGAGGAAGCGCGCCCGGCCCAATTCCGGACGCATGAGGCTAACACCGGCCGGCGGTGGAATATCCCGGGCGGGTCTCAACCCCAGGCGGCGCTGGCGACCGGCTTCTTCTCGGATTGCAGGATTTGGGCGAGCAGCCGAACCACCTGCTCGGTGAGCGCCATCGGCAGCTTCGCCGAGCCGTAGCGGCCGGTGAGGATGTGCCGGCAGTAAGCCGCGTGATTGAGCTTGCCGAGCCCGCTGCCGAGATCCCAATAGCGCTTGCCGCAATTGCGCAGGAAAGCGGTGAGCTGCGTCGCGTCCTGGCGATGGCTGAACATCTGATCATAGGCGTCCGTGTAGTCGCGCAAGATGGTCTCGACCGTCTGCCATTCGCGGCGCAGCTGCCCGGGCACCGTCTCCACCACGGCGAGGAGCTTTGCGCGCTCGTCGTGGGGAAGAGCGCCCACCGGGATCTCGACGGACTTCAGCCATTTTGCCATGTCGATCAGCTTCGGCTGGACGCGCGAATATTGGAAGGCGTAGAAATTGATGCCCTTCCACGCCGCGAAAATCTCCAACGCCTTGTTCGGCGGCAGGCGGAACGCCTCGATGAGCGGCGCCAACGCGGCGATATCCTTCGCCTCCCAGATCGTCTCGACGAAGCGGCGCGCCTTCTCGTCCGACGCCATGGCATCGGGAAACGCGGCTTTCACCAGCGGCTCGAAGCGCTGCAGGATGAAGATCTCGATCTCCTTCCACTGCTCCGGGCTGATTTCGAAATAAGCGTTGTTGACGGCGATCTGCGCGCGCTGGAGGGCGTCCTTCATCAGGAAGGGATCGAGCGACGGCAGCTCGTCGAGCACGCCGAGGACGCGCAGATCCTCGGCGAGCGCCTCCTTGCTGAGCTCTACGGTCTGCCCGAAACTGTCGACGATGCTCCGCGCCAGCAACGGGTCATGCAGGAAGATGGTGCGGCCGCCCTCGTAGATGTCGTGCTCGTTGAAGGGGAAATAGAGCTTGGTCCCGACCGGTGGGCAGCGGGGCCCCTTCCGCTCGGACTCGGGCACCGCGTCCTTGATCAAGACGCAGCCGTTGAGCGGCGGATTGCGGAAGAAGCGCTGCGCCGCCGGGTCTTTCGCGACCAGCTTCCGCGTCAGCGCATTGCAATTGAAGACGCGCGAGGAGCCGGCATCGAGCATCGGTTTCAGGTACTTGACGGCCATGGGTCGTCGCCCGCTGACGGTTAACTGCAACAAAAACTGCGACGGCATCCTCTACCGCATTTAGGTTAAGGCTTGCTCAAGAATGCCGCGACAAATGGTTGAGACGCGGTGCTTCATGGCTCCTTTACGGCTCTCGACTAAGCTTGCCGCAAATCCAACCGATCTTGGAGGACCCGTGCCGTTCGACTATCGGAGCGATCAGATCCTCGGTCGGGCGCTGGCTTATTGGGAGGGCAAGCGCGGGTCGCGCGCTATGCCGTCGCGCGCCGAGATCGAGCCGGCGGAGATCACCCCCTTGCTGCCGAACCTGCAGCTCATCGACGTTGCCGAAGGCGGGGCCCGTTTCCGCTACCGCCTCGTCGGAACGGCCATCGTCGAGGCGTTCGGCAGCGAATACACGGGGAAATGGCTCGATGAGCTCTTCACCACCGAGCGCTCGAAGTTTGCCGAGGACGTCTATCGGCTGACCTGCAGCGAGCGGCTCCCGGTCTTCGCCCGCAGCACCTATGTGACGGCAAGCGAGCGCCAGCTCGTCGCCAACCGGGTCTGCATGCCGCTCTCCGCCGACGGCGCGACAGTGACGATGATCATGGGCGCGCTTACCTTCGTCTCCAGCGTGCGGCCCGTGGCTGGGGTCTGGGCGCAGGCGCGGATGCTCGACCCGCGATGGACGGAAGTGATCAACCCCGCCGACGGTTTCGCTTGCGCGCAAGCGGCTCCGGCGAAGAAAGCTGGCATTCGCTAGAGCGCGTGTCGTCGAGTTGGCGTCGCCGTCGCAGAGGTCAGCGAGGCAATGGAAAGGGGATATGGGATGAGCGGGGATGGGGGGATGTTTGTGATTCACCTCAATATCCCCCAATCCCACTTATTATCCCCCAATCCCACTTATTCCCCTATCCCATTTCACTTGTTTTGTTGACGCCCCGGCGATCGCTAGGGATTTTGATCGCTTCTTCCGCACCGGCCGTCGGTCTAGGGCAGACGAACCACATCACCACACCTTCCCCGAAAGCGCGCGGAAGCGGGGAACCTCGGTACTTGGGTAGCGCCAACTCTCCGCATCGAGCGCGCGCTAGCTGCGGCCCCAGAGCCGCACTGTCACGGTTTGCGCTCGCCCGCGGATCGCGACGTCGGTCGCCCGGTCGGACGGTGCCGCAAGACCAAGATCGGTAGCGCCCAGCGCCGCAGCGGCGACGAGGTTCTCGCTCACGGCGATTGGTGCATGGCGCTCCTTGGCGACTTCGAGGAGGCGGTTGGCGACATTGACGGTATCGCCGGTGGCAGTGATGTGCTGATGATCGGCGGCGCCAAGGCGCGAGAGCACCACCGGCCCGAAATGCGCGCCGATGCGCGGCCGCAGGCGATCGCGGGCCACGGGCGGCAGGTCGGCGATCCAATGCGTCAGGCTGTCGTAGAGCCGTGCCACGGCGCGGAGCGCGCGCGACGCGTCGTCCGGCCTCGCCGCGGGCAGCCCGAAGACGATCATGGCGCCATCGCCCATGTAATTGACGACGACCCCTTGCTGCGCCGTCGCCGCCTCCTCGATGCGTCCGTGCAGCGCCGCCAGCAGCTCTTGCGTCCAAGCCGGACCGAGCGCTTCGGTGACGCCCGTGAACGCCGAGAGATCGACGAAGACGATGCCGGCCTGTTGCGCGACGGGCGTCGCCAGAAATCGCGGATCGCGGGCGAGCCGCGCGACAAGACCGGGGGGTTGGAAGCGGCGCAAGGCGTCACCCTCGGCGCGCAAGCGGCCCGCGGCGCGCTGCTCGAGGGAGAGTCGCGCGACGCCATAGGCCGCGGCGATCGGCAGCGAAGCCGCCGCCGGAAGGGCAAAGCTCAGCCAATAGCCGCGCAGAAAGGCGAGATGGACGGCGGCCGCCCACAATGCGAAGAGGAGAAGCGCCAGCGCCGCTCCCAGCGGAATGCGCCGCGCCGCCAGCAGCAGAACCATGCCGATCGGCAACAGGACCGCGGCCGCCGCGTCGATCCGCCGCGTCGCGTCGTCGCGGATCAAGGCATCGCCGGCAAGCAGGTTGCTGATGCCGGTCGCCAGGACCTCGACGCCGGGCATCGTGCGATCGAAGGGCGTGGCGAAACTGTCGCCCGCCGTCATGGCGCCGAAGCCGAGCACGACGACCTGCCCGCGCACGTCCTCGGCATCGAGGTCGCCGTCCAGCGCCCACAGCGCGCTGATGGTCTGGACGCGGCCGCGCGGGCCGTAATAGTGGAGCGGCAAGTTGTAGCCGAGATCCGTGTCGACCAGCCGTCCCCCCAGGCGCAACGCGCGCTCGCGCTTGCTCAGCACCGGCTCCGTGCTCTGCGCAACGGCGGCGGCCGCAAGCACGAAGGACCGAACGACGGTGCCGCCGCCGCCGTCGAAGAGGAGCGGCGCGTAGCGCGGCACACCGGAGCGATCGGTCGAAACGTTGGTGATGCCGACCTGCGCCGAACGGGCGAATTCCTCGCGCGGCCAGAGAATTCGACGCGGCCGGGGCAGCGGACCGTCGCTCGGCGCCGCCGCCGGCGCGCCCTCGGCCTCGAACGAGGCGCCCGCGGCGATCACGCTCTTGGTCGAGCGGAGCGCCGCCGCCAGCTCCGCGTCCTGCTGCGGCGCGCCGGCATCGACCAGGAGAATGTCGACGGCGACGACCTGCGGATCGGCAGCGGCGAGAGCGCGCACGATTCGTGCCAGAACGCCGCGTGGCAGCGGAAAGGAGCCGGCCCGCTTGATCGTCGCGTCGTCGATCGCGACGATGACGACGCCGCGCGGCGCGGCGCGGCTTCCGGCCAGCAGATAGCGCCAATCGAGCGACAGCATCTCGAGGCGATCGAGCGGCGATGCCAGGCCGGCAATGTGGCGGGCGCCGAGAAACGTACCCGATGCAGCGCCCAGCACGACGAAGAGCAAAGTCAGTGTCGCTGCCGCCCGAAATCGCCCGGCGGCGATCATGGCGGGAAGAGAGCGAGCAGCGCCTTGACCCGTTCACGCTTCCAACGCTTGACCTGAAGCGGCGCATCGCCGGCGTCGACATCGACCCCCTCGCCTCGCCGCAGCACCACCGGGGCACCGGCGTCGGCTCCGGCGCGCGTCACCGCGACCGCGCCGCGCAACACAAGAACTGAGGTTCGTCCCGGCATCCGCTCGACCGCCCAGCGCGTGCCACGCACCGAGGCGATCGCCTCGGGGGTCAGGATCTGGAAATCGCGCTGCCCCTTACTGTGGCGAAACTCGATAAGGAGATCGCCAAAGTCGAGCTGCACGGCCGCTGGCGGACCCGGCTCGCCTCGGTCGAGCGGATGATAGGCCGTCCCCGCGGCGGGCCGCACCGTAAGATCGCGGCCACAGCGGAGGACGCGATCGTCGGGATGGTGCTTGTCGGGGACCAGCACGCAGCCCCCGCCCTGCGCCAGAGCCTCGGCGGGGAGAGCGGCCGGGACCAGCACCGCGGCGATGAGCGATAGCGTGATCAATCCAGTGCGTGCGTTAAACGCCATGGCGTCCTCCTGCCGTGCGCGCAGCTTCCGGCTCCCCATCGATCGCGTGGCTCGTGCCGAACGCGGTCGGAAGAGACTATGGCGGACCGGCACCGGCCGACAAGGGCGGGGCCGGCCTGGGCTCATCTTCGGTCGGGTGATGGTCCTTCTCGGCGGCCAACCGATACGAGCGCTCGACCCGCCAACGGCGCTAGTAGAGCGGACGACTGAAACCCGCGTCGGGAGACGGCCGCGAAGACTTGGCCACGTCAATACTTGTTCGAATTTGTTCTCGGATCGACGAGGATTTTGACAAAGCGTTACAACATTTTACACAAAAACATCGACGATCTGCCGGGGCATCTCGTTCTTAAAAGCGCCAGGACTGATGCGAAAGACAACAGCGCGAGGGACGGAACCGATGAGCGAATTCTGCCGCCAGATAGAGGAGCAAATTCCGCGGCTGCGCCGCTACGCCAGGGCTTTGACGCGCGATGCGACCCGCGCCGACGATTTGGTGCAGAACTCGCTCATGCGGGCGCTGGCTAAGTCGCATCTCTGGGAGCCCGGCACCGATCTGCGCGCCTGGCTCTTCACGATCCTCCACAACCAGCATGTCAACGACGTGCGCCGCGCCATGCGCGAGGGCGTGGCGGTGCCGGTCGAGGATGCGGCGCCGCTGCTGACCGCGCCCGCGGCGCAGGGAGCATCGCTCCAGCTGCGCGACCTCGACCGCGCCATGGCGCAGCTCGCCGAAGAACAACGCCAAGTGCTGCTGCTCGTCGGCCTCGAAGGCATGCGCTACGAGGAAGTGGCAATGGTGCTGCAGATCCCTGTCGGGACGGTGCGCTCGCGCCTCTCGCGCGGCCGCGAGGCCCTCCGGCATCTCATGGGGATGAGAGCGCCCGGGGAGCGCGCCGCGACCGCCCCGGTCGACTGCGACGCCGCCTAGCCTGCGCTCGTCCGCCGAGACGGAGCGTCATGGTGGATCATCGCCTCCGGCGGTTCCGGCTGCCCTCCCTCGCTCGCTCACTGAGCGCCCGATCACGCCCCCCGGCAGGCAAGACGTCGGCGGCGAACATCAAACCCGCTTGAGGCGCGACAAGAAGTCGGCTTTCTTCTCGTTTTCTTAATTTCCGCTCGTTATTGTCGGCGGCGCTTGACCAGCCCCTCACCTCTTGCCGTTACGCGGCCCGACTGCAGCTCGCCTGCCAAGGCGTGGCGGAAGCTCCTTGCGCCTTATGCCAAGCCTGACGCCGCGCGCGCCGCGGGCCAGCTCCTCATCACGCTGGCGCTGCTCGTCGCGAGCTCGGCCGCGCTCCTTTGGGGCCTCGCCATGGGCTTCTGGCCGGCGCTCGTCTTGGCGCTGCCGGCGGCGCTCTTCATCGTCCGCCTCTTCATCATTCAGCATGATTGCGGGCACGGCTCTTATTTCCGGTCGGGCTGGCTCAACGACGCGATCGGCCGGACGCTCGGCGTCGTTACGATGATGCCCTATGCGGCGTGGCGGCGCGATCACGCCGTTCATCACGCCACCTGCGGCGATCTCGGCCGGCGCGGCACCGGCGATGTGACGACGCTCACCGTCGCCGAATATCGCGCGCGCTCCTACTGGGGGCGGCTTACTTATCGTCTTTATCGCCATCCGCTGGTGCTGTTCGTTCTCGGCCCGATCTACGTCCTGGTGCGCTATCGCGTCCCGCTCACCAGCCGCGAGCGCGATCGCCGCGGCTGGCTCAGCGTTCTCGGCACGAATGCCGCTGCGGCGGCGCTCTGCGTCGGCATGACGCTTCTCGTCGGACCGATCGCCTTTCTGGCCGGCTGGGGGACCGTGCTTCTCGTGGCCAGCGCGATCGGCGTCTGGCTCTTCTATATCCAGCACCAATTCCAGGACACCTATTGGCGCCCTGCCGCGCTCTGGGATTTCCATACCGCCGCGTTCGAGGGCAGCTCATTCTACGATCTGCCGCGTCTCCTCCACTGGTTCACCGGCTCGATCGGCTTCCACCACATCCATCATCTCGCCAGCCGGATACCCAACTATCGCCTCCGCGCCTGCTTCGAGGAGAATCTCGAGCTGCGGCAAGGCGTGAAGCGCGTGACGCTCTGGGGCAGCCTCAAAACCGCGCACCTCGCACTTTGGGACGAGAGCGCGCAACGGCTCGTCAGCTTCCGCCAAGCCGCACGCGCGGCCTGAGCGCCTGACGCCGCGGATGGCTGCCGTCGGTCAAACCTTTCATCTCCCCCGCTGCACTGCCGTCGACTATCCTGCTCTCTCCACAGGGTCGGCCGAGGAGCGGCGTTCATGCATCCGAAGCACGTTCAGCCGGCGCCGCCGCAAGGCCGGGGAAGGCTCCGCCGGTGGGATGTGCTCGTTGCTGTCCTCGCCATTCCCATGTTCTCCCCGATCGTCGATGCCGCGAGTTTCTAACTGCGCTGCGCCGGCAAACCCCCGCGAGCGATCTGTGGCGATCCCATGCTCTCGCGCGCCGACGAGGCGCTCGCCGCCGCCTACAAGCGCGCGCTCGACGCCCTCTCGGAGGACGGACGCGAGGCGCTCCGCCGCGGCCAGCGCCAATGGCTCAGCTTCACGCCAACCGTATGCTGGATCGGCGGTAATCCGCCCGGCGGCCAATCGCGCCGCGATTGCCTCAGGGACCAATATGCGCAGCGCCAAAAGCAGGTCGATGCCGCGGTGATACGGCGCGGCGG
This sequence comes from Allostellaceae bacterium, assembly GCA_035515835.1. Classification (GTDB taxonomy): domain Bacteria; phylum Pseudomonadota; class Alphaproteobacteria; order ATCC43930; family CGMCC-115725; genus DAHUYF01. The sequence continues at coordinate 10,167 of DATJAV010000113.1, forward strand.
CTTGGTGATGCGGCGCGTCGACAGCTTCTCGGCCGCGACGTCCTATTTGCCTGAAACCGCCGTCTTCCCCTTCAACAAGACAACCGTCTCCTTCCCGCAGATCGACCAGCCGCGCGACGCGAGCGAGGAAGCCTGGAACAAGCTCATCGCCGAGCACGAGCACGAAGGCAAGGCGCTGGCGAGCGCGTCGGCGACCGCCTCCGACAGCGCGGACGACGACTTCGACCTCTCGGTCGACTATGAGCTCGGCAGCGTCTCGCCGGGGATGATCTCGCTGTGGCTCTATATAGAGGACTTCATATAGAGGACTTCGCCCATGGCGCGCACGGTACTTCGGACGACGAGGGCATCACCTGGCTCCTCGGCGAAGGCCGGGCGTTGCGTGCCGAGGACGTGTTCGACACCCGCCAGGCCTGGCAAGACGCCCTGGCGGGGCTGGTGCTCGAGGAGACCCGGCGCGACCGCCGTGACGACGTGGCGCAGCGGTGGGAACCGTCGGACATCGTCGATGAGGTCAGCGACCCCCGTCATTGGCTCATCGGCGAGCAAGCGCTCGTCATCCGCTTCGTCGTCGACGGCGCTCCGAGCTGTTGCCGGGCTGTCGCGGCCACCATTCCGTGGACGAGGATAAAGCCCTATCTTCGGTCGCCGCTGCCCTTCTCGATCTCATCGAACTAGGCCTAGGGGCGGGTGCTTCTCGCCTATCAGCCCGGAACGAGGCGGAGCACGCCGGTCTCGGCTTTGCCGATCGCGGGAGCGATGATCACCACGACGAAGGTCGTGCCCTTGAAGCCGAAGGCCGACTTGCCCCAGGACGGCTGCTCCTCGATCTTGACGAAGCTGACGCTGCCGGGCGCAAGCGTCACCGTCTTGAATTGGTCGGGGTAGAGATTGTCGCTCCGCACCTCGACCTCATAGGTGCCGGGTGCCACGTCGCGGTAGAAGACGGTGCCAGGCACCGAGCTGCCGAGCGGCGCGCGATCGAGCGACACCTCCGTCCAGACTTGCGAGCCATAGATGGTGGCGTCTCGGTAGACGTAGAGACGCGCCTTGTCGGAGGGCGGCGGCGATATGACAACCGACTCCGAGGGAGCGGTGCTGCAGGCCGACAGCGACGCAAGGCCCACCGCGATCACGACAAGCCGGCTGGCGCTCACGACGCGGTCTTCACCGCAAACGAGGCGAAGCACTTGTCGGACTGGAAGATATAGGTCTCGACCCAGTCG
>DATJAV010000114.1:0-5274 GCA_035515835.1 Allostellaceae bacterium
TGGCAAAGCTGCGAAACATGCTGGCCGTGCTCCTTGACGAGCTGCCCGAGGAAATGAAGCAGCGCGAAGACGTGAAACTCCTAAGCGCGGCGGCGGACCGGCACGCTGCCAACATCGTGCAGCTGATCTATCGGGCAAAGGGTTACGAAGGCGATTCGAAGGACTACGAGTTCTCGCGCCGCTCGATGGAGGAGCACTGGCGGACCGGCTACTACGACGCCGTCCACGCGCTCCGCCATCCGGAAATCTTCGAGCAATCGAGCAGCCCCTACGAGACGCTCGCCACCTTCGACTTCAGTCGCGACCGGGGCGATTGAGGCCGGCGCCAACGGACGTTCGGCGAGCCGCTCCGGTCCCTCGATGAATGTTCTTCTTTCTCTTCCTCGCCCTCTTCGCGCAGTCAAAGGAAGTCAATTCCACCCCAAGGAAATCTGCTCTAAGCTCGTGCCCGCAGCGAGGAGCAACCGGCGATGCGCAACGCACTCGATCTCGCCTGGCCGCGCGAGGGGCTGACGCGGGTACCCTATCCCATCTACAGCCGCGCCGACGTCTACGCCGAGGAACGCGCCCGCATCTTCCAAGGGCCGGTGTGGAATTTCCTTTGCCTCGAGGCGGAGCTGCCGCAGCCCGGCGACTATCGCGCGACCTTTGTCGGCGACATGCCCGTCATCGTCGCCCGCGATCTCGCCGGCACGCTCGCTGCCTTCGAGAACCGCTGCGCCCATCGCGGCGCGCTCCTCTGCTTCGCGCGCGGCGGCCACGGCCGCGAGATCAGCTGCGTCTATCACAATTGGACCTACGATCTTCGCGGCAGGCTCACCGGCGTTACCTTCCAGCGCGGGGTCAATCGCCAAGGCGGGATGCCCGCCGATTTCGAGCGCAGCAAGCACAATCTTCGAACGTTGCGGGTCGAGAGCTTCGCCGGCATCGTCTTCGGCACCTTTTCCGACGCGACCCCGCCCGTCGAAACCTATCTCGGTCCCGCCATCGCCGAGCGCATCCGCCGCGTCATGCGGAAGCCCGTGAAGGTGCTGGGCTACAACAGCCAGATGCTGCCCAACAACTGGAAGGTCTATGTCGAGAACAACAAGGACTCCTATCACGCCAGTCTCTTGCACGCCTTCTTCACCACCTTCCGCGTCAATCGGCTCTCGCAAGAGGGCGGCATCATCGTCGATGACAGCGGCGGCCACCACGTCAGCTATTCGAAGCGCGCCACCGACAAGCCCAGCGCCGAATACGACGCCACCGATCTCCGCGCCAAGCGCAGGGACTACCGGCTCGCCGATCCCTCGCTGCTCGACGGCGTCGACGAATTCGGCGACGGCATCACGCTCCAGATCCTGACGGTCTTTCCCGCCTTCGTCGTGCAGCAGATCCAGAACAGCCTCGCCGTGCGCCAGATCGTGCCGCGCGGGGTCGGCGAGACCGAGCTCTTCTGGACGTATCTGGGTTACGCCGACGACGATGGGGCGATGCTGGCGATCCGCCAGAAGCAGTCGAATCTGGTCGGGCCGGGCGGCTACATCTCGATGGAGGACGGCGCCGTCGGCGGCTTCATCCAGCGCGCGCTTCCGGGCGGCGAGGAGGGTGCCGCGGTGGTCGAGATGGGTGGACGCGGAGTCGGTTCTGAGACGACGCGTGCGACCGAGACCTCCGTGCGCGGCTTCTGGCAGGTCTATCGCCGGCTGATGGGTGTCTGATGCCCGCCGACATCGCCACGGAGCGCGACGTCGAGCGGCTGCTGGCGCGCTATGTCGCCAGCATCGACGCTGACCGGCTCGAGGAGTGGCCCGGCTATTTCACGGAGCGCTGCCGCTACCAGATCATCACCAGCGAGAATTACGAGCAAGGCCTGCCGCTCGGGATCTTCTTCGCCGATTCGCAAGCAATGCTGCAGGACCGCGTCGCGGCGCTTCGCCAAGCCAATATCTATGAGGGACAACGCTATCGTCACCTCGTCTCCTCGACGCTCATCCTCGGCGAAGAGGACGGCTTGGTGATCGCGCAGTCCAACTACATGGTGGCGCGCATCATGCACGACGGCGCGACCATGCTCTTCAGCACCGGCCGCTACCTCGACCGCGTCGACCTCCGCGGCCCCGGGCCGCTCTTTGCCGAGAAGCTGGTCATTCTCGACAGCCGCCGCATCGACACGCTGCTGGCGATCCCGCTGTGATGCGTGCCGATCGCCCTAGCGCATCAGCTCATATCGTCCGCCCTTCTCGAGAGCGCGCTGATAGGCGGGCCGCGCGTGGATGCGGCCGAGGAAATCCATGAGCTTGGGACGCGCGGCGTCGAGCCCGCCGCGGGCCGCGGCCGCTTCGAGTGGGAAGCTCATCTGCACATCGGCCGCGCTGAAGTCGGGACCGGCGAACCAGGGGCTTTTGCCGAGCTCTCCCTCGAGATAATCGAGATGAAGCTTGATCTGCGGCTCGACGAAGCCCGTCAAGGCACGGTCGGCGATGCTGCGCGCGATCGGCCGGACGAAGAACGGCATCGGTGCGCTCTTCAGTCGCGTGAAAATGAGCTTCATCACCAAGGGCGGCATTGCCGAGCCCTCGGCATAGTGGAGCCAATAGATATACCGCAGCCGCTCCGGCGTCCCAGGCGTGGGCGCGAGCCGCCCTTGGCCGTAGCGCTCGACGATGTACTCAATGATGGCGCCCGATTCCGCCACCGTCGTCCCGTCATCGCTGATCACCGGCGACTTGCCCAAGGGGTGCACGGCCTTCAGCGCCGCCGGCGCCAGCATGGTCTGCGCGTCGCGCTGATAGCGCTGGACCTCATAGGGAACGCCGAGCTCTTCGAGGAGCCACAGCATGCGCTGCGAGCGCGAGTTATTGAGATGGTGAACGGTGATCATGATGGTCGCGCCAACACCGGCGATCGGCAAAGGGCCGCGCGGCGAGTGGCGCGGCCCTCGAACCGTCACGGCATCAGCTGTGCCAGCGGAACTGCTGTGGCTTGCGGGCGGAGCCCTGCGAGATCACCACGTTGACGAGGGCGGGGCCGCGGAAGTTCATCGCTTCGTCGAGGGCGCCGCGCAGATCCTTCGGGTCCTCGATGAAGAAGCCCTTGCCGCCGAAGGCCTCCATCACCCGGTCGTAGCGGGCGCCGTAGATCAGAGCGTTGGGCGCCAGCTTGAACATCGGGTTGTCCGGGATCGCCGGCATGCCGGGACCGATGCCGCCATTGTTCAAGACGACGACCTTGACCGGGAAGTTGTAGCGCACAAGCGTCTCCATCTCCATGCCCGAAAAGCCGATCGCGGAATCGCCAGAGAGGTGGACGACCGGTCGGCCGGGATCGGCGACGCAGGCGGCGATGGCCTGGCCGAGGCCGACCCCCATCGTGCCGTAGGTACCGGCATTGAGGCAGGAGCGGGCGTTGAGGCTCGGCAATTGGGTGAGGCCGATATCCATGGTCCCGGCGCCCTCGGCGCTGAGGATCGCGTCCTTCGGCATCCAGGCGGCGACGTCGCGCAAGGCGCGGTAATAGTTGGCCGGCGCGGCGTCGTCCTGGATTTGCGTGCGGAGCTGCGCCGCGTTCTCGGCCGCCTTCTGGGCGATCATGCGCCGCCACGGGGTGTCCTTCGGGTGGAACCACTGGCGGCCGCTGAGCGCCTGGTTGAGCTGCCTGACGATGGCCTTGCCATCGCCGACCAGCGCTACTTCCGTCGCTTTGTTGTGGCCGATCTCCTCGGGCGCGATGTCGAGCTGGATGACCTTGACGTCCTTCGCATAGCGCGGCGCCTGGCCGAAATGAAAGATCCAGTTGAGCCGCGCGCCCATCAGAAAGACGACGTCAGCGTTCTGCAGCGCCAGCGTGCGCGCCGCGGCGACCGACAGCGGATGGTCGTCCGGCATCACGCCCTTGCCCATCGGCGACCGCAGGAACGGCAGTTGCGTGCGCTCGATGAAGCCGCGGACTTCGTCCTCGGCGCGCGACCAGGCCATGCCCTTGCCGACGAGAACGAGCGGCCGCTCGGCCCGCTCGAGCAGGTTCAGCGCCGCCTCGATGTTCTCCATCGGCGCCACCATGCGCGGCGGGTCGGGCGCGCGCTCGACCGGCACGACCTTGTCGAGGTCGCATGTGCCGGTGATGATGTCGTCGGGCACGTCGAGATATGTGGCGCCGGGGCGGCCATAAATCGCGCTCCGCGTCGCCATTTCCACGTAATAAGGGATGCGCTGGACGCTCTCGATGCCGTGTGCGAATTTGCAGAACGGCGAGGCGATCAGCACTTGGCGCTCCTCCTGGAAAGCGCCCATGCCGCCGCGATAGGTCTCCGAGGCGCCGCCAAGGAGGATCATCGGCCAGCAATTCTGCTGGGCATTGGCGAGGCCGGCGAGACCGTGCACCACCCCCGGGCCGGTGACGACGACGCACGCGCCCGGGCGGCCGGTCAGATAACCATAGGCCTGTGCCGCGTAGGAGGCGGCCTGCTCGTTGCGCATGCCGATATAGGCAACGCCTTCCTTCTGCGCGGCTGCAGCGATCGGGGTGATCGGAAACCCGACAACTCCGAATAGGTGATTGATACCCTGCTGTTTGAGGCTTCTCGCTATCAGGGTGGCGCCGTCGACTTGGCTCATCTTCTCCTCCCGTGACCGAATGGCTTCAGCTGCGAGACTAGGGGGTGAGGGCTGGGCAGCGAAAGGGTTTTGCCGACTGGGAACCTGCTATGCGTCAGGAAGCACCTTGGGACAGGTGCGGCGGCAGGGGGATGCGCGAGAGGCCGTCGCCGCGGCCCGCGCTTTATTGGTGTTGACCCCCCGCGCTAATACCGGCAAATCACATTGACCAGCGCCTGGCGCTTCTCGCGCGTCACCACGTCCACGGCTTGTCGTAGCGCCGGCAGCAGCGCTTGCGGGGTCTCGACCTTGATGCCGAAGCCGCCGCTCGCCTGCGCCAGCATCTCGTAGGCGGGGCTGGGGCCGAGATCGGCGAGGAGGCGAGCGCCGTCGCGGGCGGCGACGCCGTCCTTGTAGAGATCGAGCGTCGCATTGCGCACCGCGCCATAGAGCCCGTTGTTGAAGACGACGAGCAGGATCGGCAGCTGGTCGGCGGCGGCGACCCAGTGGCAGGCGGTGGGATTAGCGAAGACATAGGCGCCGTCGCCGAGCGTCGCCGCCACCAGCCGGTCGGGCGCGGCGAGCTTGGCGCCGAGTGCCGCGCCGAAGCCCCAGCCGAGGCCGCCCGCCGGGCTCACGCCGAAATAGCTGCCGGTTTGGCTGCGCGGGCAATGCTCGAGGCGCAGCGGATACTCGT
>DATJAV010000115.1:0-16767 GCA_035515835.1 Allostellaceae bacterium
TGTCGCGCCAGCTCTCCGATGTCGCCAGCGAGAGATTGGCGATGCGCAATCCGTCCTGGGTGGATCGGATTTCGGGATCCCGTCCGAGATTGCCGACGAGGATGACTTTGTTGACGCTTCCGGCCATGCTGCTGCCTGCCTTCCCATGATCTCTGGAGTAGCCGGCTCTGGCGCGCCGCGCGGGCTCATCTTAACCCGCCGCCGCATCAGCGCAACGGCCGCTCTCACCACATCTAGGCGCACGCCCCTCGGCCGCCCATCTATAGGCCCGCTTTGCGCCGATCCACGGCGCCAAGCCCAGAATGGCCCCAAATGGACATCACGATGAACGCCCTGACGCCCATCAGCACTCTAGAACATAATGAGAACGAAAGCAACGGCCGCGCCGCGGGCGCGCCGGACGAGTCGGCTATCCTCGATGCCTACTCCCGCGCCGTCGTGGGCGCGGCCGAGACTGTCGGTCCCGCCGTGTTGCACCTCCAGGTCGAGGCCGGCAATGGCCGCGGCGGCGCCGGCTCTGGGGTCGTCTTCACGCCCGACGGCTATGTCCTCACCAACAGCCACGTGGCAAGCGGCGCCAAGCGGCTGGAGGCCACCTTCCCCGACGGCCGGACTCTCGCGGCGAGCCTCGTCGGCGATGATCCCGACACCGATCTCGCCGTCCTTCGGCTGGCCGGCGAGGCACCCGCTTTCGCCCGCCTCGGCGATGCGCGGCGGCTCCGCGTCGGGCAGCTGGTCGTCGCCATCGGCAATCCCTTCGGCTTCCAGGCGACCGTGACGGCGGGCGTGGTGAGCGCGCTCGGTCGGAGCCTGCGCGCCCGCTCCGGCCGGCTCATCGACAGCGTCATCCAGACTGACGCCGCCCTCAACCCCGGCAATTCCGGCGGCCCGCTGGTGAGCGCTGCCGGCGAGGTCGTCGGCATCAACACCGCGATCATCGCCATGGCGCAAGGCATCTGCTTCTCGATTTCGGCCAACATGGTGGAGTTCGTGGCCTCGCGGCTCATCCGCGACGGGCGCGTGCGGCGCTCCTATATCGGGCTTGCCGGCCAGAACCTGATGTTGCCGCGCCGCGTCGTCCGTTTCCACGACTTGGCGCGCGACAGCGGCGTGCGCGTCGAGAGCACCGCGCCCGACGGCGCGGCGCGCGTCGCGGGCCTTCTCCCCGGCGACATCATCGTCGGATTCGCTGGCGAGCCCGTCGGCACCGTCGATGAGCTTCACCGGCTCCTGACCGAGGAGCGCGTCGGCAAGCCCGCGCCCATCGCGGTGCTGCGCCGCGCCGAGAGGCGCGAGCTCGCGCTCATCCCGCGCGAGGCGCGGCCGCGGACCGATGAAAGAAAATAAGATTTAACGCAGAGAGGGCGCCGGGGATGCGCAGAGGTCGCAGAGGACCCTCCACGCTCTCTCTGCGCATATCCCCGGCGCTCCGCGCGCTAAAATCCGCCGGCGAAGGGGTCGCTGGCGGAGTAGCGCCGCCGCCGCACCGGGCGCTACACTCGCGCTCGACGACGGGCAGCGAGGGACATGGTCGAGGTGACGATGCGAAGGCACTGGACTGCGGCGCTTTTGCTTGTCGTTGTCGTGCTGCTCGTGTTACCGCGTTCGGCCGCAGCGTCCGAGCGATCGGTCGCCGACGACCTGCCGAGAAGCTATGCCGGCAGTTTCAAATGGGACGGCAGTTCCGAGATTCAGTCCGTCGTCATGAGCTTTCGCACGGTGAAAACGGTAAGCGGCGACACCGTCGAGGCCGAAGGCTGCGGCGTCTACAACAGCGGCGAGCGGATAACGACGATCCGCGTCAGGATGAGCGTGCGCGTGCCCTGCCTTGCCGTCACCATCTGGGAGCTCGACCCGATCGACGAGGACGGCTTCGTCGTCAATGGCAGCCATGAGGGCCATCTCGCGGACGATCTCCAGACGATCGACGCGATCTGGACGACGCGCGAGACGGGCGAGCGTGGCAGGCTGCGGCTCCATGCCGCTCCAGGCGCCGAATGCGAGCCGCTGCACGAGAGCCAAACGCCGGCAACGGCGGAACAAAGGAGACCAAGCCTATGATGAAGCTGCATTACCACCCGTTCTCGACATATTCGCGGCGGGTCAGGATGGCGCTCCTCGAGAAGCGCATTCCCTGCGAGCTCGTCGTCGTCGACATGGCGGCGCGCAAGCACCGCGAGCCCGCCTATCTTTCGCTCAATCCCTATGGGCGCGTGCCGACGCTCGAGGAAGACGGCTTCCTCCTTTACGAGTCGACGGCGATCCTGCGCTATCTCGAGGCGACGCATCCGACGCCGGCCTTGATGCCGGCCGATGAGCGCAGTCGCGCGCTCGTCGATATGCATATGAAGCTCTGCGACCTGCAGATGTCGCGGCACAGCGGCACCATCATCTTCCCCAAGCGCTTTCTGCCCAAGGAGCGTTGGAACGCGGCGGCGATCGCCGATGCCAAAACGGAAATCGAGAAGCATTTCGTCATTCTCGACCGCCAGCTTGCCGGCAAGAGCTACCTCGTCGCCGAGCACTTCAGCCTCGCCGATCTCTGCTACGTCCCCTTCCTCGAGTTCCTGCCGCTGATGGAGATCACGGCCCCGCCCGCCGTCGCCGCGTGGCGCGACCGTCTCATGGCCCGTCCAAGCGCGCTCGAGACCAAGCCGGCGGCGTAGCGACCGCCCTCGTTTCGCGCCGGCCAACCTCGCAAGGACTGCTGACGGATTCTGACAAAGCCTTGATTTATTTTCACGCCTTTGCCCGAGCCGAAGCCTCTCCGCTCACGCCGGGGGTGGCTTTGCTCCGGTGCCCGACGCTATAGTCCTTTCATCGCCCCATCGGCCCGGCCCCATGCAATTCATCCGCATCCGCGGCGCACGCGAGCATAATCTCAAAAACATCGACGTGGACATGCCGCGCGACAGCCTCGTCGTGATCACGGGCCTATCGGGGTCGGGGAAGTCCTCGCTTGCGTTCGATACGATCTATGCCGAGGGCCAGCGCCGCTATGTCGAGAGCCTCAGCGCCTATGCCCGCCAGTTCCTCGAGCTGATGCAGAAGCCCGACCTCGATTCGATCGAGGGCCTGTCGCCGGCGATCTCGATCGAGCAGAAGACCACCTCCAAGAACCCGCGCTCGACTGTCGGCACCGTCACCGAGATCTACGACTATATGCGGCTCCTCTTCGCGCGCATCGGCATCCCCTACTCGCCAGCGACCGGCCTGCCGATCGAGAGTCAGACCGTCTCGCAGATGGTCGACCGCCTGATGACGATGAAGCCGGGGACGCGGCTCTATGTCCTGGCGCCGATCGTGCGGGGGCGCAAGGGCGAGTACAAGAAGGAGCTCGCCGATCTCCAAAAGCGCGGCTTCCAGCGTGTCAAGATCGACGGCAAGATGTTTGAGATCGACGCCGTGCCCGCCCTCAACAAGAAGCTGAAGCACGACGTCTCGGTCGTGGTCGACCGCGTCGTGCTGCGCGAGGATCTCGGCAATCGCCTGGCGGAATCCCTGGAGACCGCGCTCAACCTGGCCGACGGTCTCGCCATCGCCGAGAACGCCGATACCGACGAGGAGACGGTCTTCTCCGCGAAATTCGCCTGCCCGGTCTCGGGCTTCACCATTCCCGAGATCGAGCCCCGGCTCTTCTCCTTCAACAATCCCTTCGGCGCTTGCCCGACTTGCGACGGCCTCGGCACCAAGCTCTTCTTCGATCCGGAGCTCGTCGTACCCGACGAGCGCTTGAGCATCCGCGACGGCGCGGTGGCGCCTTGGGCCAATTCGAGCTCGCAATATTATGCCCAGACGCTCGACAGCCTCGCCCGTCATTACAAGGTCAGCACCAACGAGCCCTGGAGGGACCTGCCGGATAAAGTCCAGCGCGCCATTCTCTTCGGCTCGGACGGCGCTGCCATCGCCATGAAATACGACGACGGGCTGCGCGCCTACACCACGAGCCGCCCCTTCGAGGGCGTCGTTCCCAATATGGAGCGGCGCTGGAAGGACACCGACAGCGCCTGGCTCAAGGAGGAGCTGGGCCGCTTCCAGAACACGACGGAGTGCGAGGCCTGCCGCGGCAAGCGGCTCAAGCCCGAGGCGCTCGCGGTGAAGATCCGCGGGCTCGACATTTCCGAGGTCTCGGAGATGTCGATCGCCGATGCCGCCACCTGGTTCGGCGAGCTCGATCGGCATTTGACCGAGAAGCAGCGCGAGATCGCCCAGCGCATCCTGAAGGAGATCAACGAGCGCCTGGGCTTTCTGCGCAATGTCGGGCTCGAATACCTGACGCTGGCGCGAAATTCCGGCACCTTGTCGGGCGGCGAAAGCCAGCGCATCCGTCTCGCTTCGCAGATCGGCTCCGGGCTCACCGGCGTGCTCTATGTGCTGGACGAACCTTCGATCGGGCTTCACCAGCGCGACAATGCGCGCCTCTTGGCGACGCTCGAGCGACTGCGCGATCTCGGCAACACCGTCATCGTCGTCGAGCATGACGAGGACGCGATCCGCCACGCCGACTACCTCATCGACATGGGCCCGGCCGCCGGCATCCATGGCGGCCATGTCGTCGCCGCCGGGAAGCCCGAGACGGTCCTCGCCAGTACCGACAGCATCACCGCGCAATATCTGACCGGCGCCAAGCGCATCGAGGTGCCGGCGGTGCGCCGGCGCGGCCATTTGGGACAGATGCTCCGCGTCGTCGGCGCCCGCCACAATAACCTGCAGAACATCGCCGTCGACATTCCCATCGGCACCTTCACCTGCGTCACCGGCGTTTCCGGCGGCGGCAAGTCGACGCTGGTCGTCGACACGCTCTACAAGGCGCTGGCGCGGCGCCTCATGGGTGCGCGCGAGCATCCCGGGCTCCACGACCGGATCGAGGGCGCCGAGCATCTCGACAAAATCGTCGACATCGACCAGTCGCCGATCGGCCGCACGCCGCGCTCCAATCCCGCGACCTATACCGGCGCCTTCACGCCCATCCGCGACTGGTTCGCCGGGCTGCCCGAGGCCAAGGCGCGGGGCTATGGACCGGGGCGCTTCTCCTTCAACGTCAAGGGCGGGCGCTGCGAGGCCTGTGAGGGCGACGGCGTCATCAAGATCGAGATGCACTTCTTGCCCGACGTCTATGTCCAATGCGACGTCTGCAAGGGCAAGCGCTACAATCGCGAGACGCTGGAGATCACCTTCAAGGGCAAGAGCATCGCCGACGTCCTCGACATGACGGTCGAGGAAGGCGCCGAGTTCTTCCGCGCCGTGCCGGCGATCCGCGACAAGATGACGACGCTGCAGCGGGTCGGGCTCGGCTATATCCATGTCGGCCAGCCCGCGACGACGCTCTCGGGCGGCGAGGCGCAGCGGGTCAAGCTGGCGAAGGAGCTTTCCCGCCGCGCCACGGGCCGCACCCTCTATATCCTCGACGAGCCGACCACTGGCCTCCATTTCGAGGATGTGCGCAAGCTCCTCGACGTGCTGCATGCGCTGGTCGAGCAAGGCAACACGGTGCTGGTGATCGAGCACAATCTCGAGGTGATCAAAACCGCCGACTGGATCATCGATCTCGGCCCAGAGGGCGGCGCCGGCGGCGGTCGCGTCGTCGCTTCGGGCACACCCGAGGAGATCGCTGCCGTCGCGGCGAGCTATACCGGGCAGTACCTCAAAGAGCATCTCGCGCGGGGCGGCGAGAGCGTCAAGCGAGCGAAGAAACGCGCGTGAGAATCGAGCTCTTTGGAAAGGGCGGGAATGACCAGGCTTCAGGGAATACTGATGGTTGCGCTGCTGCTGCCAGGCACGAGCGCGGCCTTCGCCGATGACGACTTCATCGCGCAATGCAAGCTCGGCGAGGATCACGACGCCGACCGTATCTGTGGGTGCATCGCGCAGAAGATTGCCGTGGCCGATCGGCCGAACGCGCTCGCGGCGATGCGCCGCATCAACGAGCTGGTAGCCGCCGGCAAGCAGGTCGACCCGACGAGCCTCACGCCGGACATGCGCCAGGGCATGCAGAAGCTGATCGAGACCGAAGGACAATGCACGCCGTGACGTCGTAATTGAGCCGGCTGTCAGAGGTTTAACGATAGAGGACGCGGAGGTTCCGCCGAGGACCCCGAGGAAGGAAATCGCGTCATCAGCTGGAGCGCCGCATCTCACCCCTTTCCTCGGGCAGCGCGTAGACCGCCTGCGGCGCGTCGATGTCCTTGAGCGCGTGCTTTCCCACTGGCACGAGCGCGGCTGACGGCAAGAGCGCCGCCAAGGCCGACGAGACCAGCACCGGCCGCTCCAGGCTCGCCGTCAGCTTTTCGAGCCGCGCCGCATAATTGACGGCGGGGCCGATCACGGTGAAGTCGAGCCGGGCGCTGGCGCCGATATTGCCGAACATCACCTCGCCGACATGGAGCGCGAGACCGAAGCGCACGGAGATGTCGCCGCTCGCGGCGCGTCGTTGGTTGAGCGCGGCAATGCCCTTCACCGCCGCGCCCGCGGCGTCAATCGCCGCCTGCGCTACGGCGCCTCGCTCGGTCGCGGCCGGAACGGGGAACATCGCCAGCATGGCATCGCCCATGAATTTCAGGATCTCGCCCCGCGCCGCCGTCACCGTTTCGGCCATGACGCCGAAATAGTCGTTGAGGAGCGCGATGATGGCATCGCGCGGCAGCCGGTCCGACGCCCGGGTGAAGCCGCGCAGGTCGCAATACCAGATTACCGCCTCGATCGATTGCCCGTCGCCGCGCTTCACCTCGCCGGCGAGAATGCGCTGCCCGGCGGCGCGCCCGACATAGGCGTCTAGCAGATTGACGGCGATGTCGCGGAGCCGATGGATCTCGACAATGCGGCTGAAGGCGAATTGCAGCTGATACATGCGCTCGAGATCGCGCGTGGAGAAACCGCCCGGTCGGTCCGAGACGACGCTCAGCGCATCGACATGACCGGTCGAGAAAACGAGCGGCAGCGCCACATAGTCGGTGGCACCCTCGGCTTTGAGCTCGCGCAACACCGGCGCTTGCGGCTCGGTCTGCTCCAGCCGGGCGCGGATTGTCTTCTGCTTCTCGAAGACCAGCGGCAACGGATTGTCGAGATACTGCTGCTGCTTCTGCAGCCCGTGCGGCGCCGGGCCGATCTCGGCGCCCTTGCCGCGGCGCCAGGAATAGCGGCGGCCAGCGAGCTCAGGATGCAACGTCAACTGGAAATAAGCGAGGCGATAGAGAGGGATACCTGCAGCGACCAGCTGCTCGCCCATCGCCCGGACCAGCTGCTCGGTGTCGGTGATTCGATACGCCTCCATGACGAGCCATCGTGCCAGCGGATCGGCAAAGACGGGAATCGCGGGGCCATCATTCATGGCGCAATTGAGAAGCTGGGCTATGGTGCTGTCAACGCTCCACCCCTGGCGCAAGATGCGGTACCCTGTGACATGGCGGATGAGAAGCACATCAGAGAGGCGACCCGCGACACCGCCTCCCACGAGCGCGCCGAAAATTCGAGCTCTCTATAGCTATTGGCGCGGCATCCACTCGCCCAGCGGCGGGTTGCCAGGGCGACAGCACTTCGACCCGATCCATATCCCCGGGCTGCTGCCTTGGCTCTGGCTCATCGACGTGCAACGCGAGCCTTTGCGCTTCTGACACCGCCTCGTCGGCACCGAGCATGTCCGCGTGATGAGGCGCGACCCGACCGGACAATGGCTCGACGAAGCGCATCCGCTCTTCCTAGAGTCGGAGACCTACCCGCAATTCGCCGCGGCGTCCGATGGCCAGTCGGGATATCGACGCGGCCAGCCGCTCTTTCATCTGCCGAAAGAGTTCCTGTCGATGGAACGCCTGCCGCTGCTGCCGTTGGCCGAAGACGGCGCGGCGGTGGACATGATCCTCGCCATCACCATCTATCACCCACGCGTCCGAGCCAACGCCCGCCGTGACGCCATCAGCGATGTGCCAGTAGCGCGCACCACCGCCGGTCTGCTATCACCGCGCATTCAATTGCGAAAGTGAACGAGAATGACCGACCCGCTGGAAGGGGAGCCGGAGGAGCTCGATGCGCTCGTCGCGGCGGTCATGGCGGAATGCCACATCCCCGGACTGGCGCTGGCGGTGGTGCGGAGGGATGCGCCGGCCTTGCTGCGCTGCTGGGGCGTGCGTGACCAAGACGCTGGGGTAGAGGTCGACACGGAGACACTATTCCCGATCTGCTCCGTGACCAAGTCCTTCACTGCGACCGGGCTCGCGCTGCTGGTCGATCAGGGCGAACTCGATTGGGATGTCCCGGTGCGTAGGCTGCTGCCGGAATTCCAGCTTCGTGATCCTGTGGCGACCGAGCAGGCGACGCTACGCGACCTGCTCACACACCGCGCCGGGATGCCACGGCACGACTGGGTGCATATGTCCGGTCACCTCGACAACGCCGGGATGTGGCGGCGCTGCGCCATCTCGATTTCAGCAAGCGGTTCCGCAGCGCCTACCAGTATCAGAACTTAATGTATCTCGTGGCGGGGATGGTGCTCGAGCGTGTTGCCGGCGAAAGTTGGGAGAGCTTCATCCGCGACCGTATCCTGCGGCCGCTGGGCATGAAGCGCGCCACGACTTCGTTGGAGGAGATGGTCGCGCAGGGTCCGAACTACGCGGCGCCGCACCTCTTCGCCGATGGGGTGCAGCGGCGCATTCCGGTGCGACCCATCAACACGCACGCTGCCGGCGGCATCTGCGCCTCGATCGCGGAGATGGCGGCCTACCTGCGTTTCCATCTCGCCCCTTCGGAAGGCGCGAGCAGATTGCGGCTCTCGCCTCGCGCGGTCGCCGAGCTCACCTCGCCCCAAGTCTATGTCGGCCGCTCCGATTTCGCCGAGGCCGGCGATGCGCACTACGGCTTTGGCTTTGGCGTAGCGCGTTACCGCGGCGTCCGGCGCCTCGATCACGGCGGCGGCTGGAGCGGCTACAACTGCGATCTTCGGTTGCTGCCGGACCACGGCAGCGGCGTCATGCTCCTGACCAACGGGCACGACCCAACGGCCGGCGCGCTGACCAATACTGTGCTCGACTGGCTCCTCGCTATGGAGAAGGTACCATGGCTGGAGCGGCTGCGCAGTGTCCGAGCCACCGCTCGCGATCTTCGGCCCAACGACACGCGGGCGCGCGCCGACGCCCAGCGGCTCGGCACGACCCCCAGCCACCCGCTGGCCGCCTTTGCCAATGACTACGCTCATCCCGCCTACGGCACCGTGCGGATCACGACCGACGGCGACAAGCTCCACTGGCGGGGGTTGGGGCTCAATCTTGCTTTGGCCCACCGCCATTACGCCGTGTTCGAGATTGCCGCCGATCCCACCGCTTGGTTCGAAAACATGTCGGTGCAGTTCGGCACGGGCGTCACCGGCGACATCGAGAGCCTAGCGACGCCCTTGGAGCCGGCCGTGGCGCCGATCGTTTTTCGGCGTGTCCCCGAGCCTCATATGACGACGCGCGCGTTTCTCGAGCCCCTGACGGGCGTCTACCGCCGGGGACCCGTCACCTATAAAATCGCGCTCCACCCTGCCGGCCGGCTCACCTTCACGCGTGACCAGGCGGCGACCGCCGAGCTCGTGCCTCTGCATGGCCACACCTTCGGCTTTGCCGATGGCGACCTGATCCGGGTTGAGTTCCGACACGCCACCGCCGGCAATGCCGCCGCGCTGCTATTTCATCAGCCCACCGGCACCTACCTCGCCGAGCGCGACAGCGGGCGGCGTGCCGGCCACTCTGAGCTTTCCAATTGCGCCGGCATTCCTATAGTCGGGCGATGCGCACCTACGACCCGGTCCACGTTATTGGCGGCGGCCTCGCCGGCAGCGAGGCGGCTTGGCAGCTCGCGCGCGCCGGCGTCGCCGTCGTACTGGTGGAGATGCGGCCGCTTCGCCGCACCGCGGCGCATGTCACCGACGGCTTCGCCGAGCTCGTCTGCTCCAATTCCTTCCGCTCCGACGATGCGGAGAACAACGCCGTCGGCCTCCTGCACGCGGAGATGCGGCGTTGCGGCTCGCTCATCATGCGCGCCGCCGATGCCCATCGAGTGCCGGCGGGTGGCGCGCTCGCCGTCGACCGGGAGGGATTCTCGGCCGCAGTCGGCGCCGCTCTTGGCGCGGAGCCGCTGATTTCCATCCGGCGCGCGGAAGTCACCGGCTTGCCGGCCGAGGATTGGGACAGCGCCATCATCGCCACCGGTCCCCTCACCTCGCCGGCGCTCGCCGAGGCGATCCGCGCCCGCACCGGCGAAGATGCGCTCGCCTTCTTCGACGCCATCGCGCCCATCGTCCATCGCGACAGCATCGACATGGAGAAGGCGTGGCTGCAATCTCGCTACGGCAAAGGCGACGGCGCCGACTATATCAACTGCGCGCTCGAGAAGCCGCAATACGAGGCCTTCGTCGCCGCGCTCGTCGCCGGCGGCAAGGCCGAGTTCCACGACTGGGAGCGTGACACGCCCTATTTCGAGGGCTGCCTGCCGATCGAGGTGATGGCGGCGCGCGGCGTCGACACCTTGCGCTGGGGTCCGATGAAGCCGGTGGGCTTGCGCGATCCGCGCCAGCCTCGCGGTCCCTATGCCGTGGTTCAGCTGCGGCAGGACAATGCACTGGGCACGCTCTACAACCTCGTCGGATTCCAGACCAAGCTCCGGCACGCCGAGCAGGTGCGCATCTTCCGCACCATCCCCGGCCTCGAGCAGGCCGAGTTCGCGCGGCTTGGCGGACTCCACCGCAACACCTTTCTCAACAGCCCCAAGCTGCTCGACGCGCGCCTCCGCCTCAAAGCCGAGCCGCGGCTGCGCTTTGCCGGGCAGATCACCGGCGTCGAGGGCTATGTCGAGAGCGCCGCCATCGGCCTTCTCGCCGGCCGCTTCGCCGCCGCCGAGCGGCAGGGCGCGGCGCTGGCGCCGCCGCCGGCGACGACGGCATTAGGCGCGCTCCTGGGCCATATCACCGGCGGCGCCGACGCCCGGAGCTTCCAGCCGATGAACATTAATTTCGGCCTCTTCCCGCCCTTCCCCGAGGGCACCCTGACGCGCGGCAACCGCGGCGAGCGCAAGCCGCTCCTGGCGCGGCGCGCGCTTGCCGATCTCGATGCGTGGCTTGGGGCAAACGCGCTGCCTGCGCGGGGCGCGTCCTTCGACAGGCGCGCTACGCGCGCCAGCTCGGGGTGACGACTTCTCTTGCTGGCCCGAACGGGGCGCGCCATAGCCCTGCAGCGCTACCGAAACTCCTGCAACCGGCGTCGCTGCCGACCCCCATCGTCGAAATTCTCCGGCGCCAGCCAGCGCTCGAAGGCCCCTCGCAGCGCCGGCCATTCGCTGTCGAGGATCGAGAACCACGCGGTGTCGCGGTTGCGTCCCTTGTAGACCGCCGCCTGTCGGAAGAGGCCCTCGTAGCGGAAGCCGAGCCGCTCCGCCGCGGCACGCGACGGCGCGTTGAGGCTGTCGCATTTCCACTCGTAGCGCCGATAGCCCAACTCGTCGAAGACGCGCCGCATCATCAGAAACATCGCCTCGGTGGCCGCCGGGTGGTGCTGCAGCCGGGGCGAGTAGTTGATATGCCCGACTTCGATCACGCCGACCGCCGGCTCGATCCGGAGATAAGCCGCAACTCCGACCGGCCGCCCCGACGCCAGATCGATGATCGCATGGAAGAGCGGATCCTGGCCGAGACAGGTCTTCTCGATCCAGCACCGATAATCCGCGAGCGTGGCAAAGGGCCCAGCCGCGAGGTAGGTGAAGTTGCGGCCGTCGCCCTGGCGATTGCCCTCATGCAACGCCGCCGCATGGCGCTCGGGATCGAGCGGCTCGAGGCGACAGAACCGCCCGGCCATCGCGCTGCGCGGTGGCCGCGCACGCGGTTGCCACTGCGGCAGCGGGAAGCCGATCGGCTGCCCAAAGGAATTGCGCTGCTGGGTCATGGGGTCGCCGACTAGCAGGCCGCACTGCGTCCGTCCAGGCGAGATTTGAGCGCGGCGACGGTCAGCCGCCAGGGACGCCAAGGATCGGGTCGGGCCATGCGCGCGGCAAAGGGATCATATCCGGCACGCGCCAGGCGTTTCAGGTCCGCCTCTGCCAGGACCGCCGGCAGCAGGGCCGGCAATGCCGCGCGCGGCGCTTCGCCGCGGAGCGCGCGCGCCGTCGCTAGATGGCGGGCGGCGGCCGCGGCGATCTCGCGCACCACCGCGCGCAGGGCAGCCGAGGATCGCAACTCGAAGAGATCGCGCTCGACGCGAAGCCTCGCCGCAGCCGTGAGGTCGCGCGGCAGATAGAGCCGCTTGGCGCGGGCGTGGAGCGGCACGGCGCGCAGCAAACCGATGAGCGCCTGGGCGATCCCGGTCGCGCGGCCCGCCGCCATCGCCGCCTCGCCGCGCTCGCCCAGGACCTCGAGCGCCAGCCACACCAGCCCCGCCGAAGTGGCTTCGGCATAGTCCTCGAGCGCGGCGAGCGAGGCCGGCGCCTCGTCGCCGAGGTCGCGGCGCCGCGCTTCGATGAGGCGCGCGAAATGCGCCGGGGTGAGGCCACGACGGCGTATCGCGGCGGCGAGCGGCTCCAGCACTTCATGTCGGCGCGGTGCATTTCCCGCATAGACCGCGTCGATGCAGTCGCGCCACCATTGCAGACGGATCTCACCCAGCGTGGGCTCGCTCACCACCTCGCGCGTTTTTGCCACCTCATGGTTGAAAGCATAGAGCGCCAAGAGCTCGCCGCGCCGCTCGGGCGGAGCGAAGAGCGCGCTCAGGAAACGGTCGCGGTCGTGCCGGCGAACCAGGCGCGCAACGCCGCTCTCAACCGCGATCCGCGGTTCGATGACGCTCTTTCGGGTTGCGTTCACTGGGTTGTCCGCCCTCGACCTGCGCTTTATGATACCGTTCCCGACGATCAAACGCTTCGCCGGGAACCGGAGCCGCGATGCCCCGTTCCCTTTCGAAGCTCCGCCTTTCCTCGCGAGGTAACAGATGGCCTTCGAACTCCCCCCGCTTCCTTTTCCCAAGGACAGCCTCGAGCCGCACATGTCGGCTCGCACGCTCGAATTTCACCACGGCAAGCATCACCAGACTTATGTGACGACGCTGAATAAGCTGGTCGAAGGCTCGCCGCTCGCCAGCCAGTCGCTGGAAGCGATCATCCGCGCCACCGCCACGGACGAGAGCAAGACGACGATTTTCAACAACGCCGCCCAAGTGTGGAACCACACTTTCTTCTGGAACGGCATGAAACCTCATGGCGGCGGCAAGCCCGGCGGCGACCTGCTGAAACGCATCGAGCAGACCTTCGGCGACTACGACAAATTCAAGGAACAGTTCAAGGCGGCAGGCGTCGGCCAGTTCGGCAGCGGCTGGGCCTGGCTCGTGCTCGATCACGGCAAGCTCGCCATCACCAAGACGGCCAACGCCGTCAACCCGATGGTGCAAGGCCAGACCGCGCTGCTCACCTGCGACGTCTGGGAGCACGCCTATTATCTCGACTACCAGAACCGCCGGGCGGATTTCATTGCGGTCTTCCTCGACCATCTCGTCAACTGGGATTTCGCGGCGAAGAATCTCGGCACCGCGCACTAACCGCCGAGAGAGGAACCGGTATGACCGCCTATGTGATCGTTGATCTCGATGTGAAGGACCTCGCGGCGCTCGAAGGCTACCGCCGCGACGTGCCGGCGACGGTCGCCAAATACGGCGGCCGCTTCCTGGTGCGCGGCGGCGCCAGCGAGACGCTCGAGGGGGACTGGGCGCCCAAGCGCATGGTCATGCTCGAATTTCCCAGCATGGACGCGCTGAAGCGCTGGTATCACTCCGAGGAGTATAAGCCGCTCATTAAGCTGCGCCAGGCGCATTCGACCGGCGACCTCATTGCCGTTGAGGGCGTTTAGCGCGCCGGCAACAGTGCCGCGGCGACGCGGCGGTCCTCGGCGAGAAGCACGTTGTAGGTGCGGCAGGCGGCGCCCGTGTCCATCGTATCGACGACGATGCCGGCGGCACGGAGCGCTTGCCGCAGCGCCGGCGGTGCCGGCTGCATGCGCCGGCCGCAGCCGAGCAGCAGCACCTCGACGTCGCCATGCTCGATGACCGGCCGGAGGGTCTCGGCGGTGACTTCGCTCATCGCGCTCACCGCCCAGCGCTTGGTACGGTCGGGAAAGACCAGGATCGCGCCATCATAGGCGGCGCCGCTGACATGGAAGCCGCTCGCGCCGTAGCTGTCGATGACTTGCCGGTCGGCGGGGATGATCGGCGTTACGTCCATCTCAGGCCGTCCGTTCCAGCTCCTTGGTCTTGCTGGTTTCGCTCTCCGCACCCGCGCCGAGTCCGCTCGAGCGCGGCGGCCGCACGTAATAGAGGAGCGGTGCGGCGATGAAGAGCGAGGAATATGTGCCGATGACGATCCCCCAGAGCATAGCGATGCTGAGGCCGCGCAACGCCTCGCCGCCGAGATAGAGGAAGGCGAGCACGACCAGCGCCACGGTACTGACGGTGAGGATGGTGCGCGACAGCGTCTCGTTGAGGCTCTTGTTGATGAGGGTCCGGAAATCCATGGTCTTGTATTTGCGCATGGTCTCGCGCACGCGGTCGTAGATCACCACGGTGTCGTTCACCGAATATCCGGCGATGGTGAGGATCGCCGCCAGCGTCGTCAGGTTGAACTCGATCTGCAGCAGCGAGAACAACCCGACGGTGGTGATCGTGTCGTGCAGGGTCGAGAGGATCGCGCCGACGCCGAATTGCCACTGGAAGCGCAGCCAGACGTAGAGCCCGATCGCGACGAGCGCCAGCACGGTGGCGAGGACGCCGGCATGGATCAGCTCGCTGCCCACCTTGGGGCCGACCACTTCCTCGCGACGGTATTCGACGCTGTTGCCGAGCGCTGCCTCTACCTTGGTGACGGCCGCCATCTGCGCCTGGTCGTCGCCCGGCTGGCGCGCGACGCGGATCAGCACCTCGTCGGGGCTGCCGAAACCCTGCAGCGACACCTCACCGAGGCCGAGGCCGTTCAGCGTGTTGCGCATGGTGGCGAGATCGGCGGGGCCGTGCGTGCGCACCTCGATCAGCGTACCGCCCGCGAAATCGATGCCGAAATTGAGGCCTTGCGTCAGCAACAGCACGATGGAGCCGATGGTCAGGATTCCGGACAGCAGGAATCCCAGTTTGTGCAGCCCCATGAAATCGATGTTGGGGATGTGCCGAATGGTGATGAGCGGGCGGAACTTCATATTCTTCAGATGGGGATCGTCTTCGGCTTTGTCTGCCGCAGCCAGCCGACGATTTGCAGGCGGGTCACCAAAATGGCGGAAAAGAGCGAGGTGATGACGCCGATGCTGAGCGTCACGGCAAAGCCTTTGACCGGGCCGGAGCCCAGGAAGAACATCAGGAAGCCAGCGACGAGCGTCGTCAGATGGCTGTCGAAGATGGTGCCGAAGGCGCGCTCGAAGCCCGCTTGCAGCGAGGAGATGAGCGAACGCCCGCCGCGCAACTCCTCGCGGATGCGCTCGTAGATCAGCACATTGGCATCGACCGCCATGCCCAACGTAAGCGCGATGCCGGCGATGCCCGGCAAGGTCAAGGTGGCGCCGAGCAAGGTGAGGCTCGCCAGCATCAGGCAAAGGTTGAAGAAGAGCGCGACATCGGCGAAGAGCCCGAAGAGCCCGTAGAAGACGACCATGAACACCACCACGAGGATGACGCCCGCCGTGGTGGCGAGCGGTCCGGCGTGGATCGAATCGGCGCCGAGATCGGGTCCGACGGTGCGCTTTTCCAACGGGACCAGCGGTGCCGGCAGCGCGCCGGCGCGCAGCAGGAGGGCGAGCTCGTTGGCGCTCTCCGTCGTGAAGCCGCCTTCGATGACGCCCTGACCGCCGGTGATCGCGCTCCGGATCACCGGCGCGCTGATCACCTTGCCGTCGAGCACGATGGCGAAGAGGTGCCCGATATTCTTGCTGGTGACGTCGCCGAAGCGGCGGGCACCCACCTGGTCGAAGCGAAACGCCACCACCGGCGCCCCTTGCTGGAAGGTGACATGGGCGTCGGTCAAGTTCTCGCCGCTCACCATCACCCGCTTCTGCACAACGATCGGGGTGCCAGCCTCGCTGTGCGTGTCGGCCCTGGGCAATATCTCGTCGCCCGGCGGGACATGCGCGCGGTCCCCCGGATTGGCGTTCTCGTCGACCAACTGAAAGGTCATCTTCGCGGTCTGGCCGAGGAGCCGCTCGACCTCGTCCGGATTCCGCAACCCTGGCAGCTCGAGGACGATGCGGTCATCGCCCTCGCGCTGGACGGTCGCCTCCTTCGTGCCGCTCTCATCGACGCGGCGACGCACGATCTCGATCGATTGCTCGACGATCTGTTGCTCCAGCTGCTGCCATTTGATGTCGTTGTATTTGAGGCTGATCGCGCCGCCGTCGCCGACGGTGATATCGAAATCGGCGTTGACGCGGCGAATGATGCCGCGGACCTCGTCGATCTGCGAGGGGTCGCGCAGCGTAACCACCGCGCGGTCGCCGTCGACGCCGAGGCCGGTATAGCCGATCGGCGACGGCTTGGCGCCGCGGAGCTCGGTGCGCAGATCGTCGACGAGCCCGTTGAGCCGCTCCGTCAGCACCGAGCGCATCTTGACTTCGTAAAGCAAATAGACGCCGCCCTGCAGATCGAGCCCAAGGCTCACCTGCTTCTTGGGGAGCCAATTGGGCCAGGTCTCAACCGTCGTCGCCTGAAACATATTGGGAATGCTGAGCACTACCCCGCCGAGACAGATCGCCAGGATCAACGTCACCAGCCATTTCGGAAAATAAAGCAC
>DATJAV010000116.1:0-11097 GCA_035515835.1 Allostellaceae bacterium
GAAACCGCTTTCTTCGTGCGCGAAGGCGAGACCTACGCGCTCCGCTGGTTCACGCCGGCCGTCGAGGTCGAGCTCTGCGGCCATGCGACGCTCGCCTCGGCCTATGTCATCTTGCGCCTCATCGAGCCGGGACGGGCGCGCGTCGGCTTTCGCACGCTCCATTCCGGCATGCTCGCCGTCACGCGCGAGGGCGAGCGCTTGGCGATGGACTTTCCCGTCTGGCTCTCCGAGCCTTGTCCGCTCCCGCCCGATCTCCCCGCCGCGCTTGGCGCGACGCCGATCGAGACGCATCGCCGAGGCCATCACATCCTCGCCGTCTTCGCGCGCGAGGAAGATGTGGCGGCGCTCAAACCTGATTTCGGTGCGCTGAAGCGCGCGCCTGCCGCCAGCGTCCTCGTCACCGCGCCGGGACAGGACGGCATCGACTTCGTCTCGCGCTTTTTCGCTCCGGCTTTCGGCATCGACGAGGATCCGGTGACGGGATCGGCCCATTGCCTGCTCACGCCGTATTGGTCGAAGCGGCTGGGCAAGACCCGGCTCGAGGCGCGGCAAATCTCGCGCCGCGGCGGCGCGCTTCGCTGCGCCCTCAACGCTGACCGGGTCACCCTCGCGGGAAGCTGCGCGCTCTATCTCGAGGGCACGATCATCCTCTGATCTGGCCGCCTCGCGCCGATCCCGCTATCGTCGCCCGCGCTTAACGGGGAGGGTCGGGTGGCCAGGAGCTACGAGATCGCGGTGATCGCCGGCGACGGCATCGGCAAGGAAGTCGTGCCCGAGGGCATGCGCGTGCTCGAGGCGGCGGCGCGGCGCTTCGGCTTCGCGCTGACTTGGCGGGAATATGACTGGAGCTGCGAGCGGTTTGACAAAACCGGGACGATGATGCCGCCCGACGGGCTCGAGCAGATCAAGGGCATGCAGGGCGTCTTTCTCGGCGCGGTGGGGTATCCCGGCGTCCCCGATCACGTGTCGCTTTGGGGCTTGCTGATCCCCATCCGCCGCGGCTTCCGGCAGTATGTCAATCTGCGCCCCGTGCGCCTTCTCGCCGGCGTCGACTCGCCGCTCAAAGACCGGAAGCCGGGCGACATCGATTTCTATGTCGTGCGCGAGAACAACGAAGGCGAATATTCCGAGATCGGCGGCCGGCTCTATGTCGGGACGCCGCTCGAGATGGCGATGCAGCAGACGGTCTTCACGCGCCAGGGCTGCGACCGCATCATGCGCTTTGCCTTCGATCTCGCGATGAAGCGCAAGCGCCACGTCACCTCGGCGACGAAGTCGAACGGCATCATCCATACCATGCCCTATTGGGACGAGCGCTTCGCCGCGATCGGCAAGGAGTATCCGCAAGTCCGCACGGACCAGTACCACATCGACATTCTGACCGCGCATTTCGTGCGCAACCCCGACTGGTTCGACGTCGTCGTCGGATCCAATCTCTTCGGCGATATCCTGAGCGATTTGGGCCCGGCGGTGGTGGGATCGATCGGCATCGCGCCCTCGGCCAACATCAATCCCGAGCGCGAGTTTCCCTCGATGTTCGAGCCGGTGCACGGCTCGGCCCCCGACATCTACGGCAAGGGCATCGCCAACCCGATCGGCCAGATCTGGTCGGGCGCGATGATGCTGGCGCATTTCGGCGAGACCGCCGCGGCGGACGCGATCGAGAAGGCGATCGCCGCGGCGCTGGCCGACCGCGCGGCGCCCAAGACCCCCGATCTCGGGGGCAAGGCTTCGACGCGCGAACTCGGCGCGGCGATCGCCGCTTCGCTGGGTTGAGCCGGCGGCCGTGAGCGATCGCTACTTCGACGATTTCGCCTTGGGCGAGCGCTTCACCACGCGCGGCGTGACGCTGACCGAGGGCATGATCATCGATTTCGCCATGGCCTACGACCCACAGCCCTTTCACACCGATGTCGAGTCGGCGCGGGAGAGCAACTATGGCGGGCTCATCGCCAGCGGCTTCCAGACGCTCGTCCTGGGCTTTCGCACGGTGATCGACACCGGCATATTTCGCGCGTCGAGCATGGGCTCGCCCGGTTTCGACGAGCTGCGCTGGCTGCGGCCGGTGCGCCCGGGCGACACGCTCCACACCGACCTCGAGGTGGTCGAGAAGAAGCCGTCGAGCTCGAAGCCCGATCGCGGCATTCTCCGCATCGCGTACCGCATCAAGAACCAGAAGGGCGAGGAGGTGCTGACATTCCTGTCGATGCATCTTTTACGCAGGCGGCCGGGCGTCCCTGCACCCTGAGCAGAGACATGATTGGGTCGGCTCGCTTGTGCTTGGACGGCGCCGACGCCGCGGCGATGCGCGTCATCGCCGAAGCAGTGCTGTAGACTGGAGTTGCAGATGCCCGACTACGCTTGGACCGGCGGCGACCTGCCGACCTTCGTCACCCATCTCGAATGCAGCATGACGGGCGAGCGCTACGAAGCCGACCGGCTGCACGGGCTGTCGCGCGCCGGGCGGCCATTGCTCGTGCGCTACGATCTCGACAGCATGCGTCGCGCCCTGCCTCGCGCCGGCCTCGCCGCGCGACCGCAGTCGCTGTGGCGGTATCGCGAGCTCTTGCCGGTGCGGCGGCCGGAAAACGTCGTCGCGCTCGGCGAGGTGGTGACGCCGCTCGTCGCGCTGCCGCGCCTTTCCGGGAGCGGCGAACTCTTGGTCAAGGACGAGGGGCGGCTGCCGACCGGCTCGTTCAAGGCGCGCGGCCTCGCGCTGGCCGTGTCGATGGCAAAAGAGCTCGGCGTGCAGCACATGGCGATGCCGACCAACGGCAATGCCGGAGCGGCCATGGCCGCCTATTGCGCCCGCGCCGGCATCAGGGCGACGGTGTTCTGCCCCGACGACACGCCAGCCGTGAACGTGCGCGAGATCGCCATGCAGGGAGCCGAGGTCTTCCTCGTCGACGGCCTCATCGACGATTGCGGCAAGCTCGTCGCCGAAGGCGAGAAAACGGTCGGCTGGTTCAATTGCTCGACCTTGCGCGAGCCCTATCGCATCGAGGGCAAGAAGACGATGGGGCTCGAGCTCGCCGAGCAGCTCGGCTGGGAGTTGCCGGACGTCATCTTCTACCCGACCGGCGGCGGCACCGGCATCATCGGCATGTGGAAGGCCTTTGCCGAGATGGAGGCATTGGGCTGGATCGGCAGGAAGCGGCCGCGCATGGTCGTGGTGCAGGCGGCGGGCTGCGCACCGATGGTCAAGGCCTGGGAAGAGCGCGCCGAGCACGCGCCGCGCTGGCAGGACGCGCGCACCTTCGCCGCGGGCATCCGGGTCCCGCAAGCCGTCGGCGATTTCCTGATCCTGCGCGCGGTCCGCGAGTCCGGCGGCTTTGCCATCGCGGTCGATGACGATGCGATCATGGAGGGTTGGCGCGAGGCCGGCGCGGAGGGCCTCCTCCTCTCTCCTGAGGGCGCGGCGACCTACGCGGCCTATAAGGCGGCGGTCGCGGGTGGCAGGGTCAAACCGGGCGAGCGCGCCATTCTGTTCAACTGCGCCACCGGTCTCAAATACCCGATGCCCGAAACGGGAACACCCCTGAAAATCGGCGGCCCCGTCGACTGGGCACGGATGCAGCGCGCCTAGATCAATCGCACAAAGGGCTTTTTGAGCTCGAGGTGGTCGAGAAGAAGCCGTCGAGCTCGAAGCCCGACCGCGCGGATACCGATCGGTCGTCGCTATCGGCTCAGGCGCAGCTGCGCCCATCTGCAGCGCCGCGGGTGATCGGCAATGACGCGACAGAGGTTGTGGAGTTCGGTCTCGGTGAGTGAGCGAATGAATTTGCGCGTGACAGTGCCGAGCGCGTGGTGCTTGAGCGCCAAGCGGATGTCGAAGACGAGGGAGTCCATGTCGGGCGCACGCGGTCTCCTGGCCGCTGGGTTCCTCCGACACGCGGGGGAACTCAGCGCAGGAGGCGGCTTACGTCAAGGCGCGTGGGGTGAAAATACGTGTTGGGTGGTCATACCGATTTCTCCACCGGCCGCGGCTCCCTAAATAACCCGGACGGGGCCATAGATGGAGCCGAAAATGCAAAGCGAAGCCGGGCGGCACTTAGGCGTGGCGGTACTCTTGCTCGCCATGCTGGGAACATCGGCGGCAATGGCCGGCAGCCATGTTGTGATCGCGTTCACCCCGCCGCTCCCGGTACTCAACCCAACCACCGTCGCATTTCCGCCGCCAGGGGCGCTACCCGGCCAGCCTCCTGCGCTCCCCGCGTCGCTACCGCCGCAGGTGACCTTCGCCCCGCCTCGCGCGGTTCCCTTCATCGTGCAGGGAGGGCACCGATAGGTCGATACGACGGATCGCTGTCTCAACCCTAGGAACGCTATTCCGCCCGCCCGTCTGAGCAGGCGTCCGCCGTGGCGGGCATATCCAATGCCGTGACGGGGAGAATGCCGCGGCTGGACATGAAACTTTTTCGCCAGCACCATTGATCGGCGCGCTCGCATCGGGAGAGGCCCATGCCGATCATCAGCCAAGTATCGGTTCAAGTCTCGACGCAACCTTACGGGCCACTCATTCCCCCGCTTGACTTCTATCTGTCGGATGGGATCGCTGGTCAAATTCTCAACATCAACCCGCTCGCCTTCGTTCTGCAAAATCTCTCACCCAGTATCATCGGGCAAACCTTCACGAGGTCGAGCGGGCCGGAGTTCACCAAACTCGTCGGTCTATTAACGCAGGCCCCCGATCCATCAGGGAAGTTGCTCCTCTCCTTCAATCTGGGGGCCAGCCCCCCGGGAGCAGGAAGTATTCGAAGTGAGGGCTTTACGGTTGATGAGTTCGTACCGGGTGGCATTGCCCCTAACCTCGACGGCGCGTGTTTCGTCAGCTTCGACTTGCACGTCAGCGACTTCTCGCAATCCGCGCCCGACGCCAACGGGAAGGTCTCGGGGAGCATCACCGTCGAGTTCATGATCAACGGGTGCTATGTCGGCCCCGGTGTCACTCGCATCCCCTCCTTCTTCCACATCCCCTGCTTCGTCATCTGCCTTATCAGCCGCATCATCGGCCGCAAACCTCGTTACATCCGCCGCCACTGAGCCAGCGGGGCATTAAATGCCGCTGTAAGAGCGGCGGTGTCAACGCAGGCGGGCTGGCCGGCATCTGCCGCTGCACGCTGTCGCGAGCGCTCTGTTCGGGACGGGAAAAGCGCAGGAGCTATAGGCCGTCGCCTCGCGAACCTCCACGTATCCGCTCGGTAACGGCCCTATTCGTTAAGGTATCTCATGCACTTCCGTCGATGCACCTCCTCAACGCAGGAGCTGAGCGCCGCTCAGGCGCCAGCGTCGTACTCCGCGGAGATGTCCTTTCCCGTGTAGTCCGGCATGAAGGCCGCCGAGACCAGGCTGATGACCGCGCATCCCGCTATATAGATGGCAATCGCGTAGCCCGTATGGTAGGCCGCGAACAGCGCCGTTGCGATGATGGGTGCCGGGCCGCCGGCAATAACCGAGGCGAACTGGTAGCCCAGCGACGCACCGCTGTAGCGCAGGCGAGGCGTGAACGCCTCGGCGATCAGCGCCGCCTGCGGGCCGTACTGCATGTCATGCGGGATGAGAGAGAGGACGATGGCGATGAACACCGCCGACGGTATCGCCGTGTCCAGCATGCCGAAATAAAGGAAGCCGAAGAGACCCGTCACCGCGGCACCAATCAGATACATCTTGCGCCGGCCGATGAGGTCCGAGATATGCCCCGACAACGGGATGGAGATGAACGAAACCAGCGAGGCGGTAAGGACGGCGGTGAGCACGAAGTCGCGCGACATCTTCAGCGTGCCGGTCGCATAGGCGAAGACGAAGGCGGTGAAGATGTAGAACGGCGCCTGCTCTGCCATGCGCAGCAAGGCCGAGAGAATGATCTCCCGCGGCTGCTTCTCGATGACCTCGAGAATCGGCGCGCGCTCGATTTTCTGCTCCGACACCAGCTTTTGGAACACGGGCGTCTCGAGGATGCCAAGCCGAACCCAAAGGCCGATGCCGACCAAGACGATACTCAGCAGGAAGGGAATTCGCCATCCCCAGGTCAGGAACTGGTCGCCGGACCAGGCGCTGAAGGCCAATATCGCGAGGTTCGAGAGGAAGAGCCCGGAGGGCACACCGAATTGTGGCCACGACGCCACCAATCCGCGGCTGCCGTGAGAGCGCGCCCATTCCATCGAGATCAACACCGAGCCGCCCCATTCGCCGCCGACGCCGATCCCTTGGATCACGCGCAGCACGGTCAGGATGACGGCGCCCCAAATGCCGATCGAGGCGTAGCTCGGTACCAAAGCGATAAGAAAGGTGGCGATGCCCATGCACATCAAGGTCGCGATCAACGTCGCCTTACGGCCGATCCGGTCGCCGTAATGGCCGAAAATCGCCGCTCCGATCGGGCGCCCGACGAAACCGATGAAATAGGTGCCGAAGGCCGCGAGGGTACCGGTCAAGGGGTCTTCGTTGGGAAAGTAAAGCTTGCCGAAGACAAGGCCTGCCGCGGTGCCATAGATGAAGAAGTCATACCATTCGATCGTCGTGCCGACGGTGGCGGCGATGACCGCTTTGCGAAGCTCGGCGCCGTGCTGCGCGTCCGAGAGCGACCCATGAACCGTGGTGGTAACCATTGAGTACTCCTCCCCTCTTCAATGACTCGGCTTTTTCTCTAACCAAACCCTCGACCTCGCGGGCAGTGCGGTACGTCCATCCCGCGACGATCTTTGCTCACGATCGAACCATAGACGCCGCTCCTCCCTCGATTGGTATACCACTGCATTACACTGATGAAAAACGGAAGTTGCCTTGAGCTTGTGCGGGACGCTGCCATTCTCCTCGATCAGACCGACGCCAGCGCGGCGGAGTGACGCGGTTGCAACTTCGGCGCGGGAAGCAATTGACGCAATACAGCAATACGTCTAAGTTCCGCGGCGGGACACGGCCCCCCAACGGGTCGCATCTATTCTGGAAGGAATAGCGCCATGAAGCCGCAGACTCGGCCTCGCAACCCCTCTTTTTCCTCTGGTCCTTGTGCCAAGCGTCCCGGCTGGTCGCTGGCGGCGCTGGAAGGCGCGTTGCTCGGCCGCTCGCACCGCGCCAAGGCCGGCCGCGCCAAGCTCGATGAGGTGGTGAAGCGCTCGCGCGCGGTGCTGGGCATCCCCACCGATTACCGTGTCGGAATCGTCCCGGCGTCCGATACCGGCGCGATGGAGATGGCGCTTTGGTCGCTGCTCGGCGCGCGCGGCGTCGATGTGCTGGCCTGGGAAAGCTTCGGCGAGGGCTGGGCGACCGATGTGGCGAAGCAGCTGAAGCTAGCCGATCTCCGGCTCATGCGGGCCGACTATGGCATGCTTCCGGATCTCGCCAAGGTCGATACCGATCGCGACGTCGTCTTCACCTGGAACGGCACCACCTCCGGCGTCTGCGTCCCCGACGGCGACTGGATCAAGCCCAATCGCCAAGGCCTCACGATCTGCGATGCGACCTCGGCGGCCTTCGCCATGGAGTTGCCATGGTCGAAGCTCGACGTCGTCACCTGGTCCTGGCAGAAGGCGCTGGGCGGCGAGGCTGCGCATGGCATGCTCGTCCTAAGCCCGCGGGCGATCGCGCGGCTGGAGAGCCATACGCCGGCATGGCCGCTGCCGAAGATTTTTCGCATGACGTCGAAGGGCAAGTTCAACGAGAAGATTTTCGAAGGCGAAACCATCAACACGCCCTCGCTGCTCGCGGTCGAGGACGCGATCGACGGGCTCAAATGGGCGGAGGCCGTCGGCGGGCGGGCGACGCTGGTGGCCCGCGCCAAGGGCAATCTCGGGGCGATCGCCGCCTGGGTCGAGCGCACGCTCTGGATCGATTTTCTCGCGCAAGATCCGGCGAGCCGCTCCTGGACCTCGGTCTGTCTCAAGCTCGTCGATGATTGGTTCCAGCGCCTTCCGACCGAGGCGCAACGCGCGGCCGTGAAGCGGCTCGAAGCGCTGCTCGACGGCGAAGGCGTCGCCTACGACATCGCCGGCCACCGCGACGCCCCGCCGGGGCTCCGCATATGGTGCGGCTCCACCATCGAGCGGAGCGACGTCGAGGCCCTTCTGCCATGGCTCGATTGGGCCTATGGCGAGATGCGTCGCGCCATCGCCGCCTGATCTCGTTCGCCACTTTCCTCCGGGTAGGATCTCGCCATGCCGAGAGTGTTGATTTCCGACGCCCTGTCGCCGCGCGCGGTCGAAATCTTTGCCGAGCGCGGTGTCGATACCGACGTCATGACCGGGCTCTCGGCCGACGAGCTGAAGAAAATCATCGGCAAGTATGACGGGCTTGCCGTGCGCTCGGCTACCAAGGTGACGAAGGCGGTCCTCGAGCAGGCGCGGAACCTGAAGGTGATCGGCCGTGCCGGCATCGGCGTCGACAACATCGACGTACCGGCGGCGACGCAGCGCGGCATCGTCGTGATGAACACGCCCTTCGGCAATTCCATCACCACCGCCGAGCACGCCATCGCCCTCATGTTCGCGCTGGCGCGGCAGATCCCCGCAGCGGACCGCTCGACGCAAGCCGGCAAATGGGAGAAGTCGCGCTTCATGGGCGTCGAGCTCAGCGGCAAAGTGCTGGGCGTGATCGGCTGCGGCAATGTCGGCTCGATCGTCGCCGACCGCGCCATCGGCCTCAAGATGAAAGTGATCGCCTACGATCCCTTCCTGTCGGCCGAGCGCGCCGTGGCGTTGGGGGTCGAGCGGGTCGAGCTCAACGATCTTCTGATGCGGGCTGATTTCATCACGCTGCACACGCCGTTGACCGACGCCACGCGCAACATCATCGACGCCAAGGCGCTGGCGCGCACGAAAAAGGGCGTGCGCATCGTTAACTGTGCCAGGGGCGGGCTCATCGTCGAGGAGGATCTGAAGGCGGCGCTCGACGCGGGCCATGTGGCCGGGGCGGCGCTCGACGTCTTTCCGGTCGAGCCCGCCAAGGAAAACCCGATGTTCGGCCGCGAGGACGTGGTCGCGACCCCACATCTCGGCGCCGCCACCACCGAGGCGCAGGAGAACGTGGCGCTGCAGATCGCCGAGCAGATGTCAGACTATCTCACCACCGGCGCCGTCACCAATGCGCTCAACATGCCCTCACTCTCGGCCGAGGAGGCGACGCGGCTCAAGCCTTATCTGAAACTCGCCGAGCAGCTCGGGAATTTCGCCGGACAGCTCACGACTTACGAGCTCAAGGGCGTGGAGCTCTCTTACGAGGGGCACGCCGCCGAGCTCAACGTGAAGCCGCTCACCGCCGTCATTCTGGCGGCGATTCTCCGACCGCAGCTCGACACCGTGAATATGATCAATGCGCCGGTGATCTGCCGCGAACGCGACATCCGCATCAGCGAGACGCGTGTCCCCTCGGTTGCCAGCTACCAGTCGCTGATCCGCGTCACCGTTGTCTTCGAGCGCCACAAGCGCAGCATCGCCGGCACGCTCTTCGGCGACAAGCCGCGCATCGTCGAGATCGAGGGCATTGCCATGGATGCCGAGCTCGGCGCGCATATGCTCTTCGTCCGCAACAAGGACAAGCCGGGATTCATCGGCAATCTCGGGCGCACGATGGGCGAGGCGGGGATCAACATCGCGACGCTTCACCTCGGCCGCTCGGCGCCGGGCGAGGACGCCATCTGTCTCGTCCAGGTGGACGAGCCGCTGTCCGACGACATCCTGGAATGCGTTCGCGCCATTCCCCATGTGGTGCAGGCCCGGTCGCTGCGGTTTTGATCAAAGCACCCCCGCAGATCCCGGCGGATCCCCGTGGATCCCCGCCGATCCGCGATTTGCCGCTGATGGACAAAACCGCTATTTCCGCGGCATGAATGAGCGCGTGCACCCGGCGCTGCTGCCGCAAGGATTGCGCGACCTGCTGCCGCCCGACGCCGCGATCGAGGCGGGCGTCGTGGCGCGTCAGATGGCGGTGCTGGCAAGCCATGGCTATGAGCGGGTAAAGCCGCCGTTGGTCGAGTTCGAGGACAATCTCCTCGCCGGCGCCGGAGCGGCGATGGCAAAGGAGACCTTTCGCCTCATGGACCCGGTGTCGCAGCGCATGATCGGCGTGCGCGCCGACATGACGCCGCAAGTGGCGCGGATCGCCATGACTCGGCTCAAAAACGCCGAGCGGCCCTTGCGGCTTTGCTACGCGGGGCAGGTCCTGCGCGTCAAAGGCGGCCAAATCCGCGCCGAGCGACAGGTGGGTCAGGTCGGTGCCGAGCTCATCGGCACCGACGCCATCGCTGCCGACGTCGAAGCGGTGACGCTGGCTGCCGCGGCGCTCGACGCGAGCGGCGTCACGGGTCTCTCGGTCGATCTCACCTTGCCGACGCTGGTGCCGGCGGTCTGTGCCGCGCTCAAGCTCGACGCGGCGACGGTCGAGCCGCTGCGCGCCGCGCTCGACCACAAGGACGCCGCCGGCGTGGCGGCGGTCGGCGGTCCCGCCGCCGAGATTCTCGGTAAGCTGCTCGCCGGCGCCGGTGCCGCGGGAAAGGCGCTGGCGGCCCTTGCGGCGCTCGCGTTGCCGAGCGAGGCCGGCGCCGAGCGCCTCCGGCTGGCAGCCGTCGTCGAGGGGGTGCATCGCGCCTTGCCCGAGCTCAGCATTACCATCGATCCAGTGGAGAATCGCGGCTTCGAGTATCATACCGGCGTGAGCTTCGCGTTCTTCGGGCGGGGCGTGCGCGGCGAATTGGGTCGCGGCGGGCGCTATCGGACCGGCAACGGCGAGGGCGAGCCGGCGACCGGCTTCACTCTCTACACGGACAGCGTGCTGCGCGCTCTGCCGGAGCAGAAGCCGATGCCGCGGCTCTATATGGCTCAGGGCGGCGATGGCGCGGCGGCGCGGCGGCTTCGGGCGGAAGGCTGGGCGGTGGTGGCGGGATTAGCGGCGGTGGCCGACGCCGCCGCCGAGGCGCGGCGGCTGCGTTGCAGCCACTGGCTCGATGGTGAGAAGATCGTTCCGGCCTAGGCGCCGCGCAGAGCATGAGACATCAGGAGCGTTCGTTATGGCAAATGTCGCGGTCGTCGGCGCTCAATGGGGCGACGAGGGTAAGGGCAAGATCGTCGACTGGCTGTCGCAGCGCGCCGATGTCGTGGTGCGCTT
>DATJAV010000117.1:0-5069 GCA_035515835.1 Allostellaceae bacterium
CGTCGATGATCGCGAGCTTGGCGAAGCCGCCGATCTTGATCGACGTGTTGGTGCCCGGAACCAGGAAGGAGCCTGGGAACGAGCCGCCGCCCGGCGCCGCTTGGCCGCTCTCGGAGCTATCGTTGGTGCCCTGCGCCTGATCGGCGTGGGCGATAGGCGTGCCGGCGACGATCGCAACGACAGCCGTGAGGCTGCCCAGCGACATCCCGATATTTATCTTGCTGACCTTTTTCATTTGACCCCCACACGTGAGTTCAGGTTCCGGGAGCGGAGTTCCCTTCCCGCAAGCTAAAATCCGCCGGAACAGCCCATAAAGACAAGAGTCCACCACAGGTTGGCCGTGCGATTAATTCTCGGTGTGGCTGCCGTGCAACAGTTTGGACCCCTCCTTGGGGGCGAGACGCCCCGCCCGCGTGACGGGCCTGAGTTCCGACTCGAGGGAGGATCGCACCAAATAAGTGCTTGTTGCGTTTTCTCCTCCTACCTGCATGCTGCCGTCTGAAACGGGAAGTGCGCCGAGAGCCGCCGAAGGTTCATGCCTCTCACCAGGAGAGAATGGCGATGACAGAACCCGCGTGGCGCGGGCGGCTCGCCCAGGCAGAGCAGGTCTTGCGCCGTGCCGCGAAGGCGCAACCGCATTCCGCGATAGCGCAATTTCAGCTCGGGCTCGTGCTCCAGCAGCTCGGCCGGACCGGCGAGGCGGAACGTTGCTACCGCGCGGCGCTCCGTCTCGCTCCGGACCACGCCGATGCGCTCAACAATCTGAGCGTGCTGCTCGAGCAGAAGGGACGTCGCGACGAGGCCGAGACGTTGCTCCGCCGCGCCGTTGCAGCGCATCCGGGAGCCGGCACGGTCTGGTGCAACCTGGCGCGGTTGCTGCTTGAGGCGGACCGGCTCGACGCGGCGGCGGACGCCTTCACCCGCGCCTTGGGTCTGGCGCAAGTCGCCGCGACGGCGCAATACGGCCTCGGCCTTGTCCGCCGGCGACAAGAACGGCTGGGCGACGCCGAGACGCATTTCCGCGCTGCGCTTGCGCAAAATCCGGCGCTGGCCGACGCCGACAACGAGCTCGGGCTGGTGCTGCGGCGGACCGGGCGCATGGCGGAGGCCGAAGCCTGCTTTCGCCGGGCGATCCGCACGCAGCCGAACCTCGCCGCGGCGCATCTCAACCTTGGCACGCTGTTGCTCGAGGGCGATCGGCTCGACGACGCCGAGGCCGCCTTGAGAGCCGCACTCGCCGCGCGGCCCGACTGGGCCGATGGGCATTATTCTCTCGGCCTCGCGCTTCGCGAGCAAAGCAAGCTCGCCGCCGCCGAGGAAGCATTCCGGCGCGCCGTCGATCTCGAGGCCGGCCACGCCGCGGCGCTGGCCGCGCTCGGCGCGTTGCTGAGCGAGCGCCGCGCGACCGGAGCGGCCGAGCCGCTCTTGCGGCGCGCGATCGCCCTCGAGCCACAATACCTCCCGGCGAGCAACGACCTGGTGCGGCTGCTGTGGCGGGAGCGGCGCGAGGCGGAGGCGCACGCTCTGGCCGTGGCGACTGAGGCGCAGGCACCGACATCGGCGGACGCTGCCCTCAATCTCGGTCTGCTGGCCGAGACGGATTGCGACCGCGCGGGCGCGACCCGTTGGTACGAGCGTGCCATAGCCCTCGACCCCGGGATGGCCGAGGCGCAATTCAGCCTGGGCCGCATGCGCCTTCTGGAGGGTCGCTTCGCCGAGGGTTGGGAGGGCTATGAGTGGCGCCTGCGGACGTCGCGCGCCAAGCGTGCGTTCTTCGCCAGCCTCGCCTGGGACGGCAGCTCGCTCGCGGGCAAGACGATCGTCCTCCATTCCGAGCAGGGGCTGGGGGATACGCTGCAATTCTGCCGCTATGTGCCGCTGGTCGCAGCGCAAGGCGGAACCGTCATCCTCGCCGTGCAGCCGGCGCTCAGGCGGTTGCTCGAGCAGCTGCCGGGCGTCTCCCGCACCATCGACGCCTTCGGCGAGCGCCCCGACACCGATTTCCTGACGCCGCTGGCGAGCTTGCCGCGGCTCTTCCACACCGACTTCGCCGCCATTCCTTCGCCCGAGGGATATCTCGGTGCCCCCGAGGAAGCGCTCGAGCGCTGGCGCCCGCGGCTCGAGGGCGGGGACGAGCGGCTTCGGGTCGGCCTCTGCTGGTCGGGCAATCCCGAGCAGGCGCTCGATCGCAATCGCTCGACCAGGCTCGCCACTTTCGCGCCCCTGCTCGACGTGCCGGGCGTCCGCTTTTACAGCTTGCAGGTCGGGCCCGGTGCCGCGGATATCGCCGGGCAAGGATTCGCCGACCGCATCGTCGATCTCGGCCCGGCGCTCAGCGATTTCACCGAGACGGCGGCGGCGATGACGCTGCTCGACCTCGTCATTACCACCGACACATCGGTGCCGCATCTCGCGGGTGCGCTCGGCCGGCCGACCTTCGTGCTGCTGCACCCCATGCCGGACTGGCGCTGGCTCCTCGAGCGCAGCGACAATCCTTGGTATGCGAGCCACCGCCTCTTCCGCCAGCGGCGCCGCGGCGACTGGGCGGAGGTGGTCGCCGAAGCCGCCGCGGCGCTCGCCGAGCGCGCCGCCCTAAAGTCGCCGCAATAATTCCCCATCCGCGCCACCGCCGCGTCACGCGCGGCCATGTTTCGCGCGCAGGCTGACCGCGTCGGAACTTTGTCCTGGTGGAGGAAAGTATGCGAGCAGTGGCGCAAGGCGTCGCCGCCCTGGCACTGGCAGTGCTGGCGGCGTGTAGCGGGCAAAAGCCAAGGGATGCCGAGAAACCGGGTGTAGCCGATGCGGCGGACCGGTCGGCCGAGCTCATCGGCCATGACGGGCTCCATGGCAAGCTCATCGGCGTCGCCGATCCCAGCGTCGCCGACACGGTCTATTTCGACTATGACAAAGCGACATTGCGACCCGAGGCACAGAAGGCGCTCGCCGGTGTCGCCCGGTTCATGCAACATCACCACGACCTCCAGGTGATGATCGCCGGCCATGCCGACGAGCGCGGCACGCGGGAATACAATCTGGCGCTCGGCAATCTGCGCGCCGTCGCCGTCCGCAATTACCTGATCGCGCTCGGCGTGCCGGCAATGCGGCTGGACACGATCAGCTATGGCAAGGAGCGCCCGGCCGTCGTCGGATCCGACGAAGCCGCCTGGTCGCAGAACCGCCGCGCCGTGGCTGGGATCGAGTAACGCCGAGCGCGCCTCTTGCTGCGCGGGGCGCGCGGGGTATGCTCCCGCCCAACCCCGCCCCGCGCAGCGAGCCCCTGATGAAGCCCCGCGACCGCGTCGCTTTTTCCGCGATCATCGACCGCCCCAAGCTGACGCTGCCCGACGGGCTTCGCCTCGTCGTCTGGCCGATCATCAATCTCGAGGAATGGGAGATCGAGCGCCCGATGGCGCGGCAGGTGCTGCCGGGGCCAACGGGAGTGCCGCTGCTGCCGGACGTGCCGAATTGGAGCTGGCACGAATACGGCATGCGGGTCGGCGTCTGGCGCTTCTTCGCGGCCTTCGACCGCATCGCTGCCCGGGGCACGCTCTCGATCAACGCCAAGGTGGTCGAGAGCTACCCCCGCGTCGCCGAAGCCGCCAAGGAGCGCGGCTGGGAGTTCATGGGGCACAGCTACGTGCAAGGTCCGATCCACAAGCTCGAGGATCAGCGCGCCGTCATCCACCAATCGCTCGATTTGCTCGAGCGTTTCACCGGCAAGCGGCCGGTCGGGTGGCTCGGTCCCGGCTTGACGCAGACTTACGAGACGCCGGAGCTGCTCGCCGAGGCCGGGGTGCAATACATCGGCGATTGGGTTTATGACGACGAGCCTACCGAGATCGCGACGGCCAAAGGCAAGCTCGTGACCTTGCCCTATACGGTGGAGCTCAACGACATCCCGATGATGATCGTCCAGCACCACCGCGCCGATGAGCTGTTGCACCGTGCCAAGGATCAGTTCGACCGCCTCCGCCGCGAAGGCGCCGAGCGCGCCAAGATCCTGTCGATCGCGATTCACCCCTATATCAGCGGCGTGCCGCACCGCATCGGCTATCTCGAGGCGTTCCTCGACTATGCGCGAAGCCACGACGACGTGGCGTTCTGGACGGGCGAGGAGATCCTAGCCTGGTGGCGCCGCGCGAGACCGGCGCATTAGCGCAACCGAACCTTCGTCGGGTCTGGCGGTCTTTCAACTCAGCGGATGTGCGTCGAAGGCGATGGAGATGCGGACCTCCGGCGCTTCGAACGGCACGGTGCGATGATAGAAATACGAAGGGAACAGGATCATCATGCCTTCGCGCGGCTGCACC
This sequence comes from Allostellaceae bacterium, assembly GCA_035515835.1. Taxonomy (GTDB): domain Bacteria; phylum Pseudomonadota; class Alphaproteobacteria; order ATCC43930; family CGMCC-115725; genus DAHUYF01. The sequence continues at coordinate 4,311 of DATJAV010000117.1, forward strand.
GTGCGAATGGCCGGCGTCGCGGCAGCGCGGAAGCGATCGGGGAGACGGCCCAACTCGAACCAGCCGGCCTCCTTCTGGTCGGTGCTGGAGACCAGCTCGGGCAGCTGGCAGTAGTAGACGCCACTGACATAGCCGTCGTAATGGATGTGCGGCAGCAGACTGCCTTGCCGGTCGAGCACCGCCGCCCAGGACGTAAGCTGCCATCGCCGCGGCGGTTTGGCGACGAAGGGATGGCCCAAGGGATCGGGCGCGAGCGCGGCGAGATAGTTCGCCGTCGCTTGCTGCATCATCCGCTCGAGAGCCGCCGCGGGCCCCTTGGGCTCGGCCAGAAACTCGTCGGTGATGCGCAAGGTCGGACAGTGGTAGTGCGGAGAGCTCTCCGGCGGCAGCGCCAGCGTCGGATGGGTCAGCGCATGCTGGGCCAATGCCGCATTGAAATCGCGCATGCTGGCAAAGCCGTCGGGCGGCGTATCGAATTGGACGACGCGGACGAAGCGATCGAGGTCCACGAGATAACGCGCCCTCTCGCGGTCGCCGATCTGGTCGAGCGCGACCGCCTTGAGGCCGATCGCCTCGATCGTGCCGGGGCAGTGGGCCAGCCAATCATCGCAGAGCGCGATCAGCGTCGGGGGCTCGCCGCGAGCGAGCAGCAAGTTGGCGAGGTTGCTGTAGGCCTTCGACCAGTCGGGCTTGAGGGCTATTGCGCGTTGGTAGGCAAGGGCCGCCTCCTGCTGTTGGCCCTGCGCCTCGAGCGCGATG
>DATJAV010000118.1:0-25268 GCA_035515835.1 Allostellaceae bacterium
TCGCCTCGGCCCCACGCGAAGGCGCAGGCGATTAGTTGGTTCAAAGACTGGGCGAATGAGCATGTCGCAAGGATGCGCGAGCTGCAGCGGGTCTTGGAAAAACACGGGGTTGCCGTCGAGGTCCTGACCACGGAACGACCAGGATACATCGTTTACGAAGACGAATTCCAGGTCGCCGCTTATCCGTTTCGCGACATACAGACCTGAGACGAGCGCTCGGGAAAGATAGGTTCAATGAGGCAGCGACGCGGTGAGAAAGAAAAATTGGCCAAGCCGCAGCCAAAGGTCTTTTGGTTTCTCTTCTCGCCGCCTCACAGCCTCACTGTGAATCTTCACGGCGGCCCGCGAAATTTCGTTGCCTGACCATCACGCCCCGCGGTTGCGCCGCCGGCGCGGCGGTCCTAGGGTATCCGCCTCACCATCCTCTTCCCGGTAGCGTCGCCATGCCCTTCCTTGCCGACCGACTCGCGCGCGTGAAGCCCTCCGCCACGCTGGCCATGACCAAGCGCTCGGTGCAGATGAAGGCTGCCGGCCGCAATGTCGTCGATCTCTCCGCGGGCGAGCCCGATTTCGATACGCCGCCCAATATCGTCGAGGCGGCGATCGGGGCGATGCGGCGCGGGCAGACGCGCTACACGCCGGTCGACGGCACGCTCGAGCTCAAGAAGGCGGTGGCCGCGAAGTTCAAGCGCGAGAACGGGCTCGACTATGCGCCCAATCAGATCATCGTCAGCACCGGCGGCAAGCAGGTGCTCTACAACGCCTTCATGGCGACGCTCAACGCCGGCGACGAGGTCGTCATCCCCGCGCCCTATTGGGTGTCATATCCCGAGATGGTGATGCTCGCCGAGGGCACGCCTGTCACGCCGCAATGCGCGCAGAACAACGGCTTCAAGCTGCGCCCCGAGGAGCTCGATCAGGCAATCACGCCGAAGACCAAGTGGGTTCTCCTCAACTCGCCCTCGAACCCGACGGGCGCGGCTTATACCGAGAGCGAGCTGCGCGCGCTGGCCGACGTGCTGCTGCGCCATCCCCATGTCTGGGTGCTGACCGACGACATGTACGAGCACCTGGTCTTCGACGACTTCAAGTTCGCCACCATCGCGCAGCTCGAGCCCAAGCTCTATCCCCGCACCTTGACCTTGAACGGCGTCTCCAAAGCTTATTGCATGACCGGTTGGCGCATCGGCTTCGCCGGCGGGCCGACCGAGCTCATCAAGGCGATGACGACCATCCAGTCGCAATCGACCTCCAATGCCTGCTCGATCAGCCAGGCCGCGTCGGTCGAGGCGCTGAACGGGCCCAAGGATTTCATCCCGAAGCACAACGCCGCCTTTCAGAGGCGGCGAGACCTGGTGGTGGCGGAGCTCAACCGGGCCGAGGGGATCCACTGTCCGCGGCCCGAGGGCGCTTTCTACGTCTATCCCTCCTGCGCCGGCACGTTGGGGAAGCGCACGCCCCAAGGCAAGACGATCGCGAACGACACCGACTTCGTCGAGTATCTCCTCGAAGCGGAGGCGGTCGCGGTGGTGCAGGGCGTCGCCTTCGGGCTCTCGCCGCATTTCCGCATCTCCTACGCCACCTCGACCGAGGCGCTCACCGAGGCCTGCGCGCGGATCCAGCGCGCCTGCGCCGCGTTGCAGTAGCCGCGGGAAGCCCGTGTCGGAGGACATTGACGCTCCGCTGCCGGCCACCCGTGAGGATCCGGCGTTTGGAACCTTGAGGCTCGATCGCAAATATGACTGGTATGAAGGTGCCTCGGTTTGGAACGGCAGGCCGGTCCGGCTCCGCATAAACGCGGAGGGTGACCGCGATTTCGAGGCCGCTCTTCGCGCTGCGCATCTCCTTTGGCAGGACCAGGCGACGTGGAATTCGCGCTTTCTCGATTGCGCCGCCGGCGAGCTGCCGATCAAGAACGAGAGCTGGCTCGAGGAAGACGAGGCTGAGCCCACGGCCGATCAGTCCGCGGTAGACCGGTGCTGCAGTCGGTGGTCCTAAGCGCCGACGGGTCCTTCGAATTCTGGTACGGCGACGGCGACCGGTTCTGGGGTCACGCGATCAAGGTCAGTGGTGATCTCACGGAGGGGCCGAGATCGGCGGATATTGTGGGATGACGATCGACTAAGATGATCCGACAAGCCGACCCCGCCGAAGTCAACTGGGTCACCGCAACCATCGCCGCTGCGTTCAGCCGCTACATTCCGCGCATCGGCCGGAAGCCGCAGCCGATGACCGTCGATCATGCGGCGCTCATCGCTGCCGGCGAGGTGCACGTCCTGGAAGACGGCGATGAGCGGCTCGGGCTCATCGTCATGCGCGCCAAGCCCGATCATCTCTATGTCGATATCCTGGCGGTGCGGCCGGAGGCGCAAGGCCGCGGCCTCGGTCGGCAGCTGATGGCGTTTGCTGAGGACGAGGCGCGCCGGCTCGGCCTGCCGGCGCTGCGCCTCTTCACCAATGCCAAGATGACCGAGAACCGGCGCTTCTATCCCCGTCTCGGCTTCCGCGAGCTCGGCAATCGCACCGAGGACGGCTTCGAGCGCGTCGACTTCGAGAAGCGCCTGGTCTGATCGCCACTCAGCGGAAGCGGTGGCCGAAGCCGACCATGCCCACCGGCGGATAGTAATAGGGGTAGGGGTAACCCCAGTAATACGGATCGTAGACCGGGTAACCATAGGCGTAGCCGCCGACCGCGGCGACGCAATTGGCTGCGGGAGCCGGAGGGCCAGGTGGCGCCGCATCGGTGGGCGCCGGCGCCGCATCCGGCGGCGGCGCTCCTGGAGGCGCGACCGGCGGTGCGGCCGGGCAAGGAACATCGGCGTATGCCGGCGGCGGCGGGGGCGGTGCAAAGGCGCAGCCGGCCAGCAGCGCGGCGAGCGCCACCGCGCCCGGTTGGATCATGGTTAAGCGCATTTTGAGCTCCCAAAGTGCGTGCTGCGCGTTATATGGGGTGCGCCGGCGCGAAGTACCCGTCACCCTTGCCGGCAACGGAAATTCTCGTTGCGCTCGCGTGACGCCCGCGCGACCATCTCGTTTCGATGAGGCGTCGCCTGCGCTGGCGGTCTCTCGCCTGCGCGGCTCGACCGACGCCCGCTTGGACGGGAAGGAGACGTGCATGGCCGACAGACCCGCCGGACCCCGCGCCGTGGCGCTGGTCGGGCCCTATCTCTCCGGCAAGACCACGTTGCTGGAGGCGTTGCTTTTCGCCAGCGGCACGACCAACCGCCGCGGTAGCGCGCGCGACGGCAACACCGTCGGCGACCACTCGCCCGAGGCGCGCGCCCGGCAGATGTCGACCGAGCTCAACGTTGCCGCCGCCAAATTCCTCGACGATCCCTGGTCCATCCTCGATTGCCCCGGCTCGGTGGAATTGGCATGGGAGGCACAAAACGCCCTATTGGCCGCCGATGTGGCGGTCGTGGTCTGCGAGCCGGAAACAGAGCGGGTCCTCACATTGAGCCCGCTCTTCAAGTTTCTGGACGACCACGCCATCCCGCACATGATCTTCATCAACAAGATGGACGTCGCCAATGCGCGGGTGAGTGAGGTGCTGGCGGCGCTGCAAGGCGTCTCACAGCGCCCGCTGGTGGTGCGGCAGGTGCCGCTGCCCGATCCCGAGGGCAAGGCGATCGGCTATGTCGATCTCGTCAGCGAGCGCGCCTATAAATACAAGCCCGGCCAAGCCTCCGACTTGATCAAGCTGCCCGACGACGTACTGGAAGAAGAGCGCGTGACCCGCGCCGGCCTCGTCGAGAAGCTTGCCGATTTCGACGACAAGCTGCTGGAGCAGCTGCTCGAGGACGTGCAGCCCTCGAAGGACGAGATCTACCGTCACCTGACGCAGAACCTCACCGGCGACCGCATCGTGCCGGTCTTCTTGGGTTCGGCGCTGCTCGATCACGGCGTTCGCCGCCTGTGGAAGGCATTGCGCCACGAGACGCCCGCGGTCGCATCGACCGCCGCGCGCCGCGGCGTCAGCCCCGGCAAGGACGTGGTGGCGCAGGTAATCAAGACCTATCACGCGCCCCATTCCGGCAAGCTGTCGCTGGTGCGGGTGTGGAGCGGCACGGTCACGGACGGCATGACCCTCAACGGCGTCCGCGTCGCCGGGATTCTCCGGCTCACGGGCGCGCATCAGGAGAAGCTCCCCCTGGCGCAGCCCGGCGAGGTGGTGGCGCTGGCGCGGATGGAGGGCATCGCCACCGGCATGGTGCTGGCCACCGGCGCGCCGCCCGCGCTGCCGAAGCCGCCGCTGCCGAAACCAGTCTTCGGTCTGGCGCTCGTCGCCGAGAAGCGCGCCGACGACGTGAAGCTCAGTCCGACCATCACCAAGCTGGTCGAGGAGGACCCGACCTTGCAGCTCGAGCACAATCCCGAGCTGCAAGAAATGATCCTCTGGGGCCAGGGCGACATTCATCTGCAGATCGCCATGGACCGCCTGCGCAACAAATACAATCTGCCGGTGACGGCGCGGCGGCCGCATATCCCCTACAAGGAGACGATCCGCAAGGGAGCGTCGCAGCATTCGCGCTTCAAGCGCCAATCGGGCGGCCACGGCCAGTTCGCCGACATCCATATCGAGGTGAAGCCGCTGCCGCGCGGCACCGGCCATACCTTCACCGATGCGGTCGTGGGCGGCGCCATCCCGCGCAATTACATTCCCGCGGTCGAGGAGGGGGTGAGCGAATTCCTGCGCCATGGCCCCTTGGGCTTCCCCGTGGTCGACGTGGCGGTGACGCTCACCACCGGCCAGTTCCACGCCGTCGACAGCTCGGACCAGGCGTTCAAGACTTGTGCCCGTATGGCCATGACCGAGGCGATGCCGAAATGCGAGCCGGTGCTGCTGGAGCCCATCCACCATGTCGAGATCGCTGTGCCGAACGCCTTCACCTCTCGGGTGCAGCGGTTGGTCTCGGGACGGCGCGGCCAGATCCTGGGATATGACGCCAAGCCGGGCTGGGACGGCTGGGACGTGGTGGCGGCGCAGCTGCCGCAATCGGAACTCCACGACCTCATCGTCGAGCTGCGCTCGGTGACGCTGGGTGTCGGGACCTATGCCGACCGCTTCGACCATCTCCAGGAGCTCACCGGCAAGCTCGCCGAGAAGGCGATGGCCACGCGGGGCGAGCAGGCGGCACAGTAACCTTCGCGCCGTATGCGGCGAATTGGTAGGACGGCATAACGCGGGAGTGATTTGCCGCGACCGTCATCGGGGCCTATGTCCCCCTTTGGACGGGCGCGGCAGGAGAGTGCGATGCTGATCAAGCGCAAGCGCGGCTGGGAAATACGCGAGAGCGAAGCGACCCCTGAGGCGATCTTCCACGATCGCCGACGCATCCTCGAAACGATGGGCATGGGTGCCCTCATCGCTGCCACGGGCGGCATCGGCGAGGCGGCGCAGGCCGCGGCGCAACCGCCCGACCCTTCGGCGGGCCTCTATCCCGTGAAGCGCAACGAGCGTTACACGCTCGACCGACCGATCACTCCGGAGTCGCTTTCGACCCAGTACAACAACTTCTACGAATACGGCTCGCAGAAGGACATCGCCGAGGAGGCGCAACAGCTGCCGATCCGGCCCTGGACGGTGACGATCGACGGCATGGTGCAAAAGCCGTTGCAGATCGCCATCGACGACCTGCTGAAACGCGTCCAGCTCGAGGAGCGCCTCTATCGCCATCGCTGCGTCGAGGCGTGGTCGATGGCGGTGCCGTGGAGCGGATTTCCCATGAAAGCGCTGGTCGATATCGCGGAGCCGCTGTCGAGCGCCACCTACGTGCGCATGGAGACCTTCCTCAATCCCAAAGTGGCCCCGGGTCAGAAGCAGTTCTGGTATCCCTGGCCTTACACCGAGGGCGTCACCATGGCGGAGGCGACCAACGAGCTCGCCTTCCTGGTCACCGGCATGTATGAGAAGCCGGTGCCGCGCCAGGACGGCGCGCCGCTGCGCCTGGCCCTGCCCTGGAAATACGGCTTCAAGTCGGTCAAGTCGATCGTCAAGTTCACCTTCACCGACAAGCGGCCGGTGACCTTCTGGGAGAAGCTGTCGGACGGCCAGGAATACGGTTTCTGGGCGAACGTCAATCCGGACGTGCCGCATCCGCGCTGGAGCCAGGCGACCGAGCGGGTGCTGGGCGTCGAGGGGCGCCGGCCGACCCTCATCTACAACGGCTATGGGGAGTACGTCGCCTCGCTCTATGAGAATCTGAAGGGCGAGCGGCTCTTTATGTGATGCGGTTCCCCGCGAGTCGCGCGGTCAGATGACGTGGAAGAGATAGAGCAGGATGATGACGGGGATCGGAATCCCCAGCAGCCACAGCAAAGCGCCCCGCATATGCCCACCTCGGTTGAAGTTTTGTGCCACTCTGAGTAACAGGGGGCTCGCGGAATCCTCCCCGCGAACCGATTGGCTGCATTCGCCCAAAAAAAGACTCACTCCGGAGCGAAAACCGCACGATCGATGTTTGCGCGGTAGAGTCGCGTAGCCCTACCATTGGCGCAGCTTGATTCCCGGAGGATGAGAATGGGCACACGTCTTGGAATGAGCGTCGTCGCGATGGCCCTACTTTTGGCGGCCTGCGGCACCTCGACGACCGATCGCGCGGCCAGCGGCGCCGGCATCGGTGCGGCGGCGGGCGCCATTGGCGGCGCCTTCTTCGGCGCGCCGCTCATCGGCGCCGCGGTCGGTGCTGCCGCCGGCGGCACCGTCGGCGCCGTCACGACCCCGTCCGACGTCGATCTCGGCAAGCCGGTTTGGAAGTAGGCCGGGTGGCCCGGGGTCAGCGCCGATAGGGGAAGCAGCGCCCGGGGTTGAGATCGAGGCCGAAATGCGCTGCGAGCGCCTGGATGGCGTCGGCGTGCTGCGCATAAGGATCGCCATTGGCAGGGCCGACGATGATCGGCCGGAAGGTGCGATCCTCCTTGCCGCCGGGCGGCAGCATGGCGGTCGCCAGCGGCTTGCCGTTGCCGTCGCGCAGGGTCAGGAAGAGCGGCATGGTGCGCTGCACATGCGCCTTGAGGCCGATCTCCTGCTCGATGAAGTGGCGCGAAGGCGGGGCGAAGCTCTGCTCGGCGCGCGCCTTCTCCTGACGGAAGAACTTCTCCACGGCGTGACGCATCGTGAGCGATTCGTCGATCGCTTCCGCTTCGGTCTCGAGCCGGAACCAGGTCTTGTCGCCGGGCGCATCACAAACGTAGCGCATGCATCCTCCACGAATTCCTTATAACGGTACTGAGTGAAACGGCGGTGACAAGCGCCGCCGATGCGAGGGAGGAATGAAGGAACTCGATTTCACCGGCAAGACGGTGCTGGTCGTCGGCGGCTCCAGCGGCATCGGCAATGGCATCGCGCAGGCGTTCCGCGTCCGAGGAGCGGACGTCCACGTCTGGGGCACGCGGGCGCGTGCCGCGGACTATCGGCGCGAGGAAGGCTCGGATCTGACCGGCCTCAGCTACGCGCCGCTCGACGTCACCGATTTTGCCGCGATCGACCGTTACGCGCCTCCTTTCGCTCGCCTCGATGTGCTGGTGCTTGCGCAGGGCATCGTCATCTATCGTCGCGGCGAGTTCAAGAGCGATGGCTTTCGCCGCGTGGTCGATGTCAATCTCAATAGCGTGATGGCGTGCAGCGCCAAGTTCCAGCCCATGCTCGCGGCGGCAAAAGGCGCGCTCGTCATCGTGAGCTCGACCGCCGCGTTCCATGCGACGCGCGGCAATCCCGCCTACAACGCGTCCAAGACCGGCGTCTTGGGCCTGACGCGCTCGCTGGCTCAAGCCTGGGCCGGCGATGGCATCCGCGTCAACGGCATCGCACCGGGTCTCGTCGACACCAAGCTCACCAAGGTCACGACCGAGCATCCCCGGCGTCTCGAGGCGGCGCTGCAGCGCATCCCCTTGGGCCGGCTCGGCACGCCCGCCGACATGGCGGGGGTCGCGCTCTTCCTAGCGTCGCCGCTCGCCGCTTATGTGATCGGCGAGACCATCGTGGTGGATGGCGGCCTCATTCTCTAAGCTCACCCCGGAAAACCGGGAGGAAGCGATGAGCGAGCGTCCGAGGTTGAGCGAGACCAGCGGCGAGTTCCTGACGCTGCACGAATTCGTCAAGGCGGCGAAGATCAGGCTCTCCGCCAATATCTGGGATTATCTCATCGGCGGCGCCGACACCGAGACGACGGTAAAGCGCAACCGGCTCGCCTTGGACTCGCTCGCCCTCCGCCCGCGCGTGCTGCGCGACGTCTCGAGCATCGATGCCGGCGCCACGCTCCTCGGCAAGACGCTCCGCCTGCCGCTGCTTCTGGCGCCGGTGGGCTCGCTCGAATCCTTCGATCCCGCCGGTGCCGCCGCAGCCGGCAAGGCGGCAAGCGACTTCGGCGTGCCGATCATGGTGAGCTCCGTGACGCAGCCCGGCCTCGAGGCGACCGCGGCGGCGACGCCCGGGCCCAAGTTTTTCCAGCTCTATGTTCGGGGCGACGACGCCTGGACCGACGACTTCGGCCGCCGCGCTGCCGATGCCGGCTACGACGCCTTCTGCTTCACCGTCGACACGGCCGTCTACAGCCGGCGCGAGCGCGATATCGCCAAGCGCTTCGTCAAGCCCTGGCGCCAGCGCGCCACGGGGCAGCTCTTCCAGGCCGGCCTCAATTGGGACCACGTGAAGCGCTTCAAGGACAAACACGACCTGCCGCTGGTGCTGAAGGGCATCGCCACGGCCGAGGATGCGGCGCTTGCCGGCGAGCACGGCGTCGCTGCCGTTTACATCTCCAATCACGGCGGGCGGCAGCTCGACCAGGGGCGCGGCACGCTCGACATCCTGCCTGAGGTCGTCGCGGCGGTGGGCGGGCGCGCCGAGATCATCATCGACGGCTCCTTCTGCCGCGGCACCGACGTGCTGAAGGCGGTGGCGCTCGGCGCCAACGCGGTGGCGGTCGGGAGGCTCTACTGCTTCGGCCTCGCCGCCGCCGGCGAGGCCGGCGTTCGCCGCGTGCTCGAGCTGATGGAGACGGAGGTTCTTACCAGCATGGGCCTCCTCGGCGTAACCCGGCTTCAGGCGCTCGACAAGTCGCTGCTGCAGGCCGCACCGCCGGTGGTGCCGCCGCATGTGCTGAGCGCCTTCCCGCTGCTCAACCTTGCCGATGAGGGGTAGGCGGGGCGATAGGTCTCCATCAGCCCAGCAGGAGCTGTCGCAAGGCCCGGACGCTGGCGCCCGCGTCCATCGTGGCGTCCCAGGTTTGCTGAAGGGCGATGCCTTGAAACGCGGCGATCAGGACACGAGCAGCCGGCTCGGGCTCTAATCCCCGTGGCGCTTCTCCCCGTTGCTGCGCTTTGCGCAGGAGATCGGTCAGCAGTCGCCTCGGCTGGTCGACGCCCTCGCGAGTGGCCTTCAAGAGCGTGGCGTCATGAAGGCTCTCAGCCCAGAGCTGCACTGCCAGCCTTCGCCACGCACGATCCTCGCGTCGTCCCGGCGAGGGGAAGAAGGCATTCGCAAGCAGCGTCAGAGCCTTGTCGAGGGTCTTTGCCCTCAACGCGCGCTCGAGATTCCGCAGGTCGCCGGCGTGGCGCGCCGCGACGGCCGCATAGACGATTTCTTCCTTGCTGGCGAAGTGACAGTAGATCGACCCCGGGCTCAGGCCCGAGACCCGGACAACGTCCTGCATCGTGGATTTCTGAAAGCCACGGTCGGCGAAACAGAGAAGCGCGGCATCGATGATTTGTTGGCGCCTGGCTGCGGCGCGCGCCGGACTAAGCCTCGGCATGGCTGGGCACGGTCGCGCGTGCGGCACGATAGAAACTGTAGCCGCGCCAACGAAAACTGGGCGAAGGCCAATAGCGCGCCCGATAATCGTCGGCGCCGAGGTCCTCGACCAGGGTGAGGCCAAACCCTCCGAGCCGGCTGCCCAATTCGGCGGGATCGATGCCGTAGGTCCAGCTTTCTCCCGCTTGTGTCACCGCAGCCAGGATACGGTCGGCGCCCTCGAATGCGCCGGGATCTCGGAGGACACCCGCATGGACATAGGTGAAAGCGAGCGCGCTGCCGGGCACGAGGCCGCTCATCCAGCGAAAGACGGCGTCGACGGCGTCCGCTGTCAGGTAGTTGGTGACCCCTTCCCAAATGACGGCGGTGCGCAGGCGCGCGTCAAAACCGTTTCTCGCGAGCGTCTCGGCAAGGGGCTCGCGATCGAAGTCGATCGGCACCTGGACGATCCTTGACGGATCATGCCCCGCCTCCAGCAGTCGCTGCCGCTTCTGTCGCGATGTCGCGGGATGATCGACTTCCAAGACTGGAAGCCCCGACAGGGCGGGAAGGCGCCATGCCCGGCTGTCGAAACCGGCGCCGAGGACAACCACTTGTCGGGCAGCATTGCTGACAGCTGCCGTCACCCAGTCGTCGATGAGGCGCGTGCGGGCGACGCCCGATGTTCGCGCCCCCGGCCAGCGGCGATCGACGAGCCCGGCGATGACCGGCCCGAGCGAAGTGAACCGCGACAACCTCACAATCCGTCGCATCCACCTTGGAAGCACGGTCGCTGCAAAGCTGTCGTTCAGCAGGCGGGTCGAGGCCGGTCGCGCGCTTTCGAGCGCTCTGAAAAGCGCCATCGCCTGGGCCGTGCGGCTGAATCGGTCCGGGTGCATGGTCTCAAGCAGAATATAGATTCTGTTTGATATTGTCAACGGGGGGTGGGGCGCCCGACACGGGGAGATCTCGCCGCGTTGCGCACAGAGAGGGAAAGAGAACTGCTCAGCGCGGGCCGATCTCGTCGGCGTCCTGCATGAGATCGCCGAATTCAACCTCATCGTTGATCGCGCGAACGAGCGCGGCGTTTAGCGGCTCATGCCGGCAGACGCCGGCAATCGCCGTGAGCGCGATCTGGCGGTCGTAGTTTTGTTCCGCCGCGGCCGTGATAGGTGGCGGGATCGCCGTCGAGCATCGCCAGGGGCGCCGCCGAGCCGTCGGGGTCGGGCGCGTCAGGAAACGCGATCGCCCTCCTTTGCCACGCGCTGTGGCGGCGCTCACGCCAGAAGCAGAAGGTCGTCTCTTCCATGGCGAATGCCGGTTCGGTCAGGAAGTGGGCGAACGCCGCCGGCACGTTCTCGAGGACGCCGGGCCAGATCCTGAAGACGCAGAACCAGCCGTCGCCCTCGCCGTTCCGCATCGACGCCAGCTCTTCGCCCGGCGGTTGTAGGAGAAGAGCCGGTAGGCCCCTTCCGGCCAGAGGATGGCATCCAGCATCGCCAGCGATTGCGCACCCTTCTGGACCGCGTCGATGTCGGGGAGGCGCGAAAGGTTTCGGGTCGAAATCAAGCCTTGCCTCCGGTCGCACGATCCGAGGCACATCATAGGCGCGGCTACCACGCTACCGTGAACGGGCGGTCAGACGCTGGCGAGAACGCGGCTCGGCTCCGGCCGCTCGGCGTTCTCGACCTCGCCGAGCGCCTCCTCGAAGCGGTCGATCGCGAGGTCGAGGTCGTCCTCGCGGATGACCAGCGGCGGGGCCAAGCGGATGACGGTGTCGTGGGTCTCCTTGGTCAGCACGCCCTTGGCCAGGAGACGCTCGGAGAGCACGCGCGCCGAGCCGAAAGCGGGGGCGATCTCGGCGCCGGCCCAAAGCCCGCGGCCGCGCACCGCGCGCAAGACCGGGCTCTTGATAGCGGAGAGCCGCGCCAGCATGTGCTCGCCCAGCACGCGACTGCGCTCGATCAGGTCCTCCTCCTCGATGACGCGCAGCGCCTCGAGTCCGACGGCGGCGGCGAGCGCATTGCCGCCGAAGGTCGAGCCGTGCGAGCCGGGGGTGAAGACATCCATCACCGCGCGCGTCGCGACGAAGGCGGAGACCGGCAGCACGCCGCCGCCCAGCGCCTTGCCGACGACGAGACCGTCGGGCCGCACGCCCTCGTGCTCGCAGGCGAACCAAGCGCCGGTGCGGCCGAGGCCGGATTGCACCTCGTCGACGATAAGCAGTACGTCGTTCGCCGCGCAGAGCCGGCGAACGCCGGTGAGCCAGCCGGCCGGCGGCACGATAATGCCCGCCTCGCCCTGGATGGGCTCGACCAGCACGGCCACTGTCTCGGGCGTGATCGCGCGCTCAAGCGCGGCGAGGTCGCCGAACGGCACGGCGCGGAAGCCCGGCGTGAACGGGCCGAAGCCGTCGCGATAGTCTTCCTCCGAGGAGAAGCCGATGATGGTGGTGGTGCGGCCGTGGAAATTGCCGTCGGCGACGATGATCTCGGCGCGGTCGCGCGCCACGCCCCTGACGCGGTAGCCCCAGCGTCGCGCCCCTTTGATCGCAGTCTCCACCGCCTCGGCGCCGGTGTTCATCGGCAACGCGGCGTCGAGCCCGGCGACGGTGCAAAGCTTTTCCAGGAAGGGTTCCAGCCGGTCGTTGTGATAGGCGCGCGACGGCACCGCGAGCCGGCGTGCCTGCGCCTCGAGCGCGGCGAGGATGCGGGGATGGCCATGGCCGTGGCTCACCGCGGAATAGGCGCTCATCATGTCGATGTAGATGCGGCCGTCGACGTCCCAGAGCCGGGCGCCCTCGCCACGCGTGAGCATGACCGGCAAGGGGGCGTAGTTGTGGGCGCAATAGGGCGAATCGAAGGTGGTGTTGGACATGGCGAGCACTCCGGGAGCAGCGTCCCATGATGCCCCAGTTGGCGCGCCATATGCGGTCGAAGTGCGGGGAGCCCGCGGCAGCAACGGCGGTTTTTGCCGGCTGGCGCGACAGGAGCTGCTGCCGCGCCCCTTAGACGCGCCGCGGCGCCAGCAGGGCCGTCGGATAGCCCTCGAAGCGCCGCACGGGACGGAGCGCCACGTGGCTGACGATGCGGGCGACGCCCAGCGTCGCATCGCCCAGGAGCTCGGCGGTGAGCGCCTCGTAGCGGCCGAGATCGGCGCACACAAAGCGGGCGAGATAGTCGGAAGGGCCGCTGATCTCCCAGCACTCGACCATCTCCTCGATCGCTTTGAGTCGGCGCTCGAAGCTCGCGCGCGCGGCCTGGTTCTCGAGCGCAATCTCGGAGAGGATCGTCACCGGCCGCGACAGGCGCTGCGGATCGATCACCGCCTGGTATCCGGCGATGATCCCCGCCGCTTGCAGGCGGCGAACCCGCTCCAGGCAGGGACGCGCCGAGAGCCCCACGGTGCTGGCGAGCTTCTGGACGGTCATGCGGCCGTCGGTCTGCAGCGCCGCCAGAATCTTCACATCGATGGCATCCAGCGGGTGCGGCCGCTTCGCGGACATCGGCCCCTCGATCGTGAGCTCAGCTGCGGCAGTATCGCATCAATCCGCGACCGAGGCGACCCCATGGGGACCAATACCCACTCCGTGCGCGGCGGCGGCTCAGTGAGTGACGATCGCCGGCAGCGGATCGGCCATGAACTCGCCGAATAGGCTTAAAAATGGCCGGAGTCTTTCGACTCCGGCCAGTAGAACAGGGAGGCTTCACGTCTGGGAGACGTAAGGATCCGAAGACCCTCTTCCCGGGGACATCGCCCCGGAAACTCGCGCCGCGACCCCTAGACAGCGCGGCAGAACTCACGCCTCACAATCGCGCACCGCACACAACAAAGGCCAACGGGAAATCCGGCGGGCACGGTTGCAAAAACTGCATTCCGGTGGGCAATAACCCACCCTTTCGGTGGATGTGAATAGCGTGAAAGCCGCCTACAAGTGAGCCGTCGCAACGCCGCGCGCATCCTTCGGCGGTAGCCGCGCTCGCGACAGTAGAGTTTGGGGACGGGGGGATTGAGGGGGATCAGGGGAATTGCCGGGGATTGCGGGGGAGCTCTGCGCCACCGAGCGTTTCACCATGCCGACAACGCGGTGAAACAATCCATTTGTGCCTCATCCCCCTCATCTCCATCTTCTTTTTTCGCCGCCGCGACGGACGAGGCGCGCTCAGCTGTTGCGGCCTTCGGCGACTTTGCGCAGGAGGAAGTCGCGGAACACGGCGATGCGTTTGGAGTTGCGCAGCTCTTCGGGATAGACGAAGTAGGCTTCGACCTCGGGGCCGCTGAGCTCCGGCAGAATGCGGATGAGGTCGACAGTCTCTTGCGCCATCAAATCCGGCAACGCGGCGATGCCGAGGCCGCTCTCGACGGCATGCAAGAGGCCGTGGACGTTGTTGATCGAGAAAATGGGCCGACGATCGTAACCGGGGCGCGCACCGGCTTCCCACAGCCAGTTGATGGCGCGAACCGGCGGGCGGATCTCCTCGCCGAAGATAACGATGCGGTGCTTGTCGAGATCCTCGGGTTTCTGCGGCGTGCCGAAGCGCTTCAGATACTCCGAGGAAGCGTAGATGTGGTAGCGCACGGTCATGAGATGGCGTTGCACCAGATCGGGCTGGCGCGGCGGCGACATGCGGATCGCCACATCCGCCTCGCGCATGGAGAGGTCGAGCTCGGTGTCCTCGACAATGACGCTGACCTGGATCTCGGGATAGAGATCGGTGAATTCGCGAATGCGCGGCGCAAGCCAAGCGGCGCCGAAGGAGACCGTCGTCGTCACCTTGAGCGGCCCCTTGGGGCGATCCTTCGATTCCGACAGCATCGCCTCGGTCATGGCGAGCTTCGAGAACACCTCGCGCGCGGTGCGGTAGAGAAGCTCGCCTTGCTCGGTGAGGATGAGGCCGCGGGCATGGCGGTGGAAGAGCGGCACCGAAAGGCTCTCCTCGAGCGCGCTGATCTGCCGGCTCACCGCCGATTGGCTGAGATTGAGGGCTTCGCCGGCATGCGTGAAGCTGCCGGCCTCGGCGACCGCATGAAAGACCCTGAGCTTGTCCCAGTCCATGGCGGACAAGGGCGTTACTCCGCGGCCTTGATCGCCGCTGTCGCTTCCTCGGCGGCGAGAAATTTCTCGGCCTCGAGCGCGGCCATGCAGCCCATCCCGGCGGCGGTCACGGCCTGGCGGAAGACCTTGTCCTTGACGTCGCCCGCGGCATAGACGCCGGGGATGTTGGTCGCGGTCGAATCGGCCTGCGTCAGGATGTAGCCTTCCTTGTCGAGCGAAAGCTGCCCCTGGAAGAGCTCGGTTACCGGCGTATGCCCGATGGCGACGAAGAAGCCGTCGCAGCGAATGACGCTACTGGCGCCCGTCCGCACATCAGCGATACGGACACCGGTGACGCGAGGCGGCGGGCCGAGGTCGCCGAGAACCTCCTCGACGACGCTGTCCCAGACGACGCGAATCTTGGGATTGGCGAAGAGCCGCGCTTGCAGGATCTTCTCGGCGCGGAGCCGGTCGCGGCGATGGATGAGGGTGACCCGCGTCGTGTGGTTCGTGAGGTAGATCGCCTCCTCGACCGCGGTGTTGCCGCCGCCGATCACGACAACTTCCTTGCCGCGGAAGAAGAAGCCGTCGCAGGTGGCGCAAGCCGAGACGCCGAAGCCGCGGAACCGCTCCTCGCTGGGAATACCGAGCCAGCGCGCCTGCGCGCCGGTGCAGATCGCCACTGTCTCGGCGACATAGATGTCGCCGGAGTCGCCGACGCAAGCGAACGGGCGCTGCGAGAGATCGGCCTTGAGGATCATGTCGTCGACGACGCGCGTGCCGACATGCTCGGCCTGCTCCTGCATCTGCTCCATGAGCCACGGGCCCTGGATCACCTTGGCGAAGCCGGGATAGTTCTCGACGTCGGTGGTGATGGTGAGCTGGCCGCCAGCCTGCAGTCCCTTCACTAGAATCGGCTGCAGATTGGCGCGCGCGGCATAGATCGCCGCGGTATAGCCGGCCGGTCCCGAACCGATGACGAGGAACTTCGTGTGGTGGCGTTGCGTCATCCGATGCGATCCCGGTCCTCAGAAGCCGAACATGTGATCGAGGCTGAACGCGCCCCGCCCGGCGATGAGCCCATGATAGCCGAAAAGCCGGCAGGTCACGTCGCGGATAATCATATAGGCGCCGGCACCGGCGCGCGCGCGCTCGGATTCATCGAAGGTCGCGTGGTAGCGCCAGAAGAGCGAGCCCGAGCAGGGGATCGCGACTCGCCGCCGCGCCACCTCGCTTCCCGACGAATCGTGCAGCACCAGGTCGGTGGCGCTCGTTGCGTGCCAGGGCGTCGAAGCGGGATAGATGAGATGGCAAAGCGTGTCATGCGGCGCTTCGCCAAGGCGCAGGAAGAGCCGGGTCGATAGGCCCGGCGGACGGCCGACATAGGACTGGGGCTCGCCGCGGTAAGTCAGCACGGTGTTGAATACGTGCGCACCGAAGCTGGTCTCGGCGCTGTGGCCGCTGGCGCGGTCCTCGTAGCGGAAGAGAGCATGCAGCCAGCCATCGGCGTCGCCGCCCTCGCTGAAATCGTAGACGAGCTCCAAATGCCCGTAGCCGGCGGGAAGCTCGGCGCCGTTGATGATCTCGTCGAGATCGACCGCGATGGATTGCCGACGCAGCAGGCGGCCGAAGCGATGACGCGCCGCCTCGCGTCCGGAGCCGTCATAGACGACGATGCCGACCGGCAGGTCCTGTTGCGTCGTCGCCATGGGCGTCGGCAGGGCCAGCGAGCGCCAGGTATCGCGCGGCAGCACCGGCGCCGGCAGCAGATAGCCTTTTCCCAGCAGGTTGCCGAGCTCGGGAATGCGTGGATCGGGGACGAGATCGTCGCGCTCGACATTGACATGCGCGATGCGGCGCTTGCCCTCGCGCACCACCTCGTAGCGCGGCCGCACCATGTACTTGCCGGCGCGCATCTCGATCTGTTGCGGCCAGCGCGCCTCGGGCAGCGCCTCGGCGAGATCGAGAGCGTATGTGGCGAAGGGAGCGATCTCGCGCGCGATGCTCTCGACGCGGACGTCGCCCATGAGGTTGAGGCCGATCGCACCCGGCGGAATGGCGCAAGGCTGGCTGTTCTGCAGCCAAAGCGTGACCCGTTCGCCGGCCGCCGGCGCCGGCAGGCCGGCGTAGAAATCGGCCGGCCAGGAATTGGCGTCATGGGTGCAGGAGAAGCAGGTCCGGGCGTCGTCGCCGAAAATGTCGAGCGCGTATTTCACCACGTCGTGACCAGCGGCGCCGATCACCTGGAGGAAGAGTTGGCCAGTGAATTCGGGAAGCGCGAAGCGCCGGCGAATCTCGCGGCTGTCGAGAATGATGGAGGCGGCGCCCGGCGCCACGGCCTCGCGCCATTCCGCCAGCGCCTCGCCTCGCTCGTCGAGCAGCAGCAGCCACAGGCCGATCGCGCTGGCACCGTAGCCCGCCCAGTAATTCGCCGTGACGAGACGCGTGTGCAGCCCGTCCGCGTCACGGAAGAAGACGAAGTTGGTGGCGAAGTTGAGCGGATCGAGGTAGCGCCGCTGATTGGACAGCAGCGCCGCCGGCAGACGTATGGCATCGAGGCTCGCCACCTCGGCGCCTTTGGGCAGAAGATGGCGGATGTGGTCGATGGCGCGCCCCGCCTCGAAGGCGGCAACGAAGAGGGTGTCCGCCTTGGCTTCGCCGATCTCCGTCACCGGCTGCGCCGCGCGCCCCAGCACCGGCCGGCCGATCGCCGCCACGTCCTGGACATAGCAACCGGCAAGGTCGAGCGAGGCGAGGTCGTAAAGGTCGGCAAGAGCGTCGGCGCAGCCCTCGGGGTCGTAAAGCGCGACCTTGCCCCGGCCCAGCCGATCGAGCAGCGGCGGCATGGCGCGTGCCGCCAGCGGGTGGGTCACGGCTTTGAAAAAGGCGTTGCCGCCCCGGCTGTTGCTGAAAGTCTCGATTCTCAAGGGCATGTGCGGACCATGCTCTGACTTAGCAAGGAGGGGCGCCTATTACCAGTGTGCGCCCCGGCCGGCGACCCAAAAGAGGGTGGCGAAAGGGGCTGCCCGCCGCTAGGTTCGGCGGCCATGACCGTGCGCAGCGACAGGGTGACGCGGCGGGACTCGGCTGCCGACGATCGCGCGCGGCAGGTCACGCTCTTCGTCGTCCTCATGGTTACCCTGGTGCGGTGCGCTTGGCTTATGCTCGATCGCGCCGACCTCTATCCCGACGAGGCGCAATACTGGATCTGGTCGTTGCACCCGGCCTTCGGCTACTACTCGAAGCCGCCGGTGGTTGCCTGGCTGATTGCCGCCACCACCGCGCTCTTCGGCGGGGATCCGGCGGCGGTCCGCATCGCCGCGCCGCTCCTTCATTTCGGCACCAGCCTCATCGTCTACCAGCTGGCGGAGCGGCTCTACGATGCGCGGACGGGGCAATGGTCGGCCATCGCCTACGCCACCTTGCCGGGAGTCTCGGCTTCGGCCGTGATCATCTCGACGGATGCGCCGATGCTTTTTTGCTGGGCGGTGGCGCTCTACGCCTTCGTCCGCGCGCGCGAGCCCGCCGGCGGGCGCTGGTGGATCATGGTCGGCATCGCCGCCGGGGTCGGCCTCCTCAGCAGATACACGATGGCTTTTTGGCCGCCTTCGGCGCTCCTCTATCTGCTGCTCTTCCGCGACGAGCGGCGCCACGTGCGGTATTTTCTTGGTGCCATGCTGCTGGCGCTGGTGATCTATTCGCCCAACTTCCTCTGGAACTGGGCGCACGACTTCGCCAGCTACCGCCATACGCGCGACAACGGCGATTTCGGCGGCCCGCTTTTTCATCCCGCGCAGTTCTTCGAGTTCCTGGGCGAGCAGTGCGGCGTCTTCGGGCCGATCTTCTTCGCCAGCCTTATCGCCATCGTGGCGCTGGCGCGCCGCTCGCTCGCCGACCGCCGTGCCGCGTTGCTCGCGACCTTCGCCTTGCCGAGCCTCGCCATCATGCTGGTGGTGAGCTTCCTCTCGCGCGCCCAGGCCAACTGGTCCGCACCGACCTTCGTCTCGGCGGTGGTGCTGGTGGTGGCGTGGCTTCTCGCGCACAACCGGCGCAGCGTCGTCATCGTCTCGGTGGTGCTGGACGTGGTGATTGCCGTCGTCGCGTTCGGCGCGCATGACGCAGCTCCCGCCTTTGGCGTCGAGCTGCCGGCGCGGCTCGATCCGCTGCATCGGCTGCGCGGGTGGGGGCCGCTCGGCCGCTCGGTCGCCGGGCTGCTGGCGCGCCATCCCGGCACCATCCTCATGTCGGACGACCGCGAGGTGATGGCGGCGCTCGTCTACTATGTCGAGCCGCATCCGCTGAACGCGCTCAAATGGAACGGCGACTGCACGCCCGACGGCCGGCGGCTCCCGCATGACGAGTTCGATCTCACCGTCCATCCCGAGCGCTATATCGGCGACGATTTCATGCTGGTGGCGAAGTCGCCCGACAATGTCGAGCGCATACTCTCGCGTTTCGCGCATGTCGATCCGCTGCAGCAGGACATTTACATCCCGCTCGACCGCAAGACCGGGCGCCGCTACCGGATCTACTGGCTCTCCGGTTTCAAGGGGTATCGCTCCTGCACGCCCGTCGCGTCGCCCAAGAGCTGAGGCGCGGCCGTTCCGAGCACAATACCGCGGCGGGCGAACCCTCGCCAGACGAGCCAAGCAAAGCTCGCGCCGAGGGCCGCGCCGGCCAGCACGTCGCTCGGATAATGCGCGCCAATGATGACGCGGCTGGCCGTCACTAGCAGCGCCGCCACGGCATAGAGCGCGACGCCGCGCGGCCAGAGAAGATAAAGCGCCACCGCCAGCCCCACGATGTTGCTGGCATGGCCCGAAGGAAAGGACCAGTGATCCGCCTGTAGCGCGCCCCAAGTGAAGCCGTAGACGCCGTCGGCGAAGAGCAGCTTCGGCCGGGCGCGGCCGAAGATGACCTTGACGATATCGGCGACGAACCCGGATGAGAGCAGCACCAGCAGGATGTAGAGCGCGCGCTGGGCATTGAGGCGGAGCAGGGCGCGCAGCCCTGCGCTCGCGGCGCCGAGCGCGGCAAGACGCAACGCGACGAACAGCAGCGCCGCGACGATGAGATAGCCCTTGGCGAGCCCGAACTGAGTGATGAATTGGAAGACATTGCGGAAACCCGGGTCGCTCTCATGGAAGTAGCGGGCGACCGGGCGATCGACGAAGGCCATCGACAGCAGCAAGAGACCCAAAAATCCCAACGCCGGGAGCGCCACCTGGGGCGACGGTCGGTGGCGCGCCGCCCAGTGGGCGAGCGCGTCGTTGGCGATGATGGCGCGATGGAGCAGTAAACTGATGCCGGTGACGATAAGGCCGGAGAAGACGACGTCGGAGAGAAAATGCGCGCCTTGCGCCATGCGCGCGAGGCCGATGAGCGAGCCCGCGGCCACCGTCGCGCCGATCGCCGCCCGGCGCCGCCGGCGCTCGGGGATGAGAAGGGCGAAGGAGACGAGATAGAAGCCCATCGCGGGATGGCCGGCAGGGAAGGAGCAATTGCGTGGGCATTGATGGGCGGGGAGCAGTGCCGGAGTGAACTGCCGCGTACCGCCGAAGGCCTCGATCTGCGACGGCCGCGCCCGGCCCCAATGGTCCTTCAGCACGGTGTTGACGACGAGCCCAGGTCCCAGCGCGAGCGACAGCAGCAGATAGACGGCGACGCGGCCGTCGATGCCGGCGGCCGCGCGGCCCCGGCGCAGGGAGAGCAGGTAGAGCGCCGCGATGCCCACCACCGCGGCATCGGTGAGATAGGGGAGGCCGACATAAATGACGCGCACTGGCCAGGCATTGCCGAGATAGAAGCCGGCATCGGGGCGGTAGAAGAAATGGGCGGCCCAGAGATCGACGCCGGGAAAGCGCAGGAACAGCGCCGTCGTCAGCACCAGCGCCGCGGCATAGGCGGCGAGGGTGCGGCGCATCTCAGGCGACCTCGGCGAGCCGGAGCGCAAGGCGGCGCCGGATCTCGGCGGCGGCGCGCGCTGTGTCATCGGGCGGGTCATAGCGCCAGCTCTCGATCGCGCCGGTGAAGGGGCGGGTGATCCCGGCGTCGCGTAGCGCGCGATGGAAGCGGCTGAACTTCGCCGAGCCGCCCTCGAGGTCGATGACATGGACGGGCTTTCCGGTGGCGGCGGCCTCGCTCACCATCGAGATGGAATCGGCGGTGACGAGCACGGCATCGGCCAACCCGAGCAGGCCGAAATAAGGGTTGTCGCCGGCGCCGTCCCAGATATAGGCGGGGTACCCGGCGAGGCGTTGACGGAGCAGCGCTTCATGGGCGGGCCCGGTGCGCCGCGACGGCGTGATCGCCAGCCCATAGCCGGCCTCGGCCAGCGCCGCGAGCTGGTCGAGCAGCGTCGCAAACAGCGCCTCGGTCGCGCGGTAAACCCGGTTGGCCCCGCCCAGCAGCACCGTCACCAGCGGCCGCGGCAACGCCTGGAGCCGCGGCGTCAGCGCGGCGGCACCAGCGCTGAGGCGCGCGGCGGTGACACGATGGACGGCGCCCAAGGTGGGGAAGACATTGTCCCCGGTCGCCGGATCATGCGCGGGCGCGACGATGAGATCGACCTCGCGGCGGGCGTAGCGGGGGTCTTGCACCTCGACCCAGAAAATGCGCCCGCCGCTGGCGCGCTTGGCCGCAAGCGCCGGCGCGGTGGTGAGCCGCCCGACGGCGATCAGCACGTCGGGCCAAGGCGGCGCCAGGCGATCGCCTTCCGGACCCAGCGCCGCGAGCGGCTGGATCCAGAGCGGGGGGGTCAGATGTCGCCAAGGTCCGCGGATCGCCAAGCGCTTCTCGACGAAGGGGTAGCCCAGCGCCTCGGCCAACCCGATCACCTGGTTGGCCATGCCGACCTTGCCGTCATGCACCGCCCAGACGCTGGGGCTGGCCATTCTCGCCTCGTTTTCGCTACAGCGCCGGGGGTGTTAGCCGGGGCGCCGCGGACTTGCAATAATATTACCGTGTAATACCATGCCGCCGCCCTAAAGCGTCGTGACTGCTCGCATGCCGGGCGCGGCCCGGCGCATACGCTACCTTTCAGAGACACGGGATGCGCCGCATCAAACTCGACAAGATCGATCGTCGCATCCTGCGCGACCTCCAAGCCAATGGTCGCATGACCAATGTGGAGCTGGCGCAGCGCGCGGGCATCTCGGCGCCGCCTTGCCTGCGCCGCGTCCGGGCGCTGGAGGAGGCAGACTTCATCCGGGGATATCATGCCGACGTCAATCCGGAGGCGCTGGGGTATGGCGTCACCGTCTTCGCCCAGGTCGGCCTCTCGAGCCAGGCCGAGCCCGATCTCAAGGCCTTCGAGGAATTAGCGCTGACCTGGCCCGAGGTGCGCGAGGCGCACATGCTGGCGGGCGAGACCGATTTTCTCCTGAAGATCGTCGCCATCGATTGGGACAGCTACCAGCGTTTCTTGACGACGCGGCTCACGGCGGCGCCCAATGTCGCGCATGTGCGCTCGGCGCTCGCCATTCGCGCCTCCAAATACGAGCCGGGCGTGCCGATCGATGTCGACGCCAAGGAATAGCCGCGCCATCGATCTCGTCATCTTCGATTGCGATGGCGTGCTCGTCGACAGCGAGGTCATCGCCAGCCGCGCCGTCGCGGAGACGCTGCAGGCGATCGGCCATGCGATCGCGCCGGAATGGGTGGCGGAACGCTTCGCCGGCATGAGCAACAAGGACATGTACGCGCTCTTGGAGCGCGAGTTCGGCACGCTCCCCACGGCATTCGACGCCGCGATGAACCGGCGCGCGGCG
This sequence comes from Allostellaceae bacterium, assembly GCA_035515835.1. Classification (GTDB taxonomy): domain Bacteria; phylum Pseudomonadota; class Alphaproteobacteria; order ATCC43930; family CGMCC-115725; genus DAHUYF01. Next base: position 22,532 of record DATJAV010000118.1, read on the forward strand.
GCGATCTTCGCCCGCGAGCTCAAGGCGATGGCGGGGGTGGAAGCGGTGCTTGCGGGCCTCACCATGCGCGCCTGCGTCGCCAGCAGCAGCACGCCCGAGGGGCTGGCGCGGAAGCTCGAATGGACGGGGCTTGCCGGCTGGTTCACCGACGCCGTCTTCAGCACTGCCGCGGTCGCACGCGGCAAGCCCGCGCCCGACATTTTCCTTCATGTCGCCAAACGCCTGGGCGTGGCCCCGGCGCGTGCGCTGGTGATCGAGGACAGCCTTCCCGGCATCGCCGCCGCCAAGGCCGCGGGAATGACCGTCTTCGGCTTCACCGGCGGCAGCCATTGCCGCCCGGGCCACGGCGAGCGCCTCGCCGCGGCCGGCGCCGAGCGGGTCTTTGCCGAGATGAGCCTATTGCCGGAGCTGATCGCTCAGCGGAACGCGACCTTCACCACCTCGTAGGAGCGGGCGCCGCGCGGCGTCGAGACTTCGACGCTCTCGCCGATCGTTTTGCCGATGAGCGCGCGCGCCAGCGGCGACGTGACCGAGAGCCGGCGCTGCGCGATATCGGCCTCGTCCTCGCCGACGATCTGGTAGACGACCTTTTCCTCCGTCTCCTCGTCCTCGAGCGTGACGGTCGCGCCGAACTTCACCACTTTGCCCGAGAGCTTGGAGACGTCGATCACCTCGGCGCGGGCGATCTTGTCCTCGAGCTCCAGCACGCGCCCCTCGATGAAACCCTGCCGCTCGCGCGCGGCATGGTACTCGGCGTTCTCAGAGAGGTCGCCGTGATCGCGCGCCTCGGCGATGGCACGGATGATCGCCGGCCGATCGACGGTCTTCAGTCGCTTCAACTCTTCCTGCAGTCGGTCATACCCGCCTGCGGTCATCGGGACCTTCGTCATGGGAGGACTCACTACCCCCGGAGATGTAGACAAACCAAAGTGACAAAAGCCTTCCCTCGCGGCTGCGCCTCCGAGCCGGGATGGTTAGAACGACCCCTCAAAATAGGATTGCAGGGATGCGACTTCAAGACTGCCGGTTTTGAGGGCGGCGATCGCCTGGACGGCCGCTCGCACACCCGCGACGGTCGTGTAATAGGGAATGTTGAGCGTCAGCGCGTTGCGGCGGAGACTGAAGCTGTCGGCGATCGCTTGCGCGCCCTCGGTCGTGTTGAAGACAAGCTGCACACCGCCCGAGAGCATACGGTCGACGATATGCGGGCGGCCTTCCAGCACCTTGTTGATCTCCTCCACCGGCAGGCCCTTCTGGCGCAGCAGCGTCGCGGTGCCGCGCGTCGCGATGAGCGCGAAGCCCATCTCGACGAGGCGCCGGCAAGGCTCGACCATGGCGGGCTTGTCGCGGTCGCGCACCGAGACGAAGACCGCGCCCTGCAACGGCAGCTCGACGCCGGCGCCGAGCTGCGCCTTGGCGAAAGCGCGGCCGAAATCGCCGTCGATGCCCATCACCTCGCCGGTCGATTTCATCTCGGGTCCGAGAATGAGATCGACGCCGGGGAAGCGGGCGAAGGGGAAGACCGCTTCCTTGACCGCCACCGCCGGGCGGCGCTTCCGGCTCAGAGCAAATCCCGCAAGCCGCTCGCCCGCCATCAGCCGCGCCGCGATCTTGGCGACGGGTACACCGGTCGCCTTAGCGACGAATGGCACGGTGCGGGACGCGCGCGGGTTCACCTCGAGCACATAGACGGTGCTGTCCTTGACGGCGTATTGCACGTTCATGAGGCCGACGACGCCGAGCGCCTTGGCGAGCGCCGTCGTTTGCCGCTCGATCTCGGCGATGACGCCCGGCGGCAGCGAATAGGGCGGCAGCGAGCAGGCGCTGTCGCCGCTGTGGATGCCGGCTTCCTCGATGTGCTCCATGATACCGGCGATAGCGACGTCTTCGCCGTCGGCGAGCGCGTCGACATCGACCTCGATCGCGTCCTGCAGATAGCGGTCGATCAGCACCGGATTCTTGCCCGACGCTTTGACCGCCGTCGCCATGTAGCGCAAGATTCCTTGCGGCTCGTGCACGATCTCCATGGCGCGCCCGCCGAGCACATAAGAGGGGCGAATGACCACGGGGTAGCCGATGCGGCGCGCGACCGTCTCCGCCTCTTGGGCCGAGGTCGCTGTGCCGTTCTCGGGCTGCAACAGGTCGAGGCGCTGCAGCAATTCCTGGAAGCGCCGGCGGTCCTCGGCGAGGTCGATGGCGTCGGGCGAGGTGCCGAGGATGGGGATATGCGCGGCCTCCAGCGCCTGCGCGAGCTTCAGCGGCGTCTGCCCGCCGAGCTGCACGATGACGCCCAGGACTTCGCCGCTTCGCTGCTCGGCACGCACCAGCTCGATCACGTCTTCAGCGGTGAGCGGCTCGAAATAGAGCCGGTCGGAGGTGTCGTAATCGGTCGAGACGGTTTCGGGATTGCAGTTGACCATGATCGTCTCGATGCCGGCCTCTTTGAGGCTGTAGGCGGCATGGACGCAGCAATAGTCGAACTCGATGCCTTGGCCGATGCGGTTGGGGCCGCCGCCCAGGATCACCACCTTGTGCCGCTCGCTGGGCTCGGCCTCGTCTTCGGGCGGCGAGAGCCCGTCGCCCTCATAGGTCGAATACATGTAGGGCGTGAGCGACGGGAACTCGGCGGCGCAGGTGTCGATGCGCTTGTAGACCGGATGCACGCCCAACCGGTCGCGCAGCTTTGTCACCGCCGCTTCGGTGGTGCCGGCGAGGTCGGCCAAGCGCCTGTCGGAGA
>DATJAV010000119.1:0-2317 GCA_035515835.1 Allostellaceae bacterium
TCCGGCGATGGTCGAGATTAACAACCGGATCGCCGAGATCGATCGCCAGCTTGCCGCGGAGGTGAAGACGCTGAAGTCGTCGTACAAGGCCGCCTATGAATCCTCGCTGGCGCAAGAGACCGAGATGAAGAAGCGGATCGAGACGCTCAAGGCGGACGTCCTCGACCTGCAGAAACGGAGCATCGAGTACAATATTCTCAAGCGCGAGGTCGATACCAATCGATCGCTCTACGACGGGCTGCTGCAGCGCTACAAGCAGGTGGACGTCGCCGGCGGTGTGGGCGCCAACAACGTGTTCATCGTCGACAAGGCGATGCTGCCGGGCGGCCCCTCGTCTCCCAACCTGTCGCGGGCGCTGATGATGTCGCTGATGATCGGCCTGGTGGGCGGTCTCGGCGCCGCCTACGTGCTCGAGATGCTCGACGACACGTTGCGCTCGCCCGAGGAGATCGAGCGGATTTCCGGTCTCGCCACGCTCGGCATCATTCCGAAGATCGGCATGGGCAAGGCGATCGAGGCCGAATTGGCCGATCCGCGCTCGCACGTCTCGGAAGCCTACCGGTCGCTCTGCACCGGGCTGCAGCTCTCCACCGAGGGCGGCTTGCCGAAGTCGTTGCTCGTGACCAGTGCGGGCCCGGGCGAAGGAAAGTCGACGACGTCGCTGTGCATTGCGCGCCACTTCGCCAATATCGGCCTCAAGGTGCTCATCGTCGACGCGGATCTGCGCAAGCCGTCGCTGCACACCAAGCTCGGCCTGGACAACGCGGCGGGGCTCAGCAACTACCTGACCGGCGCCGCCAAGCCGCCCGAGCTTTTCCAGAAGACGGGTGTGCCGAACCTCGCCTTCATGCCGTCCGGCCCGCTGCCGCCGAATGCCGCCGATCTCCTGGGCAGCTCGCGCCTCCTGTCTCTCCTCTCCGTGGGCGGCGAGGTGTTCGACCTCATCGTGGTCGACAGCCCTCCCGTCATGGGCCTCGCCGATGCGCCGCTGTTGTCGAGCGCCGTGGGCGCGAGCATCTTCGTCGTCGGCGCCGGTCAGGTCAGGACGAGGCTGGTCCGCGCGGCGATCAAACGCCTCCAGATGTCGCGGGCGGCGGTGATCGGCTCCGTCATCACGCGCTTCGATGCCATGGCGAGCTACGGCTACGGATACGGCTACGGCTATGGCTACGGCTATGGCGGGTACGGTTACGGCTACGGCGGCGACGCGCGCGAGCTCGAGCAGTCCGTGAGCGCCGCCGCCCAAAAACCACGGCTGGCCGGGGCGCGGGAGAGCTGATGATGTGAGGCATGATGCATTGAGAGCGGCGATTGGCCTCGTTCACACCCCGTTGCAAGTGAAGTTCGCCCGGTCTGCACCGTTGCCGGACGGCGTGGATCTGGTCTTGCGCATCGCGGCGGGCGAGAGAGAGGCCGAGCAGGAGGCGCTTGCGGCGACCGAGCGGTCGCCCGACGTCATTCGCGCGGCTGCGACTTTCTTCATCCAGCAGGTCCTGTTTTGTCCGAATGCCGACAGCTACCGCGTGCTTGGCGCCACGTCGGCTGCCTCGACCGGCGAGCTGCGCCGCAACATGGCGCTGCTGTTGCGGTGGGTTCATCCCGACTTGGATCCGGCGGGCGAGCGTTCCATGTTCGCCGCGAGGGTCACGCGAGCATGGAACGACCTGAAGACGCCGGATCGGCGAAGCGCGTATGATGCGACCTGGCGCGATCCCGCCGAGCAGCGCGGATCACGGCGAAAGCGCCGGCGCCATCGACGCTCGGGCGGACGCAAGATCGCTGCCGACGAACGGACGGGCCGCTCGCGCGCGAGCCGCGAGCCATGGCTGCTCAGAGTGCTGCGTTGGATCCTGATTCCTTTGCTGCGGCCGCAACGGCGCCGTTGATCTGCAAGCCGACATACGCATGCAAGTGTCCAATCAGCTTCCCGCCTTCGAGGATCGCCGCCGATTCTGGCGCTTGCGATCCGTGCTCTTTTTGCTTCTCGGCCTTTTTCTCGCCTGGGCGGTGATCTCCCGCAGCCTGGTCGCCTATCTGGCCGATGCCGCGCCCGACGTCGCCCTCTGGCTCCGCTCCGATCAGGCCACGGCATTGCTGAACGTCGCCGAGCGGGAGCTCGACGCGTCGGCCAAGGCGAAGGCTGCCGGCGCCGGGACGCCGTCGAACGACCGGGCCGGTCAGCCAGCTCACGTGCCGCCCGATCGCCAGAACCTGATCCATGACTTCTCCGCCTTCGAATCGCTGGCGCGGAAGAACGACGACCCGGCGCCGTCTTCGGCGAATTCCGCCGGCGATCGATCCGAGGCGCGGCAAATCG
>DATJAV010000120.1:0-9278 GCA_035515835.1 Allostellaceae bacterium
TCGGTCGCCGGCGTTTCGCCGTATAATTTCCGCGCGCGCGCCTCGAAGGCGCCGACCATGCGCTTCACCGCCTCGTTGAACAAAAGCTCGATGATCTTCTGCAGCATGCGCGAGCGGAATTCGAAATCGACGTAGAAGTCGAGGACGCAGCTGCCGTCCGCCTGCGGCTCGAACACCCAGTGATTGTTGAGATAGCGAAACGGACCTTCGCTGTAGGTGACATCGATGCGGTCGGGCGCGCTCAGCATCACGCGAGAGGTGAACCGCTCGCGCACCATCTTGTAGCCGATGAGCAGGTCGGCGACGACGAGATCGGGCCGCCGCTCGCGGACGCGCGCCGCAAGGCACCAGGGCAGGAACTCGGGATAGCGCTCGACATCGGCGACGAGGTCGAAGAGTTGGGCCTGCGAGTAGGGCAGCACCCGCTTTTCGGCATGGGTCGGCATCGTGCTAACCGGTGGCGGCGCGGGCCGCGCGCAGTCTCGCGAAATCCTCGCCCGCGAAATAGGAGGAACGGGTCAAGGGCGAGGCCGAGACCATGAGGAAGCCCTTGCCCAGCGCCATCTTGCGATAGGCCTCGAACTCCTCGGGCGGCACGAAGCGGGCGACGGCGTGATGCTTCGGCGTCGGCTGCAGGTATTGGCCGATGGTAAGAAAATCGACGCCGGCGGTGCGGAGATCGTCCATCACCTGGAAGACCTCGCTCTTCTCCTCGCCCAAACCCACCATCAGGCCCGATTTGGTGAACATGTCGGGCGCCAGCGCCTTGACGCGGTCCAAGAGCCGCAGCGAATGGAAATAGCGGGCACCCGGCCGCACCTCGGCGTAAAGCCGCGGCACGGTCTCGAGGTTGTGGTTGTAGATGTCGGGCTGGGCGGCGACCACCCTCTCGATCGCGCCGTCCTTCTTCAGGAAATCGGGGGTGAGCACCTCGATCGTCGTCGCGGGCGCCGCGGCGCGGATGGCGCGGATGGTGGCGACGAAATGCTCGGCGCCACCGTCCTCGAGATCGTCGCGATCGACGGAGGTCACGACGATGTGCGCGAGGCCGAGCCGGCCCACCGCTTCCGCGACATGTTGCGGCTCATGCGGATCGAGCGCGAGGGGCTTGCCCGTCGCGACGTTGCAGAAGGTGCAGGCGCGCGTGCAGACGCTGCCGAGGATCATCACCGTCGCGTGCTTTTCTTTCCAGCACTCGCCGATATTGGGGCAGGCCGCTTCCTCGCAGACGGTGTTGAGGCGGAGCTCGCGCATCAGCGCGCGCGTCTCCTGATACTCGCGCGAGGTCGGCGCCTTGACGCGAATCCATTGAGGCTTGCGCAGGACCGGATTGTCGGGACGCCACGCCTTCTCGGGATGTCTTATGTTTTCGTCAGCGTCCATTCTTCGAGCGGTTTCCTTTTTCGTCGTTCCCGCGAAAGCGGGAACCCAGCACTGCCACGCTCCGTCGCTTGCCCTGGGTCCCCGCTTTCGCGGGGACGACGCAAAAATATGGTCATACGCCGCGAAATCCTCCTCAGATGTGGAGAACCCCGCCATAGGCGTCAAGCACGGCCTCGTGCATCATCTCGGAGAGCGTCGGATGCGGGAAGATGGTGCGCATCAGCTCCTGCTCCGTTGTCTCCAAGGTCTTGGCGATGGTGTAGCCCTGGATGAGCTCCGTCACTTCGGCGCCGATCATATGCGCGCCCAAGAGCTCGCCGGTCTTGGCGTCGAAGACGGTCTTGACCAGCCCCTCGGGCTCGCCCATGGCGATCGCCTTGCCGTTACCGATGAAGGGGAAGTGGCCGACGCGGACCTCATGGCCCGCCTCCTTCGCCTTCTTTTCGGTCAATCCCACGCTCGCCACTTGCGGGCGGCAATAGGTGTTGGCGGGGATGTTGCGCACATCCAAGGGATTGACGGTATTGAGCCCGGCGATGCGCTCGACGCAGATGACGCCCTCATGCATCGCCTTGTGCGCGAGCCAGGGCGGCCCCACGACGTCGCCGATGGCATAGACGCCGGGCTCGTCGGTGGCGAGCCATTCATTGACGAGGATATGGCCTTTCTCGGCGCGCACCTTGGTCTTCTCGAGGCCGATATTCTCGACATTGCCGGTGATGCCGATGGCGAGGATGACGCGCTCGGCGGTCACCTCGCTCGTCTTGTCGCCGGCCGCCAACGTCGCGGTGACGGCATCGGCGCTTTTCTTCAGCGCCTTCACCATGGTCGAGGTGTGAATCTTCATGCCCTGCTTCTCGAAGGACTTCCGCGCGAAGGCAGAGATCTCCTCGTCCTCGACGGGAAGCACGCGGTCGAGCACTTCGACGACCGTCACCTCGGAACCCATGTCGCGGTAGAAGCTCGCGAACTCGATGCCGATCGCGCCGGAGCCCACGACGAGGAGCGACTTCGGCAGCTTTTCCGGGATCATCGCCTCTTTATAGGTCCAGACCAGCTTGCCGTCGGGCTCGAGCCCGGGGAGCGAGCGGGCGCGGGCGCCGGTGGCGATGACGATGTTCTTGGCGGAGAACTCGCCCAAGGACTTGCCGTCCTTGGCGACGGCGACTTTCCCTTGGCCCAGCAGCGTCGCGGCGCCGTCGATGACGGCGATCTTGTGCTTCTTCATCAGATAGCCGACGCCGTTCGAGAGCTGCTTTGCCACCTTGCGCGAGCGCTCGACGACTTTCTTGGTGTCGTAGGTGATGTCCTTGGCGGCAAAGCCGTAGGCGTCGAGATGATGGAGGAGATGGTTGATCTCGGAGCTGCGCAGCAGCGCCTTGGTCGGGATGCAGCCCCAATTGAGGCAGATGCCGCCCAAATGCTCGCGCTCGACCACGGCGGTCTTCATGCCGAGCTGCGCCGCGCGAATGGCGGCGACATAGCCGCCGGGCCCGCCGCCGAGGATGAGGGTGTCGAAGGAGGGGTCAGGCATGGGGGCTTCCGCAGCTGGGACCCGTCGCTTGCGCACCCCCCTCCCTACCCTCCCCCTCACGGGGCGAGGGGCGCCTTTGTTTGCGAGCGATGAGCTTGCGACAAGTGAAAAAGAACCCCCTCCCCCCGTGAGGGGGAGGGCTGGGGTGGGGGGTCGGGTGGCGCATCACAGCGCCAAAAGGCCCGGGGCTTCGATGATTTTCTTGAAGGCTTGCAGCCATTGGGCGCCGACGGCGCCGTCGACGACGCGGTGGTCGCAGGCAAGCGTGCAGCTCATGAGGGTGGCGACAGCGAGCGCGCCGTTCTTCACCACCGGGCGCGGCTCGCCGGCGCCCACGGCGAGGATGCAGCCTTGCGGCGGGTTGATGACGGCGGCGAAGTCCTTGATGCCGAACATGCCGAGATTGGAGATCGAGAAAGTGCCGCCCTGGAACTCCTGGAGCTTCAGCTTGCCGGCACGGGCGCGGAGGCCCAAGTCCTTCATCTCCGCAGAGATCTGCTGCAGGCCCTTGGTCTCGGCGGCTTTGATGATGGGCGTGATGAGGCCTTCCTCGAGCGCCACCGCGACCGAGATGTCGGCGGTGTTCCAGCGCAGGATGACCTCCTCGCTCCACGACGCATTGGCGGCGGGCACCTGCTTCAAGGCGAGCGCCGAGGCCTTGATGACGAAGTCGTTGACCGAGAGCTTGACGCCGGCGGCGTCGCTGATCTGCTGGCGCATCGCCAAAAGCGCGTCGATCTCGCAGTCGATCGTCAGATAGAAATGCGGCACCGTCGCCTTGGCCTCGGCCATGCGCCGGGCGACGACGAGGCGCATCCGCGTCAGCGGCAGCTCCGTGTAAGGCGGATTGCCGGCGAGCGCCAGCACCTGCTCCCGCGTGTAGCTCGGCGCCGGCAAAGGCGAGCCGGGAGCGCGGAGGTGCGGCGGCGCCGGCTCCGGCGCCTTCCGCGCCGGAAGCGGACCCTTTGCGAGCGCCGCCTCGATGTCGTGCTTGACGATGCGGCCATGCGGCCCCGACCCGGTGAGACGCGAAAGATCGAGCCCGGCCTGCTTCGCCATGCGCTTCGCCAAGGGGCTTGCCGCGATGCGGTCGGGCTCGGCATGGCCGTTGCCGCGGGCTGGCCGAGGCGGCGCAGGCGCCGCCGCTTTCGCCGCCGGCGGCGGCGGGGCCGTTTTCGGCGCCTCCGGGGCGGGCGCGGGCTTCGCCGGGGTTTGCGGGGATGCGCCGGGATGCGCCGGGAGCTTCCCCAGCGCCGCTTTGTCCTCGCCCTCTTCCAGCAGCACGGCGATGGGCTGGTTCACTTTGACGCCTTCGGTGCCTTCGGGAACGAGGATCTTGCCGAGCGTCCCCTCGTCCACCGCCTCGAACTCCATCGTCGCCTTGTCGGTCTCGATCTCGGCGATGATGTCACCGGCCTTGACGGCATCGCCTTCCTTCTTGTGCCATTTGGCGAGGTTGCCCTCGGTCATCGTCGGCGAGAGCGCGGGCATCAGGAGCTCGATCGGCATCTCTTCCCCCGCTCAGCGATAGCTGACGGCTTTGGCCGCGGCGACGACCTCGTCGGCCTGCGGCAGCGCCAGGCGCTCGAGATTGGCGGCGTAGGGCAGCGGCACGTCCTTGGCGGCGACGCGCGCCACCGGCGCATCGAGATCGTCGAAGGCCTGCTCCATGACCAGCGCCGCGATCTCGCTGCCGAGGCCGGAGAAGCCCCAGCCTTCCTCGACGGTGACGACGCGGTTGGTCTTTTTGACCGAAGCCAGGACCGTGTCGAGGTCGAGCGGGCGGATGGTGCGGAGATCGATGACCTCCGCGGATATCCCCTCGCCTTCCAGCTTCTGCGCCGCGTCGAGCGCGATCTGTACCATGCGCGAGTATGCGAGGATGGTGACGCCGTCGCCTTCCCGCGCGATGCGGGCGCGGCCGAGCGGCACCACCACGTCGCCTTCCGACGGCACCGGGAAGCTCATGCCGTAGACCAGCTCGTTCTCGAGGAAGATCACGGGATTGGGGTCGCGGATAGCGGATTTGAGGAGGCCCTTGTGGTCGGCGGCGGTATAGGGCGCCACCACCTTGAGGCCGGGGACATGGGCGTACCAGCTGGCATAATCCTGGGAATGCTGCGCCGCGACCCGGGCGGCGGCGCCGTTGGGGCCGCGGAAGACGATGGCGCAGCCCATCTGGCCCCCCGACATGTAGCGCGTCTTGGCGGCGCTGTTGACGATCTGATCCATCGCCTGCATGGCGAAGTTCCAGGTCATGAACTCGACGATGGGCCGAAGCCCAGCGTAAGCCGCGCCGACGCCGATGCCGGCGATGGCATGCTCGGAGATGGGCGTGTCGATGACGCGGCGGGCGCCGAACTCCTCCAAGAGGCCCTGGCTCACCTTGTAGGCGCCCTGGTACTCGGCGACCTCCTCGCCCATCAAAAAGACGGTCTCGTCGCGGCGCATCTCCTCCGCCATCGCGTCGCGCAGCGCCTCGCGCACCGTCTGGGTCGTTGTGGCGCCGGAATATTCCGCCTCCGCACCGACCGGTCGTTTCGGCGCCGCAACGGGCCGCGGTGCGGGCTCGCTTTTGGGTGGTTTCGCTTCTGCAACCGGGTGAGCGGGCGCGGCCGGCGCCGGCGTCGAGGGGCGGGGCGCGGGCGCGGCGGCGGGGGCCGCTTTGGCGACCCTCTTCGCGTCCTCGCCTTCGCCGGCGATGAGGGCGATCGGCAGGTTCACCGCGACATTCTCGGTGCCTTCGGGGACGAGGATCTTGGCAAAGGTGCCCTCGTCGACGGCTTCCATCTCCATCGTCGCTTTGTCGGTCTCGATCTCCGCCAGGATGTCGCCCGCCTTGACGGCGTCGCCTTCCTTCTTGTGCCATTTCGCGAGCTTGCCTTCGGTCATCGTCGGCGAGAGCGCGGGCATCAGGACTTCGATGGGCATTGCAGCGCTTTCCCTAGAGCGAAGCGGCTTCCGGGTGGGGGGCGACGCAGGCGCGGTACTTCAGGATAGGACTCTTTTGCCCCGCCCCCCACCCTACCCTCCCCCTCACGGAGGGAGGGGCAGTCGCCATCTCACGCATCGGCATAGACGTCGGTCCAGAGCTCGGCCGGATCGGGCTCGGGGCTTTGCTGGGCGAAGTCGGCGGCGACGGTGATGATGTCCTTGATCTCCTTGTCGATCTCCTTGAGCTTCGCCTCGTCGGCCATGCCGCCGTCGATCAGGCGCTTCTTCACCTGGTCGATGGGGTCGTGCTCCTGGCGCATGCGGCTCACTTCGTCCTTGCTGCGGTATTTGGCGGGATCCGACATGGAGTGGCCGCGATAGCGGTAGGTCTGCATCTCGAGGATGTAGGGGCCGTGGCCGGTGCGCGCGTGATCGAGCGCCTCCTCGGCCGCCTGGCGCACGGCGACGACGTTCATGCCGTCGACTTGGTGGCCGGGGATCTCGAAGGGGGCGCCGCGGCTCACCAGGTCGTGCGAGGCCGAGCTCCGCGTGATGGCGGTGCCCATGCCGTATTTGTTGTTCTCGATGATGTAGACGACGGGGAGCTTCCAGAGCGCCGCCATGTTGAAGCTCTCATAGACCTGGCCCTGGTTCATCGCGCCGTCGCCCAGGAAGGTGATGCTGACCTTGCCGTTGTTGCGGTATTTGTGGGCGAAGCCGAGGCCCGTGCCGATCGGCACCTGGGCGCCGACGATGCCATGCCCGCCGAAGAAGTTCTTCTCGCGGGAGAACATGTGCATGGAGCCGCCTTTGCCGTGGGAATATCCCCCGCGCCGCCCGGTGAGCTCGGCCATGACGCCCTTGGGGTCCATGCCGGTCGCCAGCATATGGCCGTGGTCGCGATAGGATGTGACGATGCTGTCGCCTTCCTCGGCCGACGCCACCACACCGACGACGACCGCCTCCTCGCCGATATAGAGGTGGCAGAATCCCCCGATCAGCCCCATGCCGTACATCTGCCCCGCCTTCTCCTCGAAGCGGCGGATGAGCAGCATGTCGCGGTAATATTGGAGGAGCTCCGCCGCCGATACCTCGGGCTCTTCGGCCTTGTTGGCTCGGGGCTTGCGCTTGGCGATCGCCATGGGGGCACCTGCGGGGAATAGGAACCCCGCCCGCGGCGGGGCCGTGGCAGGGTGATTGGGGCTGGGCGGTAAGATGCGCCGAGGCCGTTCGGAATGCAAGGTGAAGGCGGGTAAATTGTTGTTTTGCAATGCGAAATGAAACTTAATCGAATTTTGGTTAAGGGGGTTGATTTGGCGTGAGGGTGAGGTAGGCCTCGCTGCTCACGAGACCACCGCCCCCGAATACGTCGCCCAGAACGCCTCGAACGCGAGCGAGGCGTCGGGATTGTACGCATCCTGATCGCACGCTCCGACGCCGTCCACCTCGCCGCTATAGGGGCCGAGGTTGCCGTCGGTGAATTGCCACAAGGTCCAACTCGCCCAGCCGGGAAGCGTCTTGGGGGTGGTGGCGTATTGCGCGAGCCAGAGCGGGCAAGAGGCGAGGTTCGGACGGCCGGTCGCGCCGCCGAGGTCGCGCAGATAGCTGCCAGCATAGAGCATCGGCGAGCGCCCCGCCCTGGCGGCGAAGAGGCCCACCCAGGACTCGCCCTGCGCCGGGGTTATGGTGTTGTTGGGCGCGTTGTCGTTGTGCTCGAGGTCGAGGGCAAGGACGAGGTCAGCCAAGCCGCCCGCGCCTCTCGTAACGGTGTTGATGAAATTCTCGACCTGCGCCGCGGGATCGGCCGCGGTGCCGAAGTGATAGGCGCCCACTTTGAGCCCAAGCGCACGCGCCGCGGCGACGCGCGCCTTGAACGTCGGGTCCTGCCAGGTCGCGCCTTCCGTCGCCTTGAGGAAGACGGCGGCGACGCCCGCCGCCTGGGCGGCGCCGAGATCGACATGGGCCTGGTTGTGCGAGATGTCGATCATGAGGATCGATGTGTCGGGCGGCATGACCATGATGTTCTCCTCTCGTTGAAAGCGCGAAACCGCGACGGTCGTCGGCGCAGCTCCCCCGGCTCAGCCCGCGGGTGCCGCGCTCGGCAGCTTCGGAATGGGAAAGGCCGCGTTGATGGCGCCGCTGACGGCGGCGTTGATGGCGCCCCAGATGGCATTGACGACGGCGTTCCAGACCTTCTCGATCTCGAGCGCGACCAGCGCCGCCGTTACCTCCGCAAAGGTCTTGGCGTCGTCGGCGATCTCTCCGGCAAGGGCGTTCGCCAGATCTCTATCGATCTGCCCGGCCGCCACGCGCGCCGAAAGATGCGCCGCGCGCTCAGCGAGCTGATCGAGTTGATCCTCGGCGAAACCTTGAAATGACGTGATGTCCTTATTCAGCATGGCGCTCAGATCAGCCGTGATGGTGTGGACCACCTGATCGACGTCGAACGGGGTCGCCATGATCTCTCCTTCAGCGCTTCAGCGCCTTCTCGTAGGTCAGCGCCTGGCTCATCTTCTGGTCGAAAGACATCTTGAAGTCGACGACGTCGTCGGCCGCGAGGCCCGCTTTCTGGTTCTGCTTGCGCATGTCGGCGAGCGTCTTCGCCAGGTTGTTCAAGATGTCGGGCGTCGGGGTCTTGAGCTGGAGCGGCTGATCGGTCGGCTGGCGCGATGACAGCCAGGCGAGGATTGCCGGCGGCGGCGGCTCGGGGCGCGCCTTCGCCTGCAGTGCGAGCGCATTGACCTCGCCGATGAGCTGACTGTATGTCGCGTCCTCTTTGACGAAATCGCTCTTGCTGCTGCCGCCGGCGATGGCGGCGAAGAACACTTGTGCGTTGTCGTTGACCTTGCCGAGGCCGTCGAGGATCGACTGGTCGTAGTCCGGCGCCAGCTTGATCGTGCATGCTCCGGCGATGAGCGCCAGAAGCAGCACGAGGATCCGCGCCGCAGCGACGCACGTCGCCGGCGACCGGTCGGTTGTCGTGGCCTGGCGGATCATTGCCTCTCCCCCAAGGCGCGATGTCCACGCTAAGAAACACACGACGCTTACACCGTTGGTGGCAACGAGGGTGTGAGAGTTGTCACCTGCGAAATGCAGGCCCGCCTCGCCCGCCTTCGAGCGTCTCTCGATTACGTGGAATCAGCGTCCCATGCTCGCCCGGTTCAGGCACTGTGTGACGGCAAATCTTCCCCTCCCCTCACGGGGCCTTCGAGAGGGAGGGTTGGGTGGAGGGCCGCGCGCGGCAGCGCGCGAAAAGAATCTCTTCCTGAAGCACCTCGCTTGCGTCCACCCCCTCCCGGCAGCGCGCTTTGCGCGCGCTGCCGACCTCCCCCTCATGGGGGGAGGGGGAAATGCGACCACCGCTGCCGGAGGGACTACTCAGGGCCTGCCGGCTTTCGCCTTCTCGAGCTCGTCGCGGTAGTAGCCG
>DATJAV010000121.1:0-5768 GCA_035515835.1 Allostellaceae bacterium
GCTCGATTCGAGGGAGCTGGCGCGCACGCTCAACGATTATTTCGATGGGCTCAGCGAGGTCGTGGTCGCCTATGACGGCACCATCGGCAAGTTCGAGGGCGATGCGGTCTTCGTCATCTTCAACGCGCCGGTCGATCAGCACGATCATGCCGAACGCGCTGTGCGCTGCGCGCTGGAAATCGACCGCTTCGCCGAGAGCTACCGCATCGAGCAGAACGCGCACAACATCCCGTTCGGCCGCACCCGCATCGGCATTCATACCGGGCCTGCCGTCGTCGGCAATTTCGGCTCGCGCAACCGCTTCGATTACAGCGCCAACGGCGATGCGGTGAACACCGCGGCGCGGCTCGAAGGCGTCAACAAGCAGTTCGGCACGCGCATCTGCATTTCCGACGCGACGCGCAGGGACGCACCGGGCATCGAGTTCCGTCCCCTGGGCGCCGTCGTCGTCAAAGGCAAGAGCAAGGGCATCGCGGTGTGGGAACCGCTCCACGCCGATGGCGGGCGCGATGGCTATCTCGCGCGCTGGCGCGATGCCTACGCCAAGCTCGAGGCGGGCGCAGCGGAAGCCGAGCTGCTGCTCGCCGACCTCAAGAAGGAGGACCCGGCCGACAAGACGGTCGCCCTCCATCTCGATCGCCTGCGCCGCGGCGAGCGGGGCGTCGAGCTGGTGCTGACGGAGAAATAACCCGCGTACGCAAATTGCGAATTGCCGCCGGGCCGTCCGCCCGGGGCGGTTGATTTGGCGCGCTGAAAGCGTCAACGTCCCGCGAGGGCCACCGGATCGAGGTTTGGGATATGGTGGTGAGGGGCGAGCGGTCCGTCGAGATGAGGCGGATCCTGGAACGAAACAGTCTCGTCGGCAAATTGACCTCCGCCGAGATCGACCAGCTGCTCGCGCATGCGCGCATAGAGGCCTATCGCGCGCGCCAGGAGATTTTCCGGAAGGGCTCGCCGGGGCAGGGCTTGCTCGCAGTCCTCAAGGGTCGCGTAAGGATCAGCTCGCTCGGCCCCGAGGGCAACCAGATCGTCCTCAACGTCATCAACGAAGGCGAGGTGTTCGGCGAGATCGCGCTGCTGGATGGCGGCGACCGCACGGCCGACGCCGTCGCCATGGTCGATTGCGAGCTTCTGGCGATCGACCGGCGCGATTTCGTGCCGTTCCTCAAGGCCAATCCGGAAGTGGCGCTCCGGCTCCTCAGCGTGCTGTGCGACCGCCTGCGCCGCACCACCGAGCAGTTCGAAGATGTACTTTTCCTCGACGCGCCCTCGCGGCTGGCGAAGAAGCTGTTGCAGCTCGTCGAGGAGCGTCCGGCGCCCAAGTCCGCCGGCAAAACGCAGCTCGCAATCTCCCAGCGCGAGCTCGGCAGCATGATCGGGCTGTCGCGCGAGAGCATCAACAAGCAGCTCGCCGCCTGGCAGCAGGACGGCGTCATCAAGCTCGATCATGGCACCATCACCATTCTCGACGAGCACGCGCTCGAGCTCTGCGCCGAGGCGGAGTGATCGATCATTACTTGGTTAATCAAGTATTAAGGTTACCTAATTCAATAAAACTACTGGACATTTTAGATAAAATCTCGTAGATATTTGCGGGTCAGCGCCCCTTTGCAGCGGAGACCCGGTCGATGATGTCCCGAGAACATATGCGCGCCGGCGCGCAATTCCTGGCGGCCATCTTCGGCGGTCCCGGCCTCTTCTATCTCTGGCTCAGCTTCTATCGGCCGGAGGAGGCGTTGACGGCGATCCTCTATCTCTCGATCGCCACCGCCATCACGCTCACCATGGGCGAGCCCGAGCGGGAGCCGGCGCGGGTCGGCGCCTTTGCACGCACGCGCCGGGCGATCCATCGCCGCTTCCGCCGCCGCTAAGCGCCCGAAAAATCCGCGCTATCTCTCGTCTACCGCCTGTGGCAGGTTGAATCGCCGCTCGCGCCTCGCGCGCGGGGCGACTGTCGGAGGGTGGTTTGATCCGGCGCCTGCGTCTGGCCACGGGCCTCGTCATGTTCGCCTACGTGACGACCCATTTCGTCAATCACTCGCTGGGGCTCGTCTCGGTCCCGTTGATGGACCGGACGCTGGAGAAGATCTACGGCTACTGGTCGAGCCGGCCGGGCGGCATCCTGCTCTATGGCTCTTTCAGCATCCATTACTGCCTGGCACTTTACGCCCTGTGGCGCCGGCGCACGCTCAAGATGCCGCCCGCCGAAGCGGTTCAGCTCATCTTGGGGTTTTGCATCCCGTTCATGCTGACCGAGCACGTCGTGCGCACGCGCGTCGCCGACACCTTCTTCAACGGCGATTTCGGCTATTACGAATCGATTCTGACGCAATACTGGGTGATCAGCCCGTGGCGCGGCGGGCTGCAATTCTCGGTGCTGTTCGTCGCCTGGATCCATGCCATGATCGGGCTGCGCTTCTCGCTGATGCTGAAGCCGTGGTATCCGCGCTGGCAGCCGGTGCTCTTCGCCTTCGCCCTGCTGATGCCGACCTTCGCGCTCATGGGCTTCATCGAAGGCGGGCTTCATATGCGCGCGCTCGCGCAGGATCCCGCGGTACTCGCCAAGCTGCTCGCCGCTCACCCGCCGGCGCGGCCCGAGGAAAATGTCGATTTCCTCAATCACCTGGTGATCTGGCTCCGGCTCGGCTTCCTCGCGGCGCTCCTCGCCGTGCTGGCCGCGCGCATCATCCGCTGGGAAGTGCGCCGCTTGCGCGGCGTCGTGCGGCTGACCTACCCGACCGGCCGCGTCGTCGAGATCGAACCCGGCCTCTCCGTGCTCGAGGCGAGCCGCGTCGCCGGCATTCCGCACGCCTCGGTTTGCGGCGGCCGCGGCCGCTGCTCGACCTGCCGCACCCGCGTCGTCGGCGCGGCTGCGGCCCTGCCTGCGCCGTCGCCGGACGAGAGCAAGGTGCTGGAGCGCGTCGGCGCCGGACCGTCGGTGAGGCTTGCCTGTCAGCTCCGCCCGCTCGGCGATCTCACGGTCACGCCGCTGCTGCCGCCTTCGGCAGGCGCGCGCGACGGCTTTCGGCGCCCCGCCTATCTCCAGGGCATGGAGCAGGAGATCGCCATCCTGTTCGCCGATATCCGGAACTTCACCATGCTCGCCGAGCACAAGCTGCCTTACGACATCGTCTTCCTGCTCAACCGCTATTTCGCCGAGATGGGACGCGCGGTCGAGGAAGCGGGCGGGCGGATCGACAAGTTCATCGGCGATGGCGTCATGGCGCTCTTCGGTCTCGATGGCGGCAGCGCGCAGGGCTGCCGCGAAGCGCTCGCCGCGGCGCGCGGCATGGCCAAAAGGCTGGTCGATCTCAACGCGGCCTTCGCCGGCGAGATGACGGAGCCGCTGCGCATCGGCATCGGCATCCATGTCGGTCCCGCCATCATCGGCGAAATGGGCCATGGCACCGCGGTCTCGGTCACCGCGGTCGGCGACAGCGTCAATACGGCGAGCCGGTTGGAAGGCTTGACCAAGGATTATGGCGCCCAGCTCGTCGTCTCGGAGGAGCTGTTCGCGCGGGCGGGCCTGACCCCCGCCGCGGCCTCGGCGCGCGACGAGATCATGGTGCGCGGCCGCGCCGGCCGCTTGGCGATTCTCGCATTTAAGAGTGCGCTGGAGCTGCCGGAACTGCGTAAAAAGGCGGGATGAGGCCGCCTCGACACCGGGCGGACGGTCGGATAGAGTTAGGCACCTTTTGTTCTCGGAACGAGGCGCATGCGAGCCGGACGGGCAGGAGGTAATCGGCTTTTCCATCGGGCGCGGGAGCTGGCGCGCGGCACCGGCGGCGCCGCTGCGGTCGAATTCGCCCTGCTTGCGCCGGTCCTCGGCATGGTCCTTGTCGGGATGGTCGATTTCGGCCTCGGCGTCTTCGTCAAGATGCAGGTGCAAAACGCCGCCCAGGCGGGCGCCGAATATGTCATCGCCAACGGCTTCAACACCAGCAACACCACGCCGGTCACCACGGCGGTGACCACCGCCTCGACCTATAGCGGCATCACCGCGTCGCCGGTGCCCTCGCAATTTTATGCCTGTCCGGTCAACAACGTGCTGAACACGGTGGCGAGCGGCGCGACCTGCTCCAGCGGCAAGACCGCCGGCACCTATGTCACGGTGTCGGCGACGGCGACCTACAACACGATCATTCCCTATAACCAGCTCGGCCTCTCGATCCCGTCGAGCTACACCTTCACCGCGGCATCGACCGTGCGCACCCAATAGGCGCGACGATGCTCATGACACGCACAGCAGCACGACGGGACGAGCGCGGCATGGCGGCGGTGGAATTCGCGCTGCTGCTGCCGGCTTTCCTCTTCCTCATCATCAGCATCATGCAGTTCGGCCAGGCCTTGTGGACGCAAGCGGCGCTCGAGCATGCCGTCACCATGGCCTCGCGCTGCGCCACGGTGGATACGACGAGCTGCACCACGACCAACAGCGGCGCGGCGATCACGTCTTATGCGTTGAGCCAGGCCTATGGCGTCAACCTTCCCTCGAGCACCTTCAGCTTCGTGCAGGCGAGCAGCCAGAACTGCGTCAGCGCGAGCTATCCCTTCCCGGTCTCGCCGTTCCTGCTGCTCAACAATTTTTTGCCGTCGGGCGTCTCGTCGATCACGCTCTCGGCGAAATCCTGCTATCCCGTAGCACCACCCTGAGCATCGTCCTCGGGCGTCTCCGCGCGGCGCTGCGCATCGACCAATTGCGCCGCCATTTTCAGGACCAGACGCTGCTCGAAATCGGAAAGCGCGAGAAAGCGCGCCATGTCGATGCCGGCAAGCCGCAGCAGCTCGGGCTCGGCGACGATCTCGTCTTCCGGTTTCGGCGCCGGCCGCTCGGGTTCGCTCACTGCGCTCTGAGCGGCGGTGGCGGCGGAGGCGCCGTTGTAGCCGCGCCGAGCGCCGGGAGGCCGGGCAGGGGACCACTGGGTGCACCGGCTCTTGCTTGCGGCGCCGCTCCGGCTGCTGCCGGTGCGCTCGCCGGCGCTGCCCCGCCGCCTGCCCCCGCGCCGCCGCCCGGCACGGCAGAGGTCGCAACGCAGCGCGGCTCGCAGTAATAGTCGGTCGGCGTGATCTCGCGCGTGATCGTCACCACGCGATTGTCTTGCGGCACCACCACGATCTCCCGATCGAGGAGCGGCCGACCCGCCTCGCTATAGACGAAAAGATTGGTGGCGCCTGGCGTCTTGCCGAGCACGAAGAGGAGGTGGTTGCGCTCGAGCACGACGTCCGCGATGGCGGGATTGGCGATGAGCACCACGGCGCTCGCGGCATCGAGCGTCAGCACCTCGGCCTTGTCGACGGGAACCCGGAGCGGCTTGGACGGGGAGGTCTGGGCCGACGCCGCAAAAGTCGTGAGCGCGGCGAGGAGGAAGCCCGCGCAGCACGCTGCCGATCCGCGCGCCCAGCCGAAACTCCTGCGCATGTGAGCCCGCCCTTTCCGCACCGATTCGCCGCTAAAATGACGGCCGGAGCCTGGCCGCAGTTTAAGAACTTTCCAGCGTAGAATCCGCGATTGCGTAGAGAAACCTAGCAGAATCCGCAGCAATTGCCTAGTCGGGACGAGCAGAGACGCGGGTTTTGCGGCGCCGCAATTGACGAATCGGTGGGCTGATTTGCCACCTCGAACCGCACCAGTCTAGGATTACATGAGAATCCGGCGGGCCGATGCGCCGGGGTCGGGGGAATCCATGAAAGCAGGGACGAGGCTTTCTTTGGTGCTCGCGGGGGCGCTTCTCCTCGGCTCCTGCGCGAACGATCCAGGCGAGAAGGAA
>DATJAV010000122.1:0-11401 GCA_035515835.1 Allostellaceae bacterium
CGCGGGGGCCGAGATAGAGAAGATTGGTGCCGCGCCGCTCGCCGTCGGGCGCGATCACCACGTCGCCGCTGCCCTCGAGCGCGCGCTCGACGGCGTCGGCGGTGGCGTAAGGCAGGTCGATCGGCAGGATGAGCGTTGTGGCAGCGCCGCCGGTCGCCTCGAGAAGCCCGGTGCGCGCTTGGCGCAGCGCCTCGTTGAGCCCGGCGCCGCCGTCATCGATGGTGGGGACGCCATGCGCCGCGGCGAGGTCGCTGGCCTCGGGATCGGATGTCAGGATGCGGACGCCCGCGGCATATTGGAGCTCGAGCGCGAGCGTCAGCGAATTGCGCAACAGCCGGCGGCAGAGCGCGTAGCGGTCTTCGTCCGAGAGAACGTCGCCGAGCCGGGACTTGCCCTCGCGCAGCGGCTTGCAGGGGATGAGGATATAGAGCATCGGCGGCCTTAGGCGCTCTCGCCCTCCGGGCGCCAGACGCACGACGCGAGCGCGCGGCGGGTGGGCGGCTTGCCGAGATCGGCCGGGAATCCCAGCGTCACCAGCCCCTGCGGCTCCCAGCCCGCGGGCAATCCCAGCGTCGCGGCGACGGTATCGCCGCAAAAGAGCGGCGCGCACATCACGGCGGCGCCCAGGCCCAAGGCGTGGGCGGCGAGCAGAAGATTTTGCATCGCCATGGCGGTGCTCTGTATCGCCATCAGGCGCTCGGCCTCGCGCCGCCGCAGATCGGGATAGCGATCCATCTCCGCCATAGTAAGACAAACAAGAATGATCACGGGTGCTCCGCTGATGCGGGCAAAGGAACGCGCGACGTCGCGAGCGACGGCGCCGGGATCGTCGCCGTCGGCGAGGCGATCGGCGCCAAGACGCTCGCCCATGGCACGGGCGAGCCGTTCCTTCGAGACAGCCGCGGCGAGAAGGGCAAAGCGCCAGGGCTGCCGGTTATGCGCCGAGGGCGCCCAGGCGGCGGCGCGCAACACCTGCTCGACCAGCCGGCGGTCGGGCGTCCCCCCGGTGTAGCGGCGGATCGAGCGGCGGCCGGCGATGAGTTCGAGGCCGGGCGCCTCCAACCTGTCCGAGTTATCGGGGGTCATAGTCTGTCGCAGGTCTCGCGGATCGATGCAGCGATACCAGTGTTGCGGTCTTGTGGGATGTTGCAAGACCCTTCTCCTCTTAAGTGCATCGACGGCTCTGTCGCGGAGGTATGCGGCACCATCCGAGGAGGCTTGCCTTGACTCCAGGGCGGCGCGGCGGCCAATCCTCCGACAAGCGACAACGAGCGGGGGGTGCGGCAGACGTGATCGAGCATCGGGAGCCCCCATCGGACGTCACCGCGCGGCTGGAGGCGATGCCGCTCGGGACGCTCATGGCGGAGGCGGCGGCACTGGCCGAGAAGGGCCACGGCCGGGTCGTCTCCTATTCGCGCAAGGTCTTCATCCCCCTCACCAAACTCTGTCGCGACGTCTGCCATTACTGCACCTTCGCCGAGCGTCCGCGCACCGGCCATTCGGCCTATCTCTCGCCCGACGAAGTCCTCGCCATCGCGCGGGCCGGCGCCGCGGCGGGGTGCCACGAAGCGCTCTTCACCTTGGGCGACAAGCCCGAGCTGCGCTACGCCGCCGCCGCCGAGGCGCTCCGCGCCATGGGCCAGACCAGCACGCTAACGTACCTCGCCGATATGTGCGCGCTGGTTATGCGCGAGACGGGCCTGCTGGCGCATATCAATCCCGGCGTGATGACGGAGGACGACATCGCAGCGCTACGCCCGGTCTCCGCCTCGATGGGGCTCATGCTGGAGAGCGCGTCCGAGCGGCTCTTGGCGCCGGGTCAGGTTCATCACGGCTCGCCCGACAAGGCGCCGCGGCTTCGGCTCGGGACGATAGAGCGGGCCGGCGAGCGGCAGGTTCCTTTCACCACCGGCATCCTCATCGGCATCGGCGAGACGCGCCAGGAGCGCATCGAGGCGCTCCTCGCCGTCGCCGATCTCCACCGCCGCCACGGGCACATCCAGGAAGTCATCATTCAGAACTTCCGCGCCAAGCCCGGAACGCGCCGCGCCGATGCAAAGGAGCCGACGCTCGACGACCTGCTTTGGACCGTCGCGGCCGCGCGCCTCGTCCTTGGGCCAGAGATGAGCATCCAGGCGCCGCCCAATCTGTCGCCGGGCGTCTATCCCCGACTCATCGCCGCGGGCATCAACGACTGGGGCGGCATCTCGCCCGTGACACCGGATCACGTCAACCCGGAAGCGCCCTGGCCGATGATTCCCGCGCTCCGCGAGGCGACCGCCGCGCAAGGGAAGATTCTCGTCGAGCGGCTGGCGGTCTATCCTCGCTATGCGCGGGACGCCGCGCGCTGGGTTGACGCCAAGATCGCGCCGCTGCTGCTGCGACAGAGCGACGCCGAGGGCTTCGCCCGCACCGAGGCTTGGGCCCCGGGACTGCCGCTGCCGATCGCGGACGCGGCGCCGGCGCTCTCCGTGGTCGATCGCGGGATCGCGACCATCGTCGCGACCGCCGAGCGGGGCGCGCGTCTCGACGCCCCGCAGATCGTCCGGCTCTTCGCCGCGCGCGATGTCGATTTTCGTTATATCGCCGAAGCGGCAGACGCGCTGCGGCAGGCGACGAGCGGCGATGTCGTGCGCTTCGTCGTCAACCGCAACATCAACTACACCAATATCTGCGCCTATCGCTGCCAGTTCTGCGCCTTCTCCAAAGGCAAGACGGCGGAGACGCTGCGCGGCGCACCCTATGATCTCGCGCTCGACGAGGTCGTGCGCCGGGCCGAGGAGGCTTGGGCGCGGGGTGCCACCGAGGTCTGCCTCCAAGGCGGCATCCATCCCGACTACACCGGCGCCACATACCTCGCCATCTGCCGCGCGGTGCGCAGCGCGCTGCCCGACCTCCACATCCACGCCTTCTCACCGCTCGAGATCGCGCAGGGGGCCGCAACCCTGCGCTTGCCGGTTACGGAATTCCTTGCCGCGCTCAAGGAAGCCGGGCTCGGTACCTTGCCCGGCACCGCCGCCGAGATCCTCGACGACGACGTCCGCCGCGTCATCTGCCCCGACAAGCTCACGACGCAGGAATGGCTCGACGTCATAGCGGCCGCGCATGCCGTTGGCCTCCGTACCACAGCGACGATCATGTTCGGGCACATGGAGAACGCGCACGCCTGGGCGCGTCATCTGCTGGCGATCCGCGACTTGCAGGAGCGCACCGGGGGCTTCACGGAATTCGTTCCCTTGCCCTTCGTCGCGATGGAAGCGCCCCTTTATCTCAAGGGACGGGCGCGCCGCGGGCCGACGATCCGCGAAGCCCTTCTGATGCATGCCGTATCGCGTCTCGCGCTCAACCCCGTCATTCCCAACATCCAGACCTCGTGGGTCAAGATGGGCGTGGACGGCGTGAAGCGCTGCCTCACGGCGGGCGCCAACGACCTCGGCGGCACCTTGATGAATGAGAGCATCTCGCGCGCCGCCGGCACGCAGCACGGCCAGGAGCTGCCGCCGGCGGCGATGCGCGACATCATCGCGTCGCTGGGACGCGCGCCGTTGCAGCGCGACACGCTTTACCGTCCGGCGTCGGCCGAGCGCCAGCGCACGGCGCTTGGTGCAGCCGCGCTGCTGCCGGTCGTGGAGACGCGGCCCGGCGACCCGCGCTCGCTCGCCAAGGCGAGCGCCTAGACGCGACTCATGGCCGCCCCGCTGGTGCTGACCGCGCTCGAGGGCGTGCCGACGGTCCGGCCCGGCGACGACCTCGCGGAGATCGTTCTCGCTGGCGCGGCGCGAGCCGGTGTCATGCTCGCCGAGGGTGACATCCTCGTGCTGGCGCAGAAGATCGTCTCCAAGGCGGAGGGACGCTTCCGGCGCCTTGCCGAGGTCGAGCCCTCGGCGGAAGCGCGCTCGCTCGCGGCGCGCACGGAGAAGGACCCGCGCGTGGTCGAGCTCATCCTGCGCGAAGCGACCGCCGTGCTGCGCGCGCGCGCCGGCGTCATCATCGTCGCCCATCGCCTGGGTTTCGTCATGGCGAATGCCGGGATCGACGCCTCCAATGTCGAAGGCGCGACGGAGAACGACGCGGTGCTGCTGCTGCCGGAAAATCCCGATGCGAGCGCGGCAGGGTTGCGCGACCGGCTGCGGGCGCGCGCCGGCGTCGATCTCGGCGTCATCATCAACGACAGCTTCGGGCGCGCCTGGCGCCTCGGCACGATCGGCACCGCGATCGGCGTTGCCGGGCTCCCGGCGCTCGCCGATCTGCGCGGCACGCCCGACCGCACCGGACGCGCGTTGCAGGTGACCGATGTCGGCGTCGCCGACGAAGTCGCGGCGGCGGCATCGCTGCTGATGGGACAGGCCGCCGAAGGCCGCCCGATCGTCCATGTCCGGGGCTTTCCTTATGCGCGCCGCGAGGGCAACGCCGCCGAGCTGGTGCGGCCCCCGGCGCAGGACCTCTTCCGGTGATTGTGGCACTGGCCGGCGGCGTCGGCGGCGCCAAGCTCGCGGACGGGCTTGCGGCGCTGCTCGGCAAGGGGCTCACGGTGATCGTCAACACCGCCGATGACTTCGAGCATCTGGGCCTGCCGATCTCGCCCGACCTTGACACCGTCATGTACACGCTGGCCGGCATCGCCAATACCGAGACCGGCTGGGGGGTGGCGGGCGAAACCTGGAGCTTTCTCGATCAGGTCGTGCGCCTCGGGGCTCCGTCGTGGTTCCGCCTCGGCGACCGCGATCTCGCGACCCATGTGCTGCGTGCCGCGGCGTTGCGCTCCGGCCAAGGTCTCACCGCCGTCACGGCCGAGCTCTGCCGGCGCCTCGGCATCATCGCGCGCGTGCTGCCGATGAGCGACGACCCCGTGCGCACCATCGTGCACAGCGCCGAAGGCGATCTCCCCTTCCAGGAATATTTCGTCGGTCGCAAATGCGAGGTGCCGGTCACCGGTTTCGCCTTCGCTGGGATCGAGCACGCGCGGCCGACGGACGCGGTGCGGGACGCGCTGCAGGCGAAGGAGCTGGAAGCAATTCTCATCTGCCCCTCCAATCCCTTCGTCAGCATCGATCCCATCCTGTCGCTGCCGGGTTTGCGCTCGCTCCTCGCCGGTGTCGGCGTGCCCGTCATCGCCGTCTCGCCCATCATCGCCGGCGCCGCCGTCAAAGGCCCCGCGGCCAAGATGATGCGCGAGCTCGGCCTCGACGTGTCACCGCTCACCGTCGCGTCGCACTACCGCGGCCTCGTCACCGGCTTCGTCATGGACGCCGCCGACGCCGCGTTCTCGTCTGCGGTCGAAGCGTTGGGCATGACCGTGCACCTCGCCGATATCCTGATGCGCGACGCCCTCGACCGCCGCCGCCTCGCCGAGCAATGCCTCGCCTTCGCCAAGCGGTGAGAGGGTTGGATCGGCGGCGTTGCGTCCTTCGACATGCGCGCTGACGCGCGCAAGTCGAAGAACGCACACCGGAGTTGCAGCGCTATCCGTTCGGCGCGCACCGTTCTATGATCGACCGATGAGAAACACCATGCTCGACCGATCGAATGCAGCCCTGTCGCAGATCCACGCGCAGATCATGTGGAGCCGGCTCATTGCCGTGGTCGAGGAGCAGGCGCAGACGCTGGTGCGCACGGCGTTCTCGACCTCGGTGCGCGAGGCGGGTGATCTTTCGGCCGGCGTCTTCGACGGCGAAGGCCGGATGCTGGCGCAGGCCGTCACCGGCACTCCCGGTCATGTCAACTCGATGGCGAATGCGGTGAAGCATTTCCTGGCGGCATATCCGCTGGCAACGATGGAGCCCGGCGATCACTACATCACCAACGATCCCTGGCTCACTTGCGGCCATCTCCACGACTTCACCGTGGTGAGCCCGACCTTTCTCGAGGGCCGCGCGGTCGGGCTCTTCGCCGCCACCGTCCATGTCGTCGATATCGGCGGCCTCGGCATGGGGCCGGACGGGCGGCAAGTCTTCGAGGAAGGGCTCGCCGTGCCGATCATGCCGCTCGCCAAGCAGGGGCGCATGAACGAGGATCTGCTCGCCATACTCCGCGCCAATGTGCGCGAGCCGCTTCAGGTCGAGGGTGATATCTACGCGCTCGCCGCCTGCAACGACGAAGGCAGCCGCCGCCTCGTCGAGATGATGCGCGAATTCGAGATCGGCCATCTCGAGACGCTCGGCAACACCATCATCGAGAGCTCGCGTGCCGCGACCGTCGCCGCCATCCGGAAGCTGCCGCGCGGCACCTGGCGCAACAGCGTGCGCATGGACGGGTACGACAAGCCGTTGCTGCTCAATGCCGCGCTCACCATCGGCGAGGAGGGCATCCATGTCGATTTCGCCGGCACTTCGCCGGCGAGCGCCTACGGCATCAACGTCGTCTACAATTATTGCTTGGCCTACACCGCTTTCGGCGTCAAATGCGCCGTGGCGCCCGACGTGCCGAACAATGCGGGTTCGCTCGCGCCGATCACAGTGAGCGCGCCTAAAGGCTCGGTGCTCAACGTGCAGCGGCCTTGGGCGGTGGCGGCGCGGCACACGGTGGGACACATGCTTCCCGACGTCGTCTTCGGCTGCCTCCATCAGGTGATGCCGGGCCTGGTGCCGGCCGAGGGCGCCTCCTCGCTCTGGAACCCGCAGATCTATGGCGGCGGCTCGATGGTCGACGAGGTCGAGGAGGGCAGCGACGCCAACGCGCTCACGCCCTTCAGCACCGTCATCTTCCATTGCGGTGGCGCCGGCGCCCGCCCGACCAAGGACGGGCTCAGCGTCACCGCCTTCCCGAGCGGCGTGCGCACCATCCCGGTCGAGGCGACCGAGAGCATCGCCCCGGTGCTCTTCCGCCGGCGCGAGTTCCGCGAGGGCTCGGGCGGTGCCGGCGCCTGGCGCGGCGGGCTCGGCCAGGTGATCGAGCTGGGCGGCGCCGATGGCGCGCCCATCAGCCTCTTGTGCAATTTCGAGCGCATCGGCAATGCCGCGCGCGGCCGCGACGGCGGCGGCGCGGGCGCGCTGGGTCGCGTCTCGCTTGCCTCGGGCCGGACGATCCGGCCCAAGGGCCGCCAGACCGTGCCGCCGCGCGACTTCGCCCGCCTCGAGCTCCCCGGCGGCGGCGGCTTCGGCGACCCCAAGCGCCGCGATCCCGCGCGCGTCGCCGAGGACGTGGCCGACGGGCTGCTGACCCCGGTCGAGGCCGAGCGCGACTACGGCGTCGTGCTCACGGCCGAGGGCGCGGTGGACACGGCGGCGACGGCGGCGCTGCGCCGGTGATCGGCGCGGCGGCTTCGTAGGCCCGCTGATGTTGCCGGTTCAACCAACGCCGGAGCCGATCATCCTGGCAACCACCCCAATGCTGCGGATGCCGATCGGTGCGCCCTGATCAGTCCGTGCCCGTGCGAGGCAGACGCAGACCAAGAAATCCGTTCAGCCGATTGCTGCGCGTTCTCGGACCTGGATTGATCACCGGCGCTGCCGACGATGACCCCTCAGGGATCGCGACCTACTCCCAGACGGGCGCCCAGTTCGGCTACGGCCAACTCTGGATCGCGCTCTTTACTTTGCCGCTCATGACCGCGATTCAGGAAGCCTGCGCTCGAATCGGGCTCGTCACCGGGAAAGGCATCGTTGCGGTCGTCAAGGAACATTATGGCGAGAGAATGACCTTCGTCGTCGTTCTCCTCGTCCTTGTCGCGAACACAATCAATATCGGGGCGGATATTGGCGCCATGGCCGCAGCCGCGGACCTCATCCTGCCTATCAATTTGGTCATTCCGGCACTCTCATTCACCGCGTTGATCTTGATCCTGGAGATTTTCACGAGCTACCAAGTCTATGCCCGGGTCCTCAAGTGGCTGTCGCTTTTTCTACTCTCCTATGTGGTGACCGTCTTCATCGTGCGCGAACCATGGCCCGCGATCCTGCGGGCGACCTTCGTACCCCACCTGGAATTGAACTTTGCCTTCCTGTTCATCATCACGGGCGTGATCGGCACGACGATTTCCCCCTATATGTTTTTCTGGGAGGCAAGCGAAGAGGTGGAGGAAACTCGAGAGCGTGGTCTCCTCGACGAGGAGGGAAGGCCGAAAATACGCTGGCACGACATCCGGAGAATGCGCGTTGACAACTTCTGCGGCATGTTTGCGTCGAACGCCGTCACGTGGTGCATTATCGTCACGACCGCGACTGTCCTCAACGGCCACGGCATCACGAACATCGCCACATCCGCGGACGCGGCAAGAGCGCTCGAGCCCCTTGTTCAGACTTTCCCGAACGCTGGCTACGTCGCCAAAGTGGTTTTCGCGGCGGGGGTCATCGGTTTAGGACTCCTAGCCGTGCCGGTGCTGTCTGGTTCCGCCTCCTACGCGCTCGCCGAGGCCCTTAACTGGCGAGCGAGCTTCAGCTACAAACTGACTCGCGCCCATGGGTTCTACGGCGCCATTACGATCGCGACGGTCATCGGCTTGTCGATCAATTTCGTCGGCATCGACCCCGTCCGAGCCCTGATCATAAGCGCTGTAATCAACGGCATTGTTGCAGTGCCGCTGATCTTTCTCATCACGCGCATTGCCAGCAATCCCGAGATTGTCGGCGAATATAAGGGCGGCTGGCTCTCCAATGTTTTCCTTTGGGTCGCCTTCATCGCCATGGGCGCGGCCGCCGTCGGTATGTTTGCCACTTATCTCGCATGACGCCTGCGCATGGACAACGCGGCACCGGACTGGCCCCGAAGACTTTCGGCACCCACTCACTTCGGCGAGCCAAGGCCACCCTTGCCTCGGCGCCCGCGCGCTTTCCTTTGGTGCCGAGCGCCGACAATCGGCGTCAGGTCGCGCGGGTGAAGCCGTCGTCGCTCCAGCCTTCGCTGCCGACGCCGTGGCGGACGAAGAACAGGCCGTCGGGATCATAGGCCTGCTTGATGGCGAGCAGCCGCGGATAGTGCGAGCCCCAATAGGATTGCTGCCATTGGCGCTCGAAATAGCTGCTCTCGGCGACATAGGAGCCGGCGAGCGGCGCCACTTTTCGCAGCTCGGCCATCGCCGCGGCGATTTGCGCGGCCGAGTGGCGGGCGGCGTCCAAGTCCGGCGCGTAGCCGGGGAGCCCGGGATAGGCCGGCGGCGTCTCGCCGGCGATGATCGCCAGCACGAAGGCATCGAGCACGGCGGGATTAGTCGCGGTATCGGCGGCCGCGGCGATGGTCGCGGCCGGGGCGCCGGCAAGCCCTTTCTGAAAATGGAGCTCGACCGACCAAAGGCGCGCCGCCGCGAACAAGGCGTCGGCCAGCGTCTCGCGCTTGTCGGGCGCCAGCAGCTCGGCCGGCAGCCAGGCCGATTCGAAGCCCTCGATGAAATGTCCGGCCTCGCCGAGATTGGCCGACCAGAAAACGTTGTCGCCGGGCGCCCCCGGGCGATCGTCGCTGATGACGGCGCCGGGCACGCGCGCCTTGAGGAAGGCCGGATCCCAGCGGTGCCGGGGCGGACCGGCGATGATGCGGGGCGGCTCCAGGAAAGCGAGATCGCTGCCGTCGGTCGCGACCCATGCGAAAAAGGGCCGCCAGATGGCGTCAGCCTCCTGAGCGTCGAGATCCTGGAACGACATGCTGACCTCGAACTCGCGGCCCGGTCGGAGCGTCACGATCTCGCCCCAGCGCGGGTTCAGCAGGTTCTCGGCGTAGAAAACGACGAAGCGAGCGATGAGCTTGCGGAACGCGGTGTCGGATGCGGCGTGGATGCGGGTTCCGAGAAAGCCGAAGGTCTTGGGGAGATCGTGGGTGCGGAGTGTGAGCCGCGTCACGACGCCGAAGCTGCCGCCACCGCCGCCTTTCAGCGCCCAGAAAAGCTCGGGGTCGACGCAGGCATTGACGACGCGCACGACACCGTCGGCCATGACGATCTCCGCTTCCAGCAATGATGCCGCCGCCGTGCCATAGGTCTTCGAGTAGCTGCCGAACCCGCCGCCGAGAACGAGCCCCGCGACGCCCACCGTGCCGCAGCCGCCGCCCTGAACATAGCGTCCGCCCATGGTGGTGACTTCATTGTAGGTGTGCATCCAGATCGCGCCAGCGCCGACCGAGACCGCGGGCAGCGCCGCTAACCGCCCCTCGCAGCCCTGCGGCACGAAAGCGTCGTGCAGCGTGATGGCCTTCATAGGGTGCGTCCAGATCAGCAGCGAGTCGGGCGCGTTGGAGGTGCCGAGATAGCTGTGCCCGCCGCCTTTGACGACGAGGCGCAGGTTGTTGTCGCGCGCGAAAGCGACCGCAGCGGCGACATCGGCTGCCGTCTCCGCCGCCACGCAATAGGCGCTCGGCGCAGACGCCCACGCATCGATCCAGCCCATGGTCTGCGTCAGCGCCGGGTCATCGCCGATGTAGTAGGGGTTCTTCAGCTCGCGAAAGATCTGTCGGCACGCGGGGCCGACGGGGGCGTCGCGGCAGGTCGCAAACGGCGAGCGCAACTGGACGAGACGCCCTCCGGTCTGCTGACCGAGCCGCTCCCAGCTTGCGGGCGACGGCCAGGCGGCGTCGGTCGGCCGGACGCGAGCGACGGCCGGCCGCGCCAACGCCGCGCCGCCGGCGGTGAGCAAAGGAAGCGCGGCGGCCGATTTCAGAAATTGGCGACGGTTCATCGGAGCAAGTCTTCTCCCGCGCGCCATCGTAGGGGCAGGAGTCTCGCCGATCCAGGCATGCGAGGTCGGTCGATGCGGAGTGGGGCTTGCGATGAGACGGGGTTCAGGAGCACCATGACGCAATGTCGGAAGGAGGTCGCCCGTGACGGATAGGGTTGTCGGACGCGGAAGCTATCGCTATCGCGTGGTCGCCGATTGGGCGAAGCTCCCCGCCGGCTGGCTCCTCGACGACGTCGCCGCGGTGGCGGTCGACCGGCAGGACCGCGTCCATGTCTTCAATCGCAGCGAGCGGCCGATGATGACGTTCGACCGCGACGGCAATCTGCTCAATGTCTGGGGCGAGCGCCTCTTCAAGCGCGCGCACGGCCTCCATATCGGGCCGGACGACGCCCTCTATTGCACCGATGACGGCGACCACACCGTGCGGAAATGCACCCTCGAGGGCAAGCTGCTGCTGGAGATCGGCATCCCCGGGCGCCCTGCGGGTTTCATGAGCGGCGAGCCTTTCAACCGCTGCACTCATACCGCGCTCTCGCCCAAGGACGAAATCTACGTTTCCGACGGCTACGCCAATGCCCGCATCCACAAATTCTCGCCCGACGGCAAGCTGCTTCACTCCTGGGGCGAATGCGGCGCCGATCCCGGTCAATTCAACATCCCGCACAACATCGTCTGCGACCGCGAAGGCTGGGTCTATGTCGCCGATCGCGAGAATCACCGCGTGCAGATCTTCGATGGCAACGGCAAGTACGAGACGCAGTGGAACAACCTGCATCGCCCGTGCGGCCTGTTCATGCCGCCCG
>DATJAV010000123.1:0-14734 GCA_035515835.1 Allostellaceae bacterium
TCCCACCGCGCCCGGCACAATCATCGCCCTGCCAGGAGGAAAAATGCCCCATCTCGCTTATTCCGCGCCCGCCACCGTCGAGGACGCCGTGCGCGCACTTGCCGGCGCTGCGGGCGTCGCAAAGCCGCTCTCGGGCGGCACCGACCTGCTCGTGCAGCTGCGTACCGGCCGAGCGAAACCCGATCTCATCGTCGACACCAAACGCATCCCCGGCATGATGGGCGTGCGCGAGGAGAACGGCGCCTTCGTCATCGGCGCGGCGACGCCGAGCGCCGAGCTCGGCGAGCATCCCGGCTTGAAGCGGGCGTGGCCGGGCCTGGTCGAGGCGGCGAAGCTCATCGGCTCGACCCAGATCCAGGCGCGCGCCACGCTGGCGGGCAATCTCTGCAACGCCTCGCCCGCGGCCGACAGCGTTCCCGCGATGATCGTCGCCCGCGTCACCTGCGTCATCGCCGGACCAGGCGGCCGGCGCGAGGCGCCGGTCGAGACGATCTGCACCGGACCGGGCAGGACGTCGCTGGCGCGCGGCGAAATGATCATCGCCTTCAAGCTGCCGCCGCGGCCGCCTCGCTCGGGCGACGCCTATCTCCGCTTCATTCCGCGCACCGAGATGGACATCGCCGTGGTTGGCTGCGGCGTCAATGTGACGCTCGATGCCGGCGGCGTCTGCCGCGACGCGCGCGTCGCCTTGGGCGCGGTGGCGCCGACGGCCGTCCTCGTGCCGGAGGCGGCCAAGGCGCTGATCGGGCGGAAGCTCGACGACGCCGCGCTACAGGCGCTCGACGCCGCGGCACGCCAGGCGTGCAAGCCGATCGACGACAAGCGCGGCACCGTCGACTATCGCATCAAGGTCGCGGGCGTGCTCGCGCGGCGCGCCGCCACCATCGCTTTCGCCCGCGCGGAGGCCGCCCGATGAGCAAGCATCACGTGTCCGCCACCGTCAACGGCGAGCCGGTCGAGTTTCTCTGCGAGCCGCAGGAGACGCTGCTCGATGTGCTGCGCGACCATCTCAACCTGACCGGCAGCAAGGAAGGCTGCGGCTCCGGCGATTGCGGCGCTTGCAGCGTCATCGTCGACGGCCGGCTGATGTGCTCCTGCCTGATGCTGGGTGCCGAAGCCGAAGGCCGCGCCATCGACACCATCGAGAGCCTGGCGCAAGGCGAGACCCTCCACCCCCTGCAGCAGCGCTTCCTCGAGCATGCGGCGCTGCAATGCGGCTTTTGCACCCCTGGATTTCTCGTAGCGGCGAAGGCGCTGCTCGACCGCAACCCCAACCCGACGGAGAGCGAGGCGCGCTACTGGCTCGCCGGCAATCTCTGCCGCTGCACCGGCTACGACAAGATCATCCGCGCCGTGATGGACGCCGCCGCGGATCTGCGCAAATGAAGGAGACGACGTCATGGCTTACGAGACTCTGAAAGTCGTCGGCACGCGACCGATCCGCCCGGACGGCGTCGACAAGGTGACCGGTCGCGCCCAGTTCGGCGCCGACATGACGATGCCGGGCCAGCTCGTCGGCAAGATGAAGCGGAGCCCGCATGCGCATGCGCGGATCGTCCGCATCGATGCGTCGAAGGCGCTCGCGCTCCCCGGCGTCAAGGCGGTGGTGACGGCCGCGGACTTCCCCGACATTCCCGACGAGATGGCTTTTGTCGGCGAAGGCCCGATGAACTTCCGCGATCTTTCCTGCAACTGCATGGCGCGCGACAAGGCGCTCTACGAAGGTCACGCCGTGGCGGCGGTGGCAGCCACCACGTCGGCGATCGCCGACGACGCGCTGGCGCTCATCGATGTCGTCTACGAGGTGCTGCCGCACGTCATCGACGTCGAGGCGGCGATGGCGGAGGACGCGCCGCTGCTTCATCCCCGCATGCTCACCCAAGGCGTCCAGCCCGCGCCGACGAAACCTTCGAACATCGCCAAGAAGATGGTCTTCTCGTTGGGCGATGTCGCCCAGGGCTTTAAGGAAGCGGAGGCAATCGTCCAGCGGAAATATACCACCAAGCCGGTGCATCAGGCCTATATCGAGCCCCATGCCTGCATCGCCGCCGCGTCGAGCGACGGCCAGGCGCAGATCTTCAGCAGCAGCCAAGGGCAGTTCATGATCCGCGCCTATGTCGCGAAGCTGCTCAGCATCGACATCTCCAACATCCGCGTGACGCCGGCGGAGATCGGCGGCGGCTTCGGCGGCAAGACGCTGGTCTATCTCGAGCCGGTGGCGCTGGCGCTCTCGAAGAAATGCGGCCGTCCGGTCAAGATGGTGATGAGCCGCGAGGAAGTCTTCAAGGCGAGCGGCCCCACCTCGGGCGGCGCGGTCGAGGTTAAGATCGGCGCCAAGAAGGACGGCACCATCACCGCCGCCGAGGCGACGCTCAAATACCAGGCCGGCGCCTTTGCCGGCTCGCCCGTGGGACCGGGTTGCATGGCGGCCTTCGCCATGTACGACCTCAAGAACGTCACCATCACCGGCTACGATGTCGTCAGCAACCGGCCGAAGGTCGCGGCATATCGCGCGCCGGGCGCGCCCATCTCCACCTTCGGCGTCGAGAGCTGCATCGACGAATTGGCGCGCAAGATCGGCATGGACCCGGTCGCGTTCCGCGCCAAGAACGCGGCCAAGAACGGCACCAAGGCGGCCTATGGCCCGACCTTCAAGGACATCGGCTATGTCGAGACCTTGGAAGCGGCGCGAAAGCACCCGCACTACCAGCAGCCGCTCGGCAAGAATCAGGGGCGCGGCGTGGCCTCCGGCTTCTGGTTCAACATCGGCGGCGAGTCGAGCGCGGCCGTCAACATCAACGAAGACGGCAGCGCCGTGGTCGTGGAAGGCAATCCCGATATCGGCGGCTCGCGCGCGGCGATGGCGATGATGGCGGCCGAAGTGCTCGGCCTTCCGATCGAGCGCGTGCGCCCGATCGTCGCCGACACCAGCTCGGTCGGCTACAGCTTCCTGACCGGCGGCAGCCGCGTCACCTTCGCCACCGGAATGGCGGTGACGCAGGCGGCGGAGCAGGCGGTGGTGGAGCTCAGGAAGCGCGCCGCCGTCACCTGGGACATCCCCGTCGACGACATCGCCTGGGTGGACGGCAAGGCCCAGCCCGTCGGCGCCAGCGCCGGCAAGTTCCCGCCGCTCAGCCTCGCCGAGATCGCGCTCAAATCGGCGCGCACCGGCGGTCCCATCGGCGGCAAGGCGCAGATCAACGCGCAAGGTGCCGCGCCGGGTTACGGCACGCATATCTGCGACGTCGAGGTCGATCAAGAGACCGGCCACGTGACGATCCTGCGCTACACCGCGGTGCAGGACGTGGGCCGCGCCATCCATCCGAGCTACGTCGAAGGCCAGATCCAAGGCGGCGTCGCGCAAGGGATCGGCTGGGCGCTCAACGAGGAATACATCTACGACAAGGACGGAAGGCTCGAGAATCCGGGCTTCCTCGATTATCGCGTACCGGTCTGCTCCGATTTGCCGATGATCGAGGCGGTGGTGGTCGAAGTGCCGAACCCGCGCCATCCCTTCGGCGTCAAGGGCGTGGGCGAGGTGCCGATCGTGCCGCCGATGGCGGCGGTGGCGAACGCCATCTACGACGCGATCGGCGTGCGCATGCCCGACCTCCCCATCTCGCCGCCGCGGCTCCGCGCGGCTATCGACCGGAGAGCGGAGGCCGCGGAGTAGCGGCGATGCCGCGCATCAACATCGCCGGCAACGCGGTGAAGAAATTCACCCACGGCGAGAGCGCGCTCGACGTCGAAGCCGACACCTTCGGCCGCCTCATCCACGAGCTCGACCGCCGCTTCCCCGGCCTCGGCCGCCAGGTCGAGGAGAGCATGGCAATCGCCATCGACGGCGAGATCTACCAGGACGCCTATCACGCGCCGCTCAAGGCCGAGAGCGAGATCTGGCTCATCCCGAAAATCGCCGGCGGGTGACCAGCGCCGGTGTCGCCTCATCGGCCCTCCCCCTTGAGGGGGAGGGTTGGGAGGGGGCCGCGCGCGGCAGCGCGCGAAAAGAATCTCGCTCCTGAAGCACCTCGCTTGCGTCCACCCCCATCCCGGCAGGGCGCTTTGCGCGCGCTGCCCACCTTCCCCTCACGGGGAGAGGGGCGAAATGCGACCTCTAATCTTTGGTCTAACTGGCGCCAGTTCCGGCCGAAAACCGCGGCGCGATCCAGACGCGACGCGGACCGCAACCGGGAAGGCGCACCACTCCGGCGGCACGCAGCCGTATCCGGATCGACTCGCCGTCCTGCGGCGTGACCGCGCGCAGCGCGTCGTCGCTCACCGCGATCACGGCATCGAGGCGACGCGTCAATCGCTCGAGCCGGCTCGCCACGTTGACGGTGTCGCCGATGATCGCCTCCTCGCCGCCGGCCGGCCCGAAAGCGGCCATGCCGTAGTGGAGGCCGACGCCGATCTCGACCGGCGCCTCGCCGACGCTGCGGCGTTCCACATTCCAATCGGCCATCGCGTCGCTCATGGCGAGCCCGCACTCGATCCCCCGCCGCGCGTCTTCCGGCCCCGACTGGGCGGCGCCGAACACGGCCATGAATCCGTCGCCGAGGTGCTTGTGCACGACGCCGGCATGGCTTTCCACGATCGCCCGCGTGCGCGCATGAAAGGCATCGAGCAGCGCGAGGACCTCGTCCGGACGAAGCCGCGCCGCTGTCTTGCTATACCCTCTGATATCGACGAAGAGCACAGCGACCGGCCGGACGCTGAGGGTGCCTTGCATGGTCGGCCGCGCGGCCCGGGTCGGCCGACAGAGTTTGCAGGGCCGATATCCCGCAACCTCGGCCTCGTCGCAGGACAGAAAAAAGGCGACATTCTCGATCTTTGGACGGCGCGCGCGGCAAACGGGCCGGCAGTAAATCCCGGTTGAAGCGACACCGTAGTAGAGGAGTCCATCGAGGCGCGCGTCGCGACGCAAGACGGCATTCCAGCGCGCCTCGTCGCTGTCGAGAAGGCCAGCAAATCGGTCGGCGAGCTCGGGGGCGGCGCTCATGGCAAGACTCCGGCAATCGGAAGATGGGGGATTGCCCGCAAAACTTGAGGCAAATCGGCGGCCCGGGCACTCCGGTTCTTGCCGTCAAACCGCTGCGGGCCGGGCGTTACTCCGGCGGCTATCTCCGCGGGCGTGCCCCTTGCGCACAAGGAGACGATTTTCTGGCCGACGCCCTGCGGAGCTTCACCCCTCCCCGGAGAGGCCGCAGCGCCGCGCAGCATAGCGCCGCGCGCCGTCGACGCGCTACGCGCTCCCGGGCCGCACCCGATGCAACGCCGGGAGCAGCTCGTCGGAGAGGAGCCGCATGCTGGCGAGCGCCGAGGGCAACGGCATCCCCGCCCAGTGCGTGCGAATGATGAGGTGGTTGACGCCGAATTGCTCCCAATAGGGCTCGAGCTCCCGATGGCAATCCTCGGGCGAGCCCAGGACGAAGCGGCCTTTTATCAGCTCGTCGAGCGAGCGGCCGAAATCCTGGTTGTCCGGCATCGCCTTGTCCTGGCCCCAGCGGGCGTAGTCGCGGTACTTCGCCAGCAGATAAGGCCCCGCCATCTCGAGCGCGGCCGCGCGGTCGCGGGCGCAATAGACCTCCTTCACCA
The DNA here is from genome assembly GCA_035515835.1 of Allostellaceae bacterium. GTDB lineage: Bacteria > Pseudomonadota > Alphaproteobacteria > ATCC43930 > CGMCC-115725 > DAHUYF01. The sequence continues at coordinate 5,596 of DATJAV010000123.1, forward strand.
TCGGCAGCTCGCGCGGCAAGCTTTTGCCGACGGCCGCGAGCTCGGCGCGGTAGATCGCCATCTGCCGGCGGATCGTATCCATCGTCGCGTGCGGGTTGATGAACCAAGCGTCGCCCAACCGTGCCGCGCGCTTCACCGCCGGGTCATTGTTGGCGGCGATCCAGATCGGGGGATGCGGCTTCTGCACCGGGCGAATGTTCATGCGCACATTCTCGAGCCGGCACGTGGCGCCGTGATGGCTGACGCTATCCTCCGTCCAGAGGCGCTGGATCAGCGCCAGATATTCCTCGAAGCGCTTGACGCGCTCCCCCTTGGGCACGGCGAAGGCGTCGAACTCGATGTCGCGATAGCCCAGGCCGACGCCGAAGATGAGGTTGCCGGACGTGATGACGTCGAGGCTCGCCACCGTCTCGGCGGTGTAGACGGGGTTGTGCAGATTGAGCAGCAGCACGCCGAGCCCCACCGCCATCTCGCCCGCTTCCGCCGCCAAGCGCGCGAGAAAGGGCACGATCTGCAGCTGCTTGTTGTTGCCCTCGTTGAGATAATGCTGTCCCGAGAGCAGCGAGTCCCAACCGCGGTCGCGCGCATGGCGGACCATGGCGATCTGGTCGTGGAGCGCGCTCACCATGTCGGTATCGAGCGTCTGCTGGTTGGTGACGAAGAGCCCGACCTTCATGACAGCATCCTCCCGCCGCGTCTCTTTCCCCGACCATACCAGAAGCGCCGGCCCACATGGATAGTCCCTCCGCCGCCGGTATGATGGACGCGATGGAGGCCATCCCCAACCGACCGCTGCTCGTCATCGACGGCGACTCCTTTGCGCATCGCGCCTACCACGCCCTCCCGAAGACGATCCGGCGGCGTGGCGACAAAGGCGGCGGCGCGATCGTCGGTTTCTCGAACTACCTCATCCGGCTCTACGAGAGCGAGCGTCCGCGGGCGGTGCTGGTGGGCTGGGACACGCTCGACGTGCCGACATATCGGCATCAGGCCTTCGCCGCCTATCAAAGCGGGCGAGAATTCGATGCCGAGCTCCTCGACCAGCTCGCCATGCTACCGGACTTCGTTCGAGCCTGCGGCTTCGCCGCGGCGAAATCGCCGGGCTTCGAGGCCGACGATTTTCTTGCCGCCGCCGTCGCCTTCGAGGAAGGGCGTGGCGGAACCGCCGTCGTGGCGAGCGGGGACCGCGACGCGTTCCAGCTCGCCTCATCATCGACGACGATCCTCCATCCCATGCGCGGCGGCGAGATGGCGCGCATCGGCCCGGCGGAAGTCCGCGAGCGCTACGGCGTCGAGCCGCAGCAAGTGCCGGATTTCATCGCGCTGCGCGGCGACCCCTCGGACAAGCTGCCGGGCGCCAGAGGCGTCGGCCCCAAGGGCGCGGCGAGCCTTCTGCTGCGCCACGGAACCCTCGAGAGCGTGCTCGCCAGCGGCCGCTTCGCGGCCCAGGCCGAGGACCTCCGGCTCTATCGTCGCATCGCGACGATGGACAAATCCGCGCCTCTCCCGCAGCTGGAAGATCAGACGCCCACTTGGGCGAAGGCCTCCGCCCTCGCCCGGGAGTGGGAGCTCGCCCGCCTCGCCGATCGCCTCGGCGCGCTCGCCTCGGCGATGTCGTGACGAGGGCGGCGCCGAACCACTTGCCTCGCCTTCCCCGCGAAAGCGAGGAACCAGGGCAAGCGACGGAGCGCGGGGCTCCGGGGTTCCCGCTTTCGCGGGAACGGGGGCTATAAAGGGATGCCGGCTCGATTTCGCTGTAATTCGGTCTAGAAATTGGCGGTAGGGAGACGCAAACGGCAGAGGAGACGCAACGATGAATGACTATGTGCCGCTAAGCCTCCACGTGCCAGAGCCGGCGGTTCGGCCGGGCGGCACGCCCGATTTTTCGAGCGTCCGGGTTCCGAGAGCCGGATCGGTGGCGCGGCCGCCGATCGACGCCGATCCGGAATCGATCCGCGATCTCGCCTACTCGATCATCCGCGTCCTCAACCGCGACGGCACGGCGGTGGGGCCTTGGAGCGGGCTCTTGAGCGATGAGGAGTCGCTCGAGGGCCTCCGTCACATGATGACCTTGCGCGCGTTTGACGCGCGGATACTGATGGCGCAGCGGCAGGGCAAGACGTCCTTCTATATGCAGCACATGGGCGAGGAAGCCGTGAGCTGCGCTTTCCGCAAGGCGCTCCTGCCGGGCGACATGAACTTTCCGACATACCGGCAGGCGGGATTGCTGATCGCCGCCGGCCATTCGCTGGTCGACATGATGTGCCAGATCTACTCCAACGAGCTCGATCCGCTGAAAGGCCGGCAGATGCCGGTGCTCTATTCCTCGAAGGAGGACGGCTTCTTCTCGCTGTCGGGCAATCTGGCGACCCAATACATACAGGCCGTCGGCTGGGCCATGGCGTCCGCGATCAAGCACGACACGAGGATCGCCGCTGGGTGGATCGGCGATGGTGCGACGGCCGAATCGGACTTCCATGCCGCGTTGGTCTTCGCCTCGACCTACAAGGCTCCGGTGGTGCTCAACATCGTCAACAATCAGTGGGCGATCTCGACCTTCCAGGGTATCGCGCGCGGGGGCTCCGGCACCTTTGCCGCGCGCGGCCTGGGCTTCGGCATCCCCGCGCTCCGCGTCGACGGCAACGACTATCTCGCGGTCCATGCCGTGGCCAAATGGGCGATCGAGCGCGCCCGCCGCAATCTCGGGCCGACGCTCATCGAGCACGTCACCTACCGCGTCGGCGCTCATTCCACCTCCGACGATCCCTCCGCCTATCGGCCCAAAACCGAGTCCGACGCGTGGCCGCTCGGCGATCCCGTGATCCGGCTCAAGAATCATCTGATCGCCCGGGGCGCCTGGTCGGAGCAGCGCCACAAGCAAGCGGAAGCCGAGGTCCTGGACGCGGTCATGACCGCGCAGAAGGAGGCCGAGAGCCACGGCACGCTGCACGCCGGCGGCAAGCCCTCGGTGCGCGACATGTTCGAGGACGTCTACGCGGAGATGCCGCCGCATTTGCGGCGGCAGCGCCAGCAGGCAGGAGTCTGAGCCATGCCCCGCAAGACCATGATCGAGGCCATCCGCGACGCCATGGACGTGATGATGGGCCGCGACGACAACGTCGTCGTGTTCGGCGAGGACGTGGGTTTTTTCGGCGGCGTCTTCCGCGGGACGCAAGGGCTGCAGGCGAAATACGGCAAGAGCCGCTGCTTCGACACGCCGATCAACGAATCCGGGATCGTGGGCGCGGCCGTCGGCATGGCGGCTTATGGGCTGCGCCCCTGCGTCGAGATCCAGTTCGCCGATTACATGTATCCGGCCTATGACCAGATCGTTTCCGAGGCGGCGCGGCTGCGCTATCGTTCCAACGGCCAATTCACCTGTCCGCTCGTCGTGCGCATGCCGACCGGCGGCGGGATCTCCGGCGGACAGACCCACAGCCAAAGCCCCGAGGCGCTCTTCACGCATGTCTCGGGCCTGAAGACGGTGGTCCCGTCCAATCCGACCGACGCCAAGGGTCTGCTGATTGCCGCGATCGAGGATCCCGATCCGGTGATCTTCCTCGAGCCGAAGCGGCTTTATAACGGCCCCTTCGACGGCCATCACGACCGCCCCGTCACGCCTTGGTCGAAGCACGAGCTCGGCGAGGTTCCCGATGGTCACTATACCGTGCCGTTAGGCAAGGCCGCCGTCCGTCGTCCCGGCACCGCGCTCACGCTCCTTGCCTATGGAACGATGGTCTATGTCGGCATGGCCGCTGCCGCCGAAACCGGCGTCGATGCGGAAATCATCGACCTGCGCACCCTGCTGCCGCTCGATCTCGACACCATCGAGGCCTCGGTGCGGAAGACCGGCCGTTGCGTCATCATCCATGAAGCGACGCGGACGTCGGGCTTCGGCGCGGAACTCTCCGCGCTGGTCCAGGAAACATGCTTCTATCACCTCGAGACTCCCATCCGGCGCGTCACGGGTTGGGACACGCCCTACCCCCATGCACAGGAATGGGACTACTTCCCGGGTCCCGATCGCGTCGGCCGCGCGCTCCTGGAAACGATGGAGTCGTGAGATGGCCGATCATGTCATCAAGCTGCCCGATGTCGGCGAAGGCGTCGCCGAAGCGGAGCTCGTCGAGTGGCATGTCAAGGTCGGCGACGTGGTCCGGGAGGACGCGACCCTGGCCGCGGTCATGACCGACAAGGCGACGGTCGAGATCCCCTCGCCGGTCGATGGCGAGGTCGTCTGGCTCGGCGCCGCGGTCGGCGATGTGGTCGCCGTCGGTTCCGACCTCGTCCGCCTCAAGGTTGAAGGCGATGATAGCCGCGCCGCGCCGAAGACGGCGGCGCCCAGAATGAAGGCCGCCGCGGCGGATTCCGCCGAAGCCGCGCCGCCGGCAAAGCGTCCCATGGCCGCTGTGCCGGAGCGCGCCCCGGCGGCGCTCGCCCGGAGGGAGCCCGCAGCAGCGCCGCCCACCCGCTCCGCTCCGTTCCGGCAATTCGCCGGCGGCGCTCCGCGTGCCGAAGGCGAGAGGCCGTTGGCTGCGCCCGCCGTTCGACTGCGAGCGCGCGAGGCCGGCATCGACCTCCGGCAAGTGCCCGGCACTGGCCCCGCCGGCCGCATCACGCATGAGGATCTGGACGCCTTCCTCGCTCAGGGACCGGGGCTCGCGCGAGCGCCGGGCCTCCAGCCGCGAACTGCCGTCGAGGAGATCAAGGTGGTCGGCCTGCGCCGCCGGATCGCCGAGAAGATGGCGATCGCGAACGCCCGCATTCCTCACATCACCTATGTCGAAGAGGTCGATGTGAGCAAGCTCGAGGAGCTCCGCGCAACGCTCAACCAGCAAAAGCGCCACGACCAGCCGAAGCTGACGCTCTTGCCCTTCATCATGCGCGCCATGGTGCGGGCGATCGCCGAGCAGCCCAATCTCAACGCGCTTTTCGACGACGAGGCCGGCATCCTGCGACAACACGCCGGCGTCCATATCGGCATCGCCGCGCAGACCGCCGCCGGTCTCATGGTGCCGGTGGTGAGACACGCCGAGGCGCGCGATCTCTGGAGTTGCGGCGCCGAGGTGAACCGACTGGCTGACGCCGCGAAGAACGGCACCGCCACCCGCGAGGAGCTGAGCGGCTCCACCATCACCATCACGTCGCTGGGCGCCATGGGCGGCCTCATGTCAACGCCCATCATCAACCATCCTGAGGTAGCGATCATCGGCGTCAACAAGATCCTGATGCGTCCCGTCTGGGACGGGTCGGCATTCGTTCCTCGCAAGATGATGAACCTTTCGTCGAGCTTCGATCACCGCGTCATCGACGGCTTCGATGCCGCGCGCTTCGTGCAGCGCTTGAAGACGCTGCTCGAGACGCCGACGCTGATCTTCATGGAGGATTGACGCCCGTGAAAGACATCTCTTGCAAGCTCCTGGTGATCGGCGCGGGCCCGGGCGGATATGTCTGCGCCATCCGGGCGGGCCAGCTGGGCATCGACACCGTCGTCGTCGAGGCAAAGAAGCTCGGCGGCACCTGCCTCAATGTCGGCTGCATTCCTTCGAAGGCGCTCATCCACGCCGCCGACGCGTTCGAAAAAATCGCGCGCATTGCGCGGAACGCAAGCCCGCTCGGCATTTCCGCGGGCAAGCCGGCGATCGATCTCGCCAAGACCGTGCTCTGGAAGGACGGCATCGTCGGTCGCCTCAACAGCGGCATCTCGGCGCTGCTGAAGCGGGCCGGGGTGAAGGTCGTCGAGGGCTGGGCGCGGTTTCGCGACGGCAAGACGGTGGCGGTGGAGACGGAAATCGGCCCGCAGGTGATCCGCGCGGAACAGGTGGTGATCGCCACCGGTTCTGCGGCGATCGAGCTTCCGTCCCTTCCCTTCGGCGGCAAGGTGATCTCGTCGACCGACGCTTTGGCGCTGAACGAAGTGCCGGAGAAGCTCGTCGTGGTCGGCGCCGGCTATATCGGCCTCGAGCTCGGGATCGCTTTTGCCAAGATGGGCGCAGAGGTCACGGTCGTCGAAACGCTCTCCCGGATCCTGCCGCAATACGACACGGAGCTGACGCGGCCGGTCGCAAGACGCCTCCGCGAGCTCGATATCGGCGTGCTGACGGACGCCAAAGCGAGAGCGCTCTCGCCCGACGGCGCGACGCTCGCCGTCGAGACGGCGGATGGAAAGGTCGCTTCTCTCGCCGCCGACCGGATACTCGTCACGGTGGGCCGGAAGCCCGCGACCGAGGGTTGGGACCTCGCCGCGATCGACCTCGATCGAGATGGCCCCTTCATTCGCATCGACGACCAGTGCCGCACCTCGATGCGCGGCGTCTATGCCATCGGCGACGTGACGGGCGAGCCGATGCTGGCCCACAGAGCCACGGCGCAAGGCGAGATGGTGGCCGAGATCATCGCCGGCGAGAAGCGCTCCTGGGACCGCGTCACTATTCCCGCCGTCTGTTTCACCGAGCCCGAGATCGTCACCGCCGGGCTCTCGCCTGACGACGCGCGAGCGGCCGGCATCGCCATACAGACCGGGCTCTTTCCCTTTCAGGCCAATGGCCGTGCCTTGACGTTGGGCGAAGAGGCGGGCTTCATTCGCGTCGTCGCCAGAGCCGACAATCATCTCCTTCTCGGCATCCACGGCGTGGGCGCCGGGATCGCCGAATTGTCTGCCAGCTTCGCCCTCGCGCTCGAGATGGGAGCGCGGCTCGAGGACATCGCGCAAACGATCCACGTTCACCCGACTGAGAGCGAGAGCCTCCGCGAGGCCGCGCTCAGAGCTTTGGGCCATCCGCTGCACATTTAAGCTCGGTCAAAACCTATAAACGAGCCCCCGCCGTCGTGGCTCCTTCCCGCGTGATTCCAGATCGGGGCGCCGCTCTATTTTCTCGTCGGCAGCAGGAGGTACTTCTCCTTGGCGATGGGATCGCGCTCGCCCCAGGCGTCGCGCTCGACGGCGTGAATGAATTCCTCCACGGCAGCGTTGAAGGCGGCGGGCTCTTCCAAGTTGATGGTGTGGCCGGTCTTCGGCAGCATGAGCAGGCCGCTGCGCGGGATATCGGCTTTGAAGAGCAGGCTCGTCTCGTGGGTGCGGTGGTCCTCGTCTCCGGCGATGACCAGCACCGGCGCCGTCATCGCGGCGAGCTCCGCCTGACGCTCGAAGAAGGGCGCGCGCCGGCCCTGGACGCCCAGCATCGTGAGCGCGCGACCGTGCGCTGAGCCCGCTGCGAATTGCCGCTTGAACTCTTCCCATCCCCGCGGGTCCTTCGCCCGGTACTGCACCCGCGCCGGGCCCGCGCAATAAAGCTCCGCCATTGCGGCAATGCCTTCGCGCTCCAGGCGATCGGCGAAAACGGCGCAGTCCTCCTGATGCTTGCGCCTTTGAGCAGGATCGGTGCTGGCGCCGCCGCCGCACCCCGCGGCGGTGAGCGAAAGCGCCATCTCGGGATGGCGGATGCCGAACTCGATCGTCGCCGTTCGGCCCATGGACAGTCCGACGAGATGAGCGCGATCGACGCCGAGCGCCCGCAGCACCGCGGCGGCGTCATCGGCGGCACGCGCCTGCGAATAGGCGTCCACCGCTTCTGGAATGTCGGAAGGCGGCCACCCGCGCGCGGCATAGCTGATGCACCGGTAACGCCGGGAAAAGTGCCGCAGCTGCGGCTCCCAGCTGAGGTAATGGCCGCCGAACTCATGCAAAAAGAGAATGGGGTCGCCGCGCCCGCTCTCTTCGTAATAAAGTCGTACCCCGTCGTCTGTGGTGATATGGGGCATGGTCTGGTTCCTTTCCTGCTAGCGTGGCATCGATCGATGCTGGCGCGGCGCCGCCAGTAGGCTCGCGATGAATACAAGGAGCCCGCCCGCGGTCATGGCGCCGGCGACATAGGCCGGCGCCATCGGCGGAAAACGCGCTAGCAGCAGTCCGCCCAACGCCGCCCCCGTCGCCGAGCCGATATAGATCGTCGACGAAATCAAAGACAGCACGAGCCCACCATGCGCCGGCTCGAGCTGCAAGAGGCGCATCTGCTGCGCAGGAAATACCGCCCAACCAGCGAAGGCCAGAATGAAGAGTGCCACGCCGGCGCCCCAAACGGTAGCGCCGGTGATGTTGAGCAATGTGAGATTGGCGGCATTGATGCCGACGCAGACGATGATCGGCGCGACGGCGCCGAAGCGGTCGACGAAGCGGCCGCCCAGCTGGCTGCCGGCGACGCCGCCGAGCCCGTAGCTCGCCAGTAGCCACATGATGTTGTCGAGATGGAGACGCGATCCAAAAAACACGGCGCTGTAGTGGTAGATGGTGTAGTTGCCCGCCGACCACAGCCAATTGGCGACGAGGCTCAACAGCACCGCCGGCCGGGCGAGCGGCGAGAAGCGCTCAACGAGGCGCGGCACGGCGGTGAGCGGCGTGGGCGTGCCGCGCGCCATGGCGAGGGCCGCCGCCGCCACGGCCGAGAGCAGCGCGCCGAGCAGGAAGCTCGCATGCCAGCCGAAAGAGTGGGCGATCCAGGTGCCGAGCGGCGCGCCGAAGACCGTAGCGGTGGTCATGCCGAGAGCCACGGTGGCGAGCGCCACGCCGCGTCGGTCGGGCGGGGTGAGCGCGGCCGCCATGCCGTATGCGGTCGGTGAGAACAACGCTCCGCTGGCGCCAGCGAGGATTCGCGCCGCCAGAAGCACGCCGTAATTGGGTGCCACCGCGCAGATGGCATCGGCGAGCCCAAAGCCGGCGAGAGCCAAAACAACGACCCGCTCGCGTCGCCAGCGCGCCGCCGCCGCCGCGAGAAGCGGCGAGCCCACCGCGTAGGTCAGAGCATAGGCGGTGGCGAGCTGGCCCGCCGCTTCGGTGCTCACGGCGAGCCCGGCGGCGATCAGGCGCAGGATGCCGGCGATGACGAAGACGTCGGTGCCAAGCGCGAAGGTGCCGAGCGCCAGCAGCAGCACGCGGCTATCAAGCCGCGAAGCGCCCAGCGCCGCGGGTATCGGGGCGGGCTCAGACGGCATCCAACGCGGCAATAGCGGGGGAGCGAAACGCGACCAAGACCTTGTCCGATCGATGATAGCGCTCGAGCCTAGCCCCTGTGCCCGAAGAGAGCGACATGGCCGCCGCGACCGCTTACGCCGTCAGGCCGTTGATGAACGAGATCACCGCCTC
>DATJAV010000124.1:0-11702 GCA_035515835.1 Allostellaceae bacterium
CGGCAGGCTCATCATCAGCGGCGTGGCGAAGAGCCCGGGTGCAATCGTGTTGACGCGGATCCCCGCCGGCGCGAACTCGCGCGCCGCCGGCAGCGTCAGCGCGACAATGCCGCCTTTGGAGGCGGAATAAGCGGCCTGGCCGATCTGGCCCTCGAAGGCAGCAACCGAGGCGGTCGAGACGATGACGCCGCGCTCGCCTTCGGCCAGCGGCTCGAGCTTCTGCATGTCCGCGGCGGCGAGCCGCATGAGGTTGAAGGTGCCGATGAGGTTGACGTTGATGACGCGGCTGAACTGGTCGAGCGGATGAGGGCCCTCGCGGCCAACGATCCGCGCGCCGATGCCGATCCCGGCGCAATTGATGAGGACGCGCGCGGCACCTTGCGCCTGGCGCGCGGTTGCTACCGCCGCCTCGCCGCTCTTGGCGTCGGCCACGTCGCAGCGGACAGCGACACCGCCGATCTCGGCGGCGATCTTCTTGGCGTTCTCCTCGTTGATGTCGAGCACCGCCACCTTGGCTCCGCCCGCCGCCAATGCCCGCGCCGTCGCGGCGCCGAGACCCGATCCGCCGCCGGTGACGATCGCCGCCTGCCCCTGCAACTGCATGCCTGCCTCCCTCGTTTTCTTGCCCGACCCACTCTGCGGCATGCCGCGGTTTTTGCAAGGGAGGCCCCATGCGCGGGCGGACCCCGCAGCGCTGTTGGCGGCGGTCGAGCGGCGTGCTATGCCCGAGCGTAGCGAAGCGCGGAAAGCAGGTCCGCCATGGCGAACAAGGTCTATCCCAGTCCCGATGCGGCATTGGCCGGCTTGCTGCGCGACGGCATGATGATCATGTCCGGCGGCTTCGGCCTCTGCGGCATTCCCGCGGCGCTGATCGAAGCGATCCGCGAGGCGGGCGTCAAACACCTCACCGTCGTCTCGAACAATGCCGGCATCGACGGCGCGGGATTGGGCGTGCTGCTCGAGAGCCGCCAAATCCACAAGATGATCTCGTCCTATGTCGGCGAGAACAAGCTTTTCGCTCAGCAATATCTGGCGGGCCAGCTCGAGCTCGAATTCAATCCGCAAGGCACGCTCGCAGAGCGCATCCGCGCCGGCGGTGCCGGCATTCCCGCCTTCTTCACCAAGACCGGCGTCGGCACGGTCATCGCCGAGGGCAAGGAGGTGCGGACCTTCGAGGGCGAGAGATACGTGATGGAGCGCGGCCTCGTCGCCGATCTCGCCATCGTTCATGCCTGGAAGGGTGATCGAGAGGGCAATCTCGTCTATCGCAAGACGGCGCGGAACTTCAATCCGATGATGGCGACGGCGGCGAAGGTCACCGTCGCCGAGGTCGAGCATCTGGTCGAGCCCGGCGAGATCGATCCCGACCATATCATCACCCCTGGCATCTTCGTCCAGCGCCTCGTCCATGTGAAGAATCCGTCAAAACGCATCGAGCAGCGCACCGTGCGCAAGCGCGGCAGCTGAGGGAGGAGCACCCATGCCGTGGACTCGCGAGGAAATGGCGGCGCGCGCGGCCAAGGAGCTGCGCGACGGCTTCTATGTCAATCTCGGCATCGGCATTCCGACGCTCGTCTCCAACTACATCCCGCCGGGGATGTCGGTGCAGCTCCAGAGCGAGAACGGCATGCTCGGCATGGGTCCCTTCCCCTATGAGGGCGAGGAGGACCCCGATCTCATCAATGCCGGCAAGCAGACCGTGACCGAGCTGCCGACGACGAGCTATTTCTCGAGCGCCGACAGCTTCGCCATGGTGCGCGGCGGGCACATCGATCTCTCGATCCTTGGCGCCATGCAGGTGGCTGAGAACGGCGACCTCGCCAACTGGATGATCCCCGGCAAGATGGTGAAGGGCATGGGCGGCGCCATGGACCTCGTCGCCGGCGTCAAGAAAGTGGTGGTGGTGATGGAGCACACCGCCAAGGACGAGAAGAAGCTGCTGCATCGCTGCACCTTGCCGCTGACCGGCGCCGGCGTCGTCGACATGGTGATCACCGATCTCGGCGTCTTCACTCTCGACAAGAAAGGTGGCGGCGGCATGGCTCTGATCGAGCTTGCGCCCGGCGTCACCTTCGACGAGATCAAGGCGAAGACCGAAGCGAGCTTCCGGCTGCAGGCGAAGCGCTGAACGAAGCCTGCATACGGTTCTAGACCAGTAGCCGAGCCAGCACGGCATTTAGACGCTGGCGGCCTGCGGGCGTCGCGCGGATGCCCCGCGCATCGCGTATGATGAAGCCGCCCGCGACGAGATGCGGCACCTGCTCCTCATCGAACACTGCCTCGAGCGTCATGCCCGTCTCGCCGGCGAAGCGAGCGCGATCGACGCCCTCGGCGAGGCGCAGCCCCATCATCAGCATCTCTCGCGCGCGCTCTTCGGGTGACAATGCGACCCGCTCCTCGGTTCCGTCGCCTTCGGCCTCGACTGCGGCGAGCCAGCTCTCGGGCGCGCGCTTGCGGCGGGTGGCAATCTTGGCGTCGCCCAGCGTCAGGCGGCCGTGCGCGCCGGGGCCGATGCCGGCATAATCGTCGTAGCGCCAGTAAGCGAGATTGTGCCGGCTCTCGCCGCCCGGCCGCGCGTAATTCGAGATCTCGTAAGCGGCGAGCCCAGCCGCGGCGAGGCGGCGCTCGGTCATCTCGTAGAGCGCGCCCTGCTGCTCGTCATCGGGCAGAACGATGTCGCCGCGCTCTGCCGCTGTGGCAAAGGCCGTACCCGGTTCGATGGTGAGCTGGTAGAGCGAGAGGTGGTCGCCGGCAAGCGCCAGCGCACGGCCGAGCTCGTTCTCCCATTCGGCGGGCACCTGTCCCGGCCGCGCATAGATGAGGTCGAAGGAGAAACGCCGGAAATGCTGCCGCGCGAGAGCAATGGCAGCGAGCGCTTCGGCGGCGTCATGGCCGCGCCCCAGGAAGCGCAGCGCGCGGTCGTCGAGCGCCTGGACGCCGAGCGAGAGCCGGTTGACGCCAGCTTCGGCGAGAGCGGCAAAGCGCGCCGCCTCGACCGAGTTGGGATTGGCCTCGAGCGTCACCTCTATGCCGTCGGCAAAGCGCCAGTGCCGCCCCGCCCGCTCGATGAGCGCGGCCACCGTCTCCGGCATCATCAGCGACGGCGTGCCGCCGCCGAAGAAGATCGAGGCGACGCGGCGCCCCGCGGTCTCACCCGCAACCTGGTCGAGCTCGGTCAACAGCGCGTTCCGCCACCGCGTCTCGTCGATGGCCGCGCGCACATGGCTGTTGAAGTCGCAATAGGGGCATTTCGACTTGCAGAAGGGCCAGTGGATATAGAGCGCGAGCCGGTCGCTCATCGTCGAAAGCACGCCGCCACCAACTTGCGGAACGCCACGGCGCGGTGGCTGATGGCATGCTTCCGCACCGGCTCCATCTCACCGAAGGTCTCGCTCTCGCCGTCGGCGAGGAAGATCGGGTCGTAGCCGAAGCCTCGCGTTCCCTGCGGCGGAAAGACGAGCAGTCCCGACACCTCGCCGCGCATCGTCTCGATATGGCCATCGGGCCAGGCAAGCGCCAACACCGCCACGAAGGCGGCGCGTCGATCGCTCTTGCCCCGAAGCCGCTCCTCGACCAGCGTCATGGCGCGCGCGAAGTTGCGATCCGGCCCGGCCCAGCGCGCGGAATAGATGCCAGGCGCGCCGTCGAGCGCTGCGACCATAAGCCCGCTGTCATCGGCAAGCGCCGGCAGGCCGCTTGCTTGCGCCGCGGCGAGCGCCTTCAGCTCGGCGTTCGCCTCGAAGGTCGTGCCGGTCTCATCGGGCTCGGGCAGCCCCAGCTCGGCCGCGCCGGTGACGGCAATGCCGAAGGGCTGCATGAGCTCAGCGATCTCGACCAGCTTGCCGCGGTTGTGGCTGGCGATGATCAAACGCTCGCCGGTAAAGAGACGCGCCATCGCCGCTTCAATCGAGGCCGAGCGCGCGGCGCTGCAGCACCACCAGCTCGCCGATGCCGCGGCGCGCCAGCGCCAGCATCTCGGCAAAACGCGACTCGGCAAACGGGCTCTGCTCGGCTGTCGCTTGAATCTCGACGATGCCGCCCTTGCCGGTCAGCACGAAGTTGGCGTCGGCCTCGGCCTTGCTGTCCTCGGCATAGTCGAGATCGAGCACGGCCTCGCCCTGATGGATGCCGCACGAGACCGCGGCGACCGCGTCGGTGAGCGGCAGCACCGGCAGCGTGCCCGCGGCGACCAGCTTCGCGAGCGCGATACGGAGCGCCACGTAGCTGCCGGTGATCGACGCGGTGCGGGTCCCGCCATCGGCCTGGATCACGTCGCAATCGATGCGGATCTGGCGCTCGCCGAGTGCCGCCAGATCGGTCACCGAGCGCAGGCTCCGTCCGATGAGGCGCTGGATCTCCTGGGTGCGGCCGCTCTGCCGGCCGCGCGCCGCCTCGCGCTCGGTGCGCTCATGGGTCGAACGCGGCAGCATGCCGTATTCGGCGGTGATCCAGCCGCGCCCGGTGTTTCGCAGGAAGGGCGGCACCTTTTGCTCGACCGTGGCGGCGCAGAGCACATGCGTCTCACCGCAGCGGATGAGGCAGGAGCCCTCGGCGTATTTGGCGAAGCCCGGCTCGAGGCGCACCGGACGCAGATCGTGGGGAGCGCGGCCCGAAGGACGCGGCATGGCGCTGGCCTTTCTCGTATGCTCGGGGGTGTCAAGCTAGGGCGCGCTGCGGCTGGCGTCCACTCTCTAGCGGTTGACGCTCGCGCACCCCCTACCTACATTTGCTCGCATTCCCAGGGCATTTCAGAGAGCCATGGCCGCGGACAGGACGGCGCCCAAGCCGGTGATCACGGAGCTCAACGAGCGCAGCCGTGAGGTCTTCCGCATGATCGTCGACGCCTATGTCGAGACCGGCGAGCCGGTCGGCTCGCGTACGCTCTCGCGGCGCGGCTCGCTCGAGCTCTCCCCGGCCAGCATTCGCAACGTCATGGCCGATCTCGAGGAGGCGGGGCTGCTCTTCGCGCCGCACACCTCGGCGGGGCGCCTCCCGACCGATGCCGGGTTGCGCCTCTTCGTCAACGGGCTCCTGGAGCTGGGGGGCTTGAGCGAGGAGGAGCGCGCCAGCATCGATGGCCGCCTCGTCGGCTCGGGCCGGAGCCTGGCGCAGGCGCTCGAGGAGGCGACCGCGGCGCTCTCGGGGCTCTCGCGCTGCGCCGGGCTGGTGGTGGCGCCCAAGACCGAGCGGCGCGCGCTGAAGCATATCGAGTTCGTGCCGCTCTCGCCCGGCCGCGCGCTGGTCGTCATGGTGACCGAGGAGGGCCTGGTCGAGAATCGCTTGATCGACGTGCCGGTGGGCACGCCGCCCGCGACGATGCTGGCGGCCAGCAATTATTTGAGCGCGCGCGTCATCGGCCGCACCATCGACGAGGCCAAGATGGCGATCGCCGGCGACATCGAGAGCAATCGCGCGCAGCTCGACGAGCTGACGCGCCGCTTGGTCGAGGCGGGGCTCGCTTCCTGGAGCGGCGACGAGACGAGCGCCCTCATCGTGCGCGGCCAGGCAAAATTGCTCGAAGACGTGACGGCGCTCGGCGATCTCGAGCGGCTGCGCACGCTCTTCGACATGCTGGAGACCAAGGAATCGATGCTGCGCCTTCTGGACGCGACACGCGAGGGCGAAGGGGTGCAGATTTTCATTGGCGCCGACAATCCGTTGTTCGGCGTCGCCGGCTGCTCGGTGATCGTGGCGCCCTATGCCGACAGCCGCGAGCAGGTGGTGGGTGCCATCGGCGTCATCGGACCGACGCGGATCAACTACGCCCGCATCATCCCGCTGGTGGACTACACCGCGAAGGTGATCGGCAAGCTCATGGGATAGCGCGAGGACGGGAAGTGATGAGCGACGAACGTCAGAACGAAGATGTGAGGCCCGATGGCGCCGCGTCGCCGGACGCGGTCTCGCTGGAGCAGCGCGTGGCACTGCTCGAGGCCGAGCTCGCCGAAGCCAAGGACCGGTTGCTGCGAGCGCTTGCCGAGACCGAGAATGTGCGTCGGCGCGCCGAGCGCGAGCGCAGCGATGCCTCGAAATACGGCGCCGGCGCTTTCGCCAAGGATCTGCTGAACGTCGCCGACAATCTCCGCCGCGCGCTTGACAGCGTGCCGAAGGGCGAGGGCGGCGAGCCGATGCGGGGGCTCCTCGAGGGCGTCGCCGCGACCGAGCGCGAGCTCCTCGCCGCCTTCGAGCGCCACGGCATCCGCCGCGTCGATCCCTCAGGCGAGCGCTTCGACCACAATCTCCACCAAGCGATGTTCGAGGTCGAAAGCGGGCAAACGCCGGGCACCATCGTACAGGTGCTGCAGCCCGGCTACGTCATGCATGACCGCCTGCTCCGTCCGGCGCTCGTCGGCGTTGCAAAAGCGACGAAGCCGCCGGGGGAGATGCCGCGGGTAGATGAGGTGGTGTAACCAGCTGACTGCTACGCCGCCCTCATCTCGCCGATAAAGGCCTTCATCTCTTTTTCCAAGGACGACGCCTGATTGCGCAGGTCGTCGGAGGCTTGGTGCAGCTCGCTCGCGGCGACGCTGGTGGTTTCCGCCGTATCGCCGACACTCTTGATGTTGGCCGAGACCTCGCGGGTGCGGTCGGCCGCCTGGTTGATGTTGCGGGCGATGTCCTGGGTCGTCGCGCCCTGCTGCTCCATGGCGGAGGCGATGGCGGTCGAGATCTCGCTCATCTCGTCGACGGTCCGGCCGATGTTACCGATCGCCTCGACGGCGCGCCCGGTCTCGGCCTGGATCGCGCCCACCTGCTGCTGAATCTCGTCGGTGGCGCGCGTCGTCTGGTTGGCGAGCGTCTTCACCTCGCCGGCGACGACGGCGAAGCCCTTGCCCGCCTCGCCGGCGCGCGCCGCTTCGATGGTGGCGTTGAGCGCCAGCAGATTGGTCTGGCTCGCGATGTCGTTGATCACCTGGACGATGGTGCCGATCTTTTGCGCGGCGTCGACGAGGCCGCGCATGGTGGCGTTGGTCCGTTCGGTCTCGGTCACCGCGCGGCGCGCGACGTCGGTCGACTTGCCGATGCGGCGGTTGACGTCGCTGACGGCGGTCGAGAGCTCCTCGGCGGCGCCCGCCACCGCCTGAACGTTGCCCGTGGTGTCGATCGAGGCGTGGGTTACCGTCTCGATGCTGCTGCGGCTGTTCTTGGCCATCTCGGCGAGGCGACGGGCGTGCGACTGGACGGATTCGGCGGCGCGCGCCACGGCCTCGATGACGCGTGCCGTGCGCTGATGGAAGTCGCTGACGAGGTGCTCCACGCGCTCCTGGCGGCGAAGCTTCGCTTCCTGCTCGCTGTGCTGCGACGCGGAGAGATCCTCGGCCCGGCGGCGGTTCTGCTTGAAGACGTCGAGCGCGCGGGCGAGCCGGCCCATCTCGTGGCGGTCATGGAGCAGCGGCACCGCGATGTCGAGGTCGCCGGCGGCGAGCCGTCCCATTTGGCCCGTGATCAACGCCAGCGGTCGGTCGATGCTGCGGCCGATATAGATGGCGAACGCACCGGTCGTGAGGACGACGACACAGGCAACGATGAGCACGCTCTCGAGCCGGTTGTCATAGATGCTGTCGACATCGTCGATATAGATGCCGGCGACAACCGCCATCTGCCAATCCTTGTAGCCCTGGCTATAGGAGAGCTTCTTCAGCGTCTTGCTACGACCGACGCCGCCGTCGCGCGAGGTCTTGTACCGGACGAAGCCGCCGCCGGCCTGCGCCGCCCGGATCTGCTCACGCACCGTGTAGACGCCATCGGGATCCTTGGCGTCCAATCGGAGCTGGTCCCAGAAGTTGCGCTCCTTCTGGAGGAAGGTGTGACCGTCATAGCGCTGAATCAGGAAAAAGTTGTCATCGGCAAAGCGCAAGCGCCAGAGCTCCTCGCGCGCGCCCTCTTGCGCCTCTTTGGTGGTGAGCGCCCCGGATTTCTCCTTATCGCGCCAGGTGTCGAGCACATGGATCGCCACATCAACCAGATTTTTGAGGCCCTCCTTGCGATCGTCGATGAGGCTGCGGTGCAGCTCGCTCAGACCGAACCACAGCACGACGACGAGCGGTATCACCAGCACCGGCACGAACAGCATCAAACGGGAGGAAATCGAGAATCGTTGCAGCAT
Organism: Allostellaceae bacterium; assembly: GCA_035515835.1. GTDB lineage: Bacteria > Pseudomonadota > Alphaproteobacteria > ATCC43930 > CGMCC-115725 > DAHUYF01. The sequence continues at coordinate 8,108 of DATJAV010000124.1, forward strand.
GGCCACCCCGCGCGTGCGTTTTTGGCGGGCGGTCTGCGCCCGCATCAAATAATGGCCAGAGCCTAGGGTCTTCCTACTTCCAGAAAGTTAACATCCATCCTTTTTTCGCAACGATTTAGAGCGACTTGCCGGTTGGGTGGGGCAGCGGGAAAGCTGGATCCGCGGGCGACTTGCCGGAAATCCGCAACCAGGCAAAGGAGTTCTGCCGCTCCGCTTCGCCCTTTAGGAGCGGCAGATGCCAGAGATAAGGGTGCTCGGCGATTAACCGTCAGAGATGACCGTTGGCCCGCATCCAGTCGTCGTTGAAGAACTTGGAAAGATATTTGAGGCCGCTGTCGGGAATGACGGTGACGATGGTGGCCGGCGCCTCCAGTCGCGCCGCCAGCTGCTGACAGGCCCAGATATTGGCGCCGCCGCTGCCGCCGCCAAGGATGCCCTCGACCGCGGCAAGCTCGCGCGCCGCGCCGAAGGCATCGCTGTCGCGGAATTGCAGGACCTCGTCGATGACGCCGAAATCCATGCATTTCACCAGATGGTCCTCGCCGATGCCTTCGACCTGGTAGGTCGCGATGTCCTCGGCGCCATAAGCCCCAGTGTTGAAGTAACGGTGATAGATCGAGCCCCGCGGATCGGGCAGGACGACCTTGAGCCGGGGGTTGCGCTCCTTGAGGAAGCGCCCTGTCCCCGAGACCGTGCCGCCGGTGCTGCCGGCAGCGACAAAGTAGTCGACCTTGCCGCCGCTCTGCTCCCAGATTTCGGGGCCGGTGGTGAGATAATGCGCTTCCGGATTCTTGGGATTGTTGTATTGGTCGAGGACGAAAGCCCCTGGCGTTGCCGCGGCGATGGCACGCGCCCGGCGCACGTAGTGCGCGTCGGAATCGGGTGCGGCGCCGGTCGGGCAGAGGACGACAGTGGCGCCCAGCGCGCGAAGCGCGTCCTGCTTCTCCTTGCTCACCTTGTCGGGCATCGTCAGGACGGCGCGGTAGCCGCGCAGCGCCGCGATCATGGCGATGGCGGCGCCGGTATTGCCCGAGGTGTTCTCGACGATGGTGCTGCCGGGGCGCAAGAGGCCGCGCGCCTCAGCATCGGCGACGATATGACGAACAATGCGATCCTTGATGCTGCCGCTGGGGTTGAAGAATTCGAGCTTCGCCAGCACCCGGATCCCCGGCCGGGTGAAGAGGCGGTCGAGCGCCACCAGCGGCGTCTTCCCGACCTCCGCCAGCAACGACATCGCCGGCGGCGGCATCGGGATTACCGTCCGCAACTCCATCCTGCTATCCATGTGACCCCCTCCTCGCCGGTCGCCCGGCGCTTCCGTTGCTCAACCGAGCGGCGTCGCCTTGAGGAAATGCAGCGTGTGGCCGATCGGCTTTCCCCGGCGCATGAGCTGCAGCGCGTCCAGCGCCGAGAGCCGCCAGGGATGGATCGCTTCCTTGAGCGCGCGGCCGTCCAATTGCTCGCCGCCGCGCAAGGTCGCGCGCGCCGCGTCGAAGTCGTAGAAGTCGAATTCGATCCCGTCGCGCTCGGCCGCGGCATAGCCGGAGAGGACGTTCTCGGCTTCGGTCTGCCGCTTGAAGTAGCAAAGCACCTCTTCGAAGGCGAAGCCCGCGGCGCTCGCGAGCCGATCGAACAGCTGATAGGGGAAGCGGCCGCCGATCATCATCAGCGCCATGCCATGGGGCGCCAGGGCATGCTTGGCCGAGAGCAGGAAGTGGTGCTGCAGCCACAGCAGATACTTGTCGAGCCGCGCGTCCCCCGTGCCGTCGGCGCCGGGGCGGTAGAAGGTGCCGTGATCGATGATGTCGGCGCCGCGCGTCACGGGAATATTGGGGAGGTTGGCATAGATCACGTCGAGCTTCGCGCCCGCCTCGATGAGCGGCCGGCAGACATCGCCCGGCAGCGCCTCGACCTTGATCTCCTCGCGGATATTGGCGCGGATATTGGCCGCGGCGAGGCGCACCAAGGGCTCCTCGACGTCGGTGACGAAGAGCCGGCGAAGCGCGCCGAAGATGTGTGCGGCGCCGATCGCGTCGACGCCGCTGCCGGTACCGATGGCGGCGAAGCTTCGGGGACGGCGGCCGATGGCGGCGAGCCGGCTCTCGACCATGGCGAAGCCGCGAAAGGCGTGCCAGACCCAGTTATCTTCAAGCTCGGGCTTCAGCGTATACATGCGGCGGTCGAGCAGGATGCGGACATTGCGGGCCGTGTAGGCCGACAGAAGGTAGGAGACATCCTCCTCGGCGTAGTGGGAGATGCGCGAGGTGCTGGTATTCGTCGCTTCCTTGGCTACGACAATTTGCTCAGCGTACATGAAACGCTCTCCCTATTGGAAAGATATGGATGTCGAAAAGTCCGCCATGCTTAGGCGGTCCTGGCGCTGGCGGTTGCGCGAGCGTTGATGGCCGGCCGCAGCGCGGCCGGCGCGAGCTCGATCGACAGGCCCAGCTCTCGGGCACAGGCTTCCGCCGTGGCGCGATAGACATCCTCGACGCCGCAGCGGCGGAGGATTTCGCGCTGCGCGTCGGTCACCTGCGCGACGCCGCGCTCGCGGTAGCGATAGGCGGTGTCGCTGGCGTGGAGACCGGGCACGAAATAGACGTCCGGCTCGGGGGGATGAATGATGCCAGATCGCTTGGAGTCGAGCTGTCCCATTTCCGCCCAGTCGGTGACGCAGCGGGCGGTAAAGCGCTCGGCGATGCCAAGGCGGGCGAAAAGTGCGCGCGCCGCACGCACCGCGTCCTTGCTGGCTTCGTAGACGTAATGCGTCACAGGCACGCCGGCGCGGCGGGCATACTCCTCGACGCGGCGCGCGTTGAGCGCCGCCAGCACGTGATTGCGCACCAGCCGATCCGGCGCCAGTCGGTCGGACCATTTGTCGAGCCAGGACGCCAGCGAGTGCACGGGGTCGCGATCGAGCACGATGAGGTGCAGCTTCGTCGTCGGATATCCCGCCTCGACGAGCATCTGGAGCGGGATGTAGAGGCATTCGGCAAGGAGATAGGGGCCAGCGACATCCTTGGAGAAGATCTGCGGCTCCCGCGTGCCGGGCGGCAGAATCCACGGGGTGGCATCACCGCCGGTGAGGGCGTAGCGCAGCACCGCCTTCACCGGCTGGAAGTAAGCGGGCATGCCGGCGAGCCCGAACATGTTGATCAAGGCCGTCGAGCCGACACGCGCTTTGCCCCAGGCGCAATAGAGCGTGGGGAAGTCTGCGGCGGCGAGCGGACGGAACCCGCGCGCAAGGCAGTCGACGACGCGGCGGGTCAGCTGGTCAAGGGTCATACCTTGGCGCTGATACTTGCCGTCGGGCTCGAGCCAAAGCGTTGCGAGCGAAGGATCGAAGTCGTAGACGCGCTCCGCCATCCGCTGCAACTCGTCCGATACCGCCGGCATGAGCATGGTGCCTCCCCGATGTGTTGCCCCGAATTATTGCAGGCCAGGCCAAGTAGTGGCGTGCAATAGGCGAAGTCGTTTCTTGTTTTTGGAGAGAGAAAGGGCCGGTGGTTAACCACCTACCGGGTATTTTCTGAATGCCGCTACGACTCTTTATGCGCCCTCTTCCAGGGTCATGTCAATCATCATTCTATTAACT
>DATJAV010000125.1:0-8497 GCA_035515835.1 Allostellaceae bacterium
CCGCGATCCCCGGCTCTGCCCGGGCTGCAGCGCCGGGCGCTTGAGCCTGAAGCTCGGCAAATTCGGTGCCTTCATCGGCTGCTCCAACTATCCGGATTGCCGTTACACGCGCCCGCTCGCGGTCGAGAGCGGCACTGGCGAGAACGGCGAAGCGGTGGGACCGCGCGAGCTCGGCCTCGATCCCGACACCAACCTCCCGGTCAGCCTGCGCAAGGGACCCTATGGATATTATGTCCAGCGGGGCCTCGGCGATGAGGATAGGAAGCCCAAGCGCATGGCGCTGCCCAAGGGCATCTCGCCGGCCGATATCGGCCTCGAACAGGCGCTGAAGCTGCTGTCGCTGCCGCGCGAGGTCGGCATTCATCCGGCGGATGGCAAGCCCATCGTCGCGGCGCTGGGCCGCTTCGGACCTTACATCAAGCACGGCGACGAATACCGTTCGCTGCGCGGCGACGACGACGTGCTGACGATCGGCATCAATCGCGCGGTGAGCCTCTTGGCCGAGCCGCGCAAAGGCGGACCCCGCCGCGGCCCGACGCCGCTCCGCTCGCTCGGGAACCACCCCGCCGACGGCGCCCCCGTCAATCTCTTCAGCGGCCGTTACGGTCCCTATGTCAGCCACGGCGGCGTCAACGCCACCTTGCCGCGCGACATCGAGCCTGAAGCGGTTACCCTGGATCAAGCTTTGGAGCTGCTGGGCGAGCGCGCCAAGAGCAAGACCAAAACCAAGCCCGCTCCAAGCGCGGCGAAGACCCCGAAAGGACAAAAAACCCGTGTCAAGAAAACTGCCTCGAAAAAGGGGCAGACAAAACCAACGCCAGAAGCCGCCGAATAAGGAGCGGCCCCCTCGCGGCCAACGACGCGCGCCAGGGCGACTGCCGACGCGCGAGGAACTTCTCGAATTCATCGCGACAAGTGCGACACCACCCAAAGGGCGCGACCTCATGCGCGCCTTCAAGGTGCCGCGCGAAGACCGCGCGCGGTTGAACGAGCTGATCCGCAGTCTCGAAGGCGGGCGCCCTCCGCGCGCCTCGCAACGGCGCGCGGTCGAGCGCCAGGGGCTCCCGGAGATCGGCGTCATCGAGATCACCGGCGTCGATCTCGATGGCGAGATGCTGGGACGTCCCCTCGCCTGGGAGGACGCGCCGCATCTGCCGGCGATCTATGTCGTGGCCGAGCGGGGCGCACCGGCGCTGGGCGTGGGCGAGCGCGCGGTGGCGCGCTTCGCCCGGCTTGCGGACGGCCGCTACGAGGCGCGCATCCTGCGCGCGCTGGGCGGCGCCCCCGACCGCGTACTCGGCGTCTTCCACCGCGAGAAGAACGGCGGGCGGATCGAGCCGACCGACCGCAAGCTCAAATCCGAGTTCCGCGTCGCCGAGAGCGATCGCGGCGGCGCCCTCGAGGGCGAGGTCGTGCTCGCCGAGGTGCTGGCGTCGCCGCGCCTCGGGCTGCCCCAGGCGCGCGTCGTCGAGCGTGTCGGCGACAGCGACGATCCCCGCTCCTTCAGCCTCATCGCCATACACGCGCACGGCATTCCGACGGAATTCGGCGCGGCGGCCTTGCGCCAAGCGGAAGCGGCGCAGCCGGTGGCGCTCGGCGAGCGCACCGATCTGCGCCAGATCCCGCTCGTCACCATCGACGGCGCCGACGCGCGGGATTTCGACGACGCCGTCTGGGCCGAGCCCGATCCCGCGCATGAAGGCGGCTGGCACGTGCTGGTGGCGATCGCCGACGTCGCCTGGTATGTCCGGCCGGAGGACGCTCTCGACCGCGCCGCCGAGGAGCGCGGCAACTCCGTCTATTTCCCCGATCGGGTCGTGCCCATGCTGCCGGAGGCGCTCAGCAACGAGCTTTGCTCGCTGAAGCCGGGCGTCGAGCGCGCTTGCCTTGCGGTCCATCTCTCCCTCGACCGGGAAGGCCGGGTCCATCGTCACCGCTTCGCGCGTGGCCTCATGCGCTCGGCGGCACGGCTCACCTATGAGGAAGCGCAAGCGGCGATCGACGGCCGACCGAGCGACCTGACGCGGCCCTTGCTGGAGCGCGTGCTCCGCCCGCTTTACGGCGCCTACCATGCCTTCGCGCGAGCGCGCGACCGGCGCGGAACGCTCGATCTCGACCTGCCGGAGCGGCGCGTCGTCCTCGATGACGGAGGCCACATCGCCCGCGTCGAGCCGCGTCAGCGTCTCGACAGCCACCGCCTCATCGAGGAGTTCATGATCGCCGCCAATGTCGCGGCCGCGGAAGAGCTCGAGCGGCTGAAGCAGCCCTGCATGTACCGCGTTCACGACCAGCCTGATCCGGCCAAGCTCGCGGCGCTGCGCGAGTTCCTGGACGGGATCGGCATCCACGGGCTTGCGCTGGCCAAGGGCCAAGTCGTGCGGCCGCGGCATTTTCGCGAGATCCTGCGGCGCGCGGCCGGCACGCCCTATGCGACGCTGGTCAGCGAGTTGGTGTTACGGAGCCAAGCGCAAGCCGTCTACAGCCCCGCCAATCTCGGCCATTTCGGCTTGGCGCTCCCCCGCTATGCGCATTTCACGTCACCCATCCGCCGCTACGCCGATCTGCTGGTGCATCGCGCCCTCATCGCCGGCGGCCGCTTTGGCGCGGGAGCGCTCCCGCCGACCGAGGCGAGCGCATTCGCCGAGATCGCCGTTCACATTTCTATGACCGAGCGCCGCGCCGCCGCTGCCGAGCGCAATGCCATGGACCGTTACACCACGGCTTTCCTCGCCGACCGCGTCGGCGCCAGCTTCGCCGCCCGGATCAGTGGCGTAACCCGCGCCGGCCTCTTCATCGCCTTGGCGGAGACGGGCGCCGATGGACTGATACCGATCAGCACCTTGCCAAGCGACTTTTACGATCACGATGAGCGGCGCCACCGGCTTATCGGCCGACGATTCGGTCGGAGCTTCACCCTGGGGGAGAGCGTCACCGTACGCCTGGTCGAGGCCAATACGGTGACCGGCAGCCTCGTTTTTGTGCTGATTGCCGAAAAAGACGACACCCAGCCGGAGCGCCAGACGCAGCGCTCGCGGCATCATCGCGCTTCAACACGTCCTTAACCTCATCCATGACCTAATCGCATCGCCGACCTCTTCTTCGGAAATCCGCTTGCCAGCCTCGGGATCGAAAAGCAACAATGACCCACTCTTGCAACGCTTCTGACCGACAGACGGCGACTTCCGTCGCAATCCGCCTGTCCCGCCCTGGCAGCACCCCCATGACCGCTCGAGCCACCCGTCGCCGCCGCCTTATTTTCGCGTCGGTGCTGGTGCTGGCGGGCTGCGCCTCCGCACCGATCGAGCCGGCGGCAAGCGAGCCCCAGACGCAGCTCTTCGAAGAGGCCTATAGCGGCATCGTCAAATATTATATCGAGCCGGTGAGCCCGGGTCGGCTGGCACTTGCCGGACTCGCCAACCTCTCCACCATCGACGGCACGCTCGCGGTCGAGCAACAGGGCGACAAGGTCGTCCTTGAGAAGGGCGGCGAAGCGCCGGTTCTCTTCTCCGCGCCCAAGGACAGCGACACCGCGGGCTGGGCCGCGCTCACCGACGCCGTGACCGGCGCCGCACGCCAGCGCTCGAGCGCCGTGGCCGAGCTCTCCGCCGACCGCATCGACCAGACGGTGATCGAAGGCAGCGTCGCCACGCTGGATCGTTTCTCGCATTATGCTCCGCCTGACGTGGCGAAGGAGCGGCGCGCGTCGCGCGACGGCTTCGGCGGCATCGGCGTCACGCTCAACACCGACGGCAACGACGTCCGGATCGTCGAGGTCCTGCCGGAGACGCCCGCCGCCCGTGCCGGGTTGCGGGTTGCCGACCGCATCGTCGCGATCGACGGCGTCGAAGTCGCCTCGCTCTCGCGCGAGGACGTGGCGCGTCTCCTGCGCGGCCCAACCGACAGCTCCATCGTGCTGGGCGTGGCACGGAGCGGCGCCGGCGCGCGGCTCAGCTTCTCCCTCCATCGCGCGCGGATCGTCCCGCCGAGCGTTGCGCTCACCATGGAAAAGGGGATCGCCCGACTGCGCGTCACGAGCTTCAATCAACAGACGGGACAGAGCGTCGCCGAGCTGCTGCGCCAAGCGCATCGTGATCAGGGCGCGAACCTTCGCGCCATCATCCTCGACCTGCGCGACAATCCCGGCGGACTGCTCGACCAGTCGATCGAGGTGGCGAGCCTCTTCCTCGACGGCGTCCCCGTGACCTCGACGATCGGCCGCGTGCCCGAAAGCATTCAGTACTTCACTGCGCCCCACCGCGAGGTCGAGCGGCTGCCGCTCGCCGTCCTGGTGAATGGCGGCTCCGCCTCGGCCTCGGAAATCGTCGCCGCCGCGCTGCAGGACAGCGGCCGCGCCGTCGTCGTCGGCAGCGCCTCCTTCGGCAAAGGCACGGTGCAGAATGTGCAGCGCATGCCCAATGCGGGCGAGCTCACCATCACCTGGGCCCGGCTCATCGCTCCGGGCGGCTATATCCTCCACAAGCATGGCGTGGTGCCGACGATCTGCACGGCGGACGAGCCCGACGACGCCGCGGGGGTCAGCGCCGCGCTCCAGCGCAGCACCGGCGTCCTTGCCGCCTCGCTCGACCAGCCGCGCGCCAAGCTCGACGAAGCCGGCTGGCAGCGCCTCCGGCAGCTCTGCCCCGGCGAGCACCGCGACCACGAGGTTGAGCTGCGCACCGCGGAGCGGCTCCTGACCGACCCCGCTCTTTATTCCCGCCTGCTGGCGCTGACCACGGCGCGGCCGGTGAACACGGCGGGCGTCGTCCGCTAGGCGCTGCCGACGCTGCAGAAATACCACTCCTTGCCGCGCTGGGCGTAGAGCAGGATGTAGCGCCGGTCGGCGTAGTGGTCGATGAGAACGGCCAAGCGATCGCCGAGGCAACGCTCCGGCGGGGTGCCGACGGTGCCGCGAAGCTTGGCCTTGGCACAGCTTGCGACGTTCGGCGGGACCGGCCCCTTCAGCGCCTTGGGCGGCTTGCCGTTGAACTCGACGAAGTAGTCGATCGGCGCGCCCTTCTCGACTTTGGCCACCACATCGATGCGACCGAAATTGGACTTGTAGAGCCCGGCGTTCTGCTCGCCGTCGCTCAGGCCTGCCGGTACCGGGCGGAAGGTGATCGCGGCGCAGACCGGCGGCGCCTTCTCCGCCGCAACCGTGACACCGCCGCTTGCGGCGAGAAATGCCGCCGCGATCAACATGCTTGCCTTGCGCATTCGAGCCTCGCCGCTGCCAAAACGGAGGTGGCGCGATTATGGGGTCCCCACGGCAGCGCCGGCAACCCTTTGTTAAGCCTGAGCGCTCCGCCCCCGCCATAGATTCGACCAACTCTGCCGGCCATAGTGTCGGCTCCTGAAGCTGCTCGCGAGCCATCGCCCATGCCGCTGCCTCGCCTGTTTTTCGCCGTCGTCGTGCTGGGCGCGCTCGCCCTTGGCGCCGTGCCGGCACACGCCGCGACGGTGGATTTGGCGCTGGTGCTCGCCGTCGACGTGTCGGAAAGCGTCGACGCCGAGGAATACGAGCTGCAGCATGAGGGCATCGCCCGCGCCTTCGAAACGGCGCCCCTCGTCGAGGCCATTCGCGGCGGCAAGAACGGCGCCATCGACGTGCTGGTGCTCGAATGGTCGGACCGCGACAAGCAAGTGGTAACCGTCGACTGGACGCGCGTCAGCGACGCAGCAAGCGCTGCCGGGTTCGCCGCCCGCGTGCGCGCGACGCCGCGCAGCTCCAACGGCCTCACCGCGATCGGCGACGCGCTGCTGGCCGCCGAGACCGCTTTCCAGCGCCTTCCCGACCAGGCCGAGCGGCGCGTGGTCGATCTTTCCGGCGATGGCATCGCCAATATCGGCCCGCCGCCGCAGACGGTGCGCGATCGCCTCGTCGCCCAAGGCATCACCATCAACGGTCTCGCTATTCTCAAGACCGAGCCCTGGCTCGACAGCTATTACGATCAGTACGTGGTGGGCGGGCCCGGCGCGTTCCTGATGGAGGTCGAGGACTTCCCCACCTTCATCGCCGCGATGCAGCAGAAGCTCTTGGCCGAGGTCACCGCGACGCTGCCGCAACGGCGCGCCGACGCGCGGGTGATGGTGCCCTCGCCGCCCCTGAGGGGCGGCGAGGGCGGTCCCCTATGCTCCATCAAATGCAGTAGGTCTTGATCGGCGAGAAGCCGTTGAAGCCCACCGAGGCATAGCTCGAAGTGTAGGCACCGGTCGACAAGATTTGCAGCTTGTCACCGACCTTGAGCGCCATGGGAAGCCGGTACTCGGTCTTCTCATAGAGGATGTCGGCGCTGTCGCAGGTGGGCCCGGCCAGCACCACCGCGCCGCTCGGCCCGCCCTCGACCGGCGTGCGAATGCGGTATTTGATGCTCTCGTCCATGGTCTCGGCGAGGCCGTTGAACTTGCCGACGTCGAGATAGACCCAGCGCTTGGTGTCGCCCTGCGCCTTCTGCGAGATCAGCACCACCTCGCTCTGGATGACGCCGGCGTCGCCGACGATCGAGCGGCCGGGCTCGACGACGATCTCGGGGAGATCGTTGCCGAAATGCCGCGTGATCGCCGCCATCACCGCCTGCGCGTAGCGCTCGACGCCTGGAACATCGCCGCGATAGTGCGCGGGGAAGCCGCCGCCGATATTCACCATGCGCAGGTTGATGTCGGTCTGGGCCAGCAGCGAGAACATGCCGGCGGCGCGGCCGACGGCGCTATCCCACTGATCGAGGTTGGTCTGCTGCGAGCCGACATGGAAGGAGACGCCATAGGGATCGAGCCCTTGCGTCTTGGCCCGCTTCAGCAGCTCCACCGCCATCTGCGGCGCGCAGCCGAACTTGCGCGACAAGGACCATTCCGCGCCTTCGCCATCGACCAGGATGCGGCAGAACACCCGGGCGCCCGGCGCCGAGCGGGCGAGCTTCTCGAGCTCCGCCTCGCTGTCGAAGGCGAAAAGCCGCACGCCCTTCTCGTAGGCGTAGGCGATGTCGCGCTCCTTTTTGATGGTGTTGCCGAAGGACATGCGATCGGCGGTGACGCCCCCGCCGAGGCAGAGATCGACCTCGCCGCGGCTCGCCACGTCGAAGGAGGAGCCCAGCCCTTGCAACAGAGCGACGACCTCGAGCGCCGGGTTCGCCTTGACGGCGTAGAACACCTTGGCGATCGGCATATAGGTCCGGAGCAGCTGATAGGCCTCGGAGACGACGTCGAGGTCGACGACCAGGCAGGGGGTCTCCGGCTGCTTCTCGGCGAGGAACTTTTCGATCTTGCGGTTACGCTCGATTTTACGGTCGATCTTCTTCTTCATCTCGATTGGTGATCCTGCTGGTCGGGGCGCGCGTCCGACGCTCGCCGGCGCGCTCTGCCGCTGCCCTCGATCCTATCAAGGGCGGTTGAACGAATGCTGAAAGTCCGTCACGGGGCGATCCGCCGCCGCGTCCTGGACTGTCCGCTCAACTCTGACTGCTGGGTTCGTTGGCGCCTCGACCGCCGCTGCCGCGGGCGGCCCGGATCAACCGAGGTGTCTCATCGGGCCAGGGCGCCGCGGCCCTGAGTGCGATTGCAACCATATCGACCTCCCTCTCGGGACCGGTCCACTACGACCGGCTCTACCAAAAAGGACGCGTTACGTCGTTGCATAACCACGAGGGCCATAGGCACGTGCGAGTGCGTCGTGGTTTGCATACATACGCTGACTGAACACCGATGCAAGAGGAAACTCGCGGCGCGACAAACTTTTTTTCAAAAAAATGGCAGCGACGACGCGGTCCGCGCTCGGCAACGTCGTCGCGGGTCTCATCGATCCGCCAGCGAAACGAAAAACGCCGCGCCGCGGGTCGGACGCTCGGCCGTGCGAGGGCGCGCGCCTTTACAAAATCTTTAGATTGGCACCGCGGAGAGCGCCCGCCCCGGCTCGCGCTCGTGACAAGAAACCACTGCGGCAGAGGCACTTCTTCGCTTTCTCCGCGGAGTCAGCGGCGGCTCTCTCCGGCGGCGCCGCGAGCGGCGGCAGCGATCAACGCGTCGACATCGCCGGCGCTGGCGTCGAAGGCGGTGACGAGGCGGAGCGCCGGCGAGCCCTCGCCGCCCCAGCGATAGAAGCCGAAGCCGGCGCGCTCCATGGCGGCGATCGCGGGCTCCGGCAAGGTCACGAAGACCTCGTTGGCCTCCGTCGGGTGATCGAGCCGCGCGCCCGGTATGGCGCCGAGGCCCCGGGCGAGGCGCGCTGCCATGGCGTTGGCGTGGCGCGCATTGGCGAGCCAGAGGCCGCCGGCCAGGTAGGCCTCGAGCTGAGCCGAGAGGAAGCGCATCTTGGAGAAGAGATGGCCGCCGCGCTTGCGGCGATAGGCGAAGCTCTCCGCCTTGGCCGGGTCGAAGAAGACCACGGCCTCGGCGGCGAGCGCGCCATTCTTGGTGGCGCCCAAGGAGAGCGCGTCGACGCCCGCGCGCCAGGTGAGCTCCGCCGGGCGGCAGCCGAGCGCCGCCACCGCATTGGCAAAGCGCGCGC
>DATJAV010000126.1:0-5742 GCA_035515835.1 Allostellaceae bacterium
CGCGGCGCTCGAGGATTTTCGCCGGCTCGATGTTGCGGCCTTTGTGCAAAAACACGATGGCGCCGCATGACAATGGTGCGTCCTCCGACAGGCGCGCGGGCGCGTCCGAATGGCTCCGACTTGATGCCGTAAAAGTTCTGCTTCATCCTGAGCTTGCGCCGAAAGCGCATGTCGAAGGACGCACACTTTTGATGCAGCGCACATATTGATCGACAAATTGCACCACCGCTTGGCCGTGGAGGCGGACGCACCGGCATTGCGAGTGCTGATGGCTGCCGCGATGGCCGAGAACCTCAAGCCCTTTCTCCCACCCGAGCTGATCGCCGCGAGCTCCGCGGTCATGGGCCTGGACACGACCCTCATTGCCGACCGCACCTATTGGGCCATCTATGCCGGGGATGATCTCGTGGGCTGCGGCGGCTGGAGCCGGCGTGCCACGCTCTATGGCGGGGACCATAGCGGGGGCCGGAGTGCCGCGCTCCTCGATCCAGCGGTGGACGCGGCGCGTGTGCGGGCAATGTATACCCATCCCGCCTGGGTGCGCCGAGGAATCGGGAGCTTGATCCTGAGGCTCTGCGAGGAGACGGCCGCCAAAGAAGGGTTCTCGCGACTGGAGCTCATGGCGACGCTCTCCGGCGAGCCGCTCTACCGCGCGCGGGGATTTGCCGCGTTGGAGCGCGTCGAAGACGGTGGCGTACCGCTCGTGAGAATGTCCAAGAGAATTGCGCCGGAATCGACGGAGGCACGCGGCTGAGTTAAATCCCGTCTCCGGTCCATTCACGCCTTGCGCGGGAGCGTCGCTGAGCAATCGGGAGGACGACAATGGTTGAGGGAAAGCGGGGAAGCCGGATCGACGTGCATCATCATTTCTACGCGCCGGAATACCTCGCGGTGATGGGCGACATGGCCAAGCGGCCGATGGTGCGCGATTGGTCGGTCGCGCGGAGCCTCGAGGAAATGGACAAGAATGACGTCGGCACGGCGGTGCTGTCGCTCTCGCCGCCGGGCCTCCATCACGTCGGCGCCGAGGAGACGCGGCATCTGGCGCGTGCCGTCAACGAGCACGCCGCGACGCTCCGCTCCGGCCACCCCGCGCGCTACGGGCATTTCGCGTCGGTGCCGATGCCGGACGTGGACGGTACGCTGGCCGAGGTCGCCTATGCCCTCGATACGCTCAAGGCGGACGGCATCCAGCTGATGACGAGCTATGGCGAACGCTATCCCGGCCACCCCGATTTCGATCCGGTCATGGCGGAATTGAACCGGCGTCGCGCCCTGGTCTTCGTCCACCCGCTGGCGCCGGTTTGCTGCGCGCCCTCGCTCCGCTGGATCCAGCCCTCGCTCTTCGAGTTCACGCAAGACACCAACCGCTGCGTCTTCAGCCTCTTGTTCAGCGGCACGCTGGCGCGCTTTCCCGACATACGCTTCATCTTCTGCCATTCCGGCGCCGCCGTTCCCGTCCTAGCCGGGCGCGCCTCGGTCATGGGCCTGGGGCGCGAGTTCGCCGAGAAAATGCCGCAGGGCATCGACTATGAGCTGCGGAAGCTCCACTACGACGTGGCGCTCCAAGCGAACCGGCCGGCGCTCGCCGCGCTCTTTGCCTATGTGCCGATGTCGCAGGTGCTGCTCGGCAGCGACTATCCCTTCGGCACCTCGGCCGACGGCGTTCGCGGCCTCGAGGAATATGGCCTGAAGCCGGGCGAGCTCGAGGCCATCTATCGCGGCAACGCCGAGCGTTTGTTGCCGCGGCTCAAAGCGCTGGGATGAGCGGCATCGGCCAACCGGTGCGGCGGAAGGAGGATTTCCGCCTGCTGACGGGAAGGGGCCGCTACGGCGACGACTTCGTGCTGCCGCAGATGGCGCATGCGGCCTTCGTGCGCTCGCCCCATGCGCATGCGCGCATCCGCTCCGTCGAAAAAACCGCAGCACTGGCGGTTCCCGGCGCGCTCTCCGTCTTCGCCGGCGCCGATTACGTCGCCGACGGACTGAAGCCCATTCCCCACAATGCCGGCCTCATGCGACCGCCCGACCTCGTCGTGCGGCTCCGCGGCGGCCCGATCACGACGCCGCACTGGCCGTTGCCGCTCGATAGGGCGCGCTTCGTCGGCGAGGGCGTGGCGATGGTCGTCGCCGACTCGATTGCAGCGGCCAAGGACATGGTCGACCGGGTCGAGATCGACTACGAGGTCTTGCCCGCGGTCAGCCGCGCCGTCGATGCAATAAAACCGGGGGCACCGCGGCTTTGGGACGAGGCGCCGGACAACCTCTGCATCGACATCGAAGTCGGCGACGCCGATGCCGCTGCAGCCGCTTTCGCGCGCGCCGTTCATGTCGTGCGCCTCGACACCTGGGTGCCGCGCGTCACCGGAGCTCCGCTCGAGCCGCGCACGACCATCGCCGACTATGACCGCACGAGCGGGCAATACACGCTCTTGAGCGGCACCGGGCGCGGCGTCGTCAAGGCACGCTACGATCTTGCCGAGGCGCTCAATCTGCCGCCCGAGCGCGTGCGTGTCTTCTGCGAGGAGATGGGCGGCAATTTCGGCACGCGCAATTTCTTCTATCCCGAATGGACCTTGCTTGCCTGGGCAGCGCGCCGCCTCGGCCGCCCCGTCAAATGGACCTGCGAGCGCAGCGAGTCCTTCCTCAGCGACTATCAGGGCCGCGACCTCGAAGTCGAGGCCGAGCTTGCGCTCGATGCGGACGGAAAACTCCTCGCCGTGCGCAGCTCGAACGTCAGCAATCTCGGCGCCTATGCGGCGGCCTTCGTGTCCCTGCAGAAGGGAATGGGGCTGCTGTCGGGCGTCTACCACATCCCCGTCGCCTATGTTCGCGGCCGGGGCGCCGTCACCAACACGGTGCCGACGACGCCCTATCGCAGCGCCGGGCGGCCCGAGGTCATCTTCGTCATCGAGCGCCTCATCGATCTCGCGGCCGATCGGCTGGGTATCGACCCCGCTGCTCTCCGCCGGCGCAACCTCGTTCCGCCGGCGGCGCAGCCCTACGCCAACCCGCTCGGCCTCACTTACGATAGCGGCCGTTACCAGGAGGCGATGGACCGCGCGCTGGCGCTCGCCGATTGGGAGGGCTTTCCAGCGCGTCGCGCCGAGGCCCGGCGGCGGGGCAAATGGCGCGGCATCGGCGTTGCCAACTATGTCGAGATCACCAGCGGCTGGCCGCGCGAGCGCAGCGAGATCACCGTGCTTGGAGATGGAACGGTCGAGCTGGTGATGGGGACGATGGCGTCGGGTCAAGGTCACGAGACGAGCTTCGCGCAGCTCGTCACCGAATGGCTGGGGGTGCCGTTCGAGAGCATCCGCTACATCGCCCATGACACGGCGCGGGTGAAAGCGGGCGGCGGCTCCCATTCCGGCCGCTCGATGAAGCTCGCCGCAACCGTCGTCGGCAAGGCGACCGACGCGATCATCGACAAGGGCCGCAAGATCGCAGGATTCCTCCTCGAGACCGGAGAAGCCGACATCGAATTCGTCGCCGGCCGTTTCCGGGTCGCCGGTACCGACCGAGAGATCGGCCTCTTCGCTGTTGCCGCCGCCGCGGCCGAGCGCCAAGATCTGCCGGCGGAGCTGCACGGGCCGCTCCTCGGCATCGGCGACGAGACGGTACCGGTCGCAAGCTTCCCCTATGGCACGCAAGTCTGCGAGGTCGAGGTCGACGCCGAAACCGGCGCCGTCAAGATCGTCGCATTTGCCGCGGTCGACGATGTCGGCCGCGCCGTCAACCCGCTGATCCTGCACGGGCAGACCCATGGCGGCATCGCCCAGGGCGTGGGCCAGGCGCTCCTCGAAGACGCGCATTACGACCGGGCGAGCGGCCAATTGCTGGCGGCGAGTTTCATGGATTACGCGATGCCGCGCGCCGATGATCTTCCCGCGCTCGAGACGGCGCTCAGCGAGGTGCCGTCGCCCACCAACCGACTTGGCGTCCGCTCCGGCGGCGAGGGCGGCACGACCCCGGCGCTCGCCGCCGTCATCAACGCCATCGTCGACGCACTCACCGAGCTTGGCGTCTCCCACATAGAAATGCCGGCCACCCCCGAGCGCGTCTGGCGCGCGATCCCGCCGGGGAAAGGGCGGTAGGCTCCGATTGCAACGTCAGGCGGCCGCGAGATTGATCCCGAGCGATTGCAGGCTGGGCGTGATCCGGTCGGTGAGGAGCCCTACCTTGCGCAGGTTGCGCACGAGGCCGCCATGGAGATCGCGGCGGAAGTATTTGCGGAAGGCGGTCTCGTCGCCGCCCGCGGCGCGCTCGTGCCGCAAGCGCTTGATCTCGCCGATCTCCGCCTTGCCGAAGCCCATCTCCTCGTAGACGGCCAGCGGGAAGAGGCCGCTCAGCGTGCGGTTCAACGCCCAGACGGCGAAATCCTCCATCTCGCGGTGCTCGGCCGCGCTCGCCCCGCCGATGATCGCAGGCAGCGAGAGCATGGCGAAGCCCATATGGCGCGCCTCGTCCTGCAGGATGCGCCGGCAGAGCTGACGCAGCACGGCGTCCTTCGAGGACTCCGCCAGCATGCGGAAGAGCGACACGGCGAAAGTCTCGGCGACGAGCTGCAGGCCGATGGTCTTGAGGTGCCAGGAGGACGTAGTCAGCAGCGTGTCGAAAATCTCCCGGACGTTGCCGGCGATGGGCGAGATGCGGCCCTCGAGCCGAAGCTCGAGATAGCGCTCCAGCACCTCGTTGTGCCGCGCCTCGTCGGCCACTTGCGTCGCCTGAAAGAGCTTCGCGTCTTGGCCGTGCACATGCTCCACCAGCTGGCTGCAGAGCAGCATGGCGCCGTGCTCGCCATGGGTCAGTATGGAGAGGCGCCAGCGGCTGACGCGGTGATTGAGCTCGACGCGTTGGCTCTCGGAGAGCGCGTCCCAGAACCGCGTGCCGTGGATGTCGACGAGGTCATCGGAAATGAGCCCGCCATCGCCCTCGAGCGGGGCTCCCCAATCGATGTCCGTGGCGGCATTCCATTGATCGATCTTCGCCTGCTCGAAGAGCCGGCGCATATCCGCATGATCGCTCTCATAGGTGTGACGGAAATAGGCCGTGTTTTTCGTCTCGATCTGGTGGCCGTTCTCCATGGCGTCGTTCTCCCGGTTAGGGACGGCTAGGCGGTGCGGTAGCGTTGGATGACCGAAGTGTCGGGGTCGCAGCCGAGGCCGGGACCGTCGGGCACCGTCATCATGCCCTCGCCCGCATCGGTGAAATCGCCGAAAAGGCTCGCGTCGAGGTCGACATAGAGCCGCTCGACCAGCGTCTCCTGCGGCGTGACGGCGAGCACCTGCAGCGTCGCCAAGAGGCCGGGCCCGAAATAGGGCGAATGCGGCACGACGCTGACATTGGCCGCCTCGGCGAGCGCCATGACCTTCCGCATCTCGCTGATGCCGCCGATCTTGGTGACGCTGGGCTGCGCGTAGTCGATGGCGCCTGCTGCGAACATCTGTGCGAACTGAACGGCGCTTCCGGCGTTCTCGCCGGCCGCAATCGGCATCGGGCTTCCGCGCCGAAGCTCGGCGAGAGCATTCATGTCCTCGGGCGGCCAGATCGGTTCCTCGAGCCAGAAGATGTCGTAAGGCGCCAGCGCCTTGGCCATGCCTCGCGCCTCGGCCAGCGACCACGGGCAATTGGTGTCGACCATGAGCGCGGCCTCGCGCCCGGCGCCTTCGCGCGCGCTCGCCACCGGCGCCAGCGCGATCTCATGCAACTTGATGTGCCGATAGCCGCGCTGTACCGCCT
>DATJAV010000127.1:0-5412 GCA_035515835.1 Allostellaceae bacterium
ATGTCACAGTGCTCTCGCATGGCGGCCGCCACATGAGGGGCGTCTTGTGAAGGGAGTGATCCCATGTCGTCCCTGCCCATCGTCGATAGCTACGTTATCGACAGCCTGCGGGGCAAAGCGCGCACGGCGCGCCTCCAGGCCTTCCGCGCCTCGCCGACCCTCGAGATGCAGCTCAAATCGCTGGCCGAGCTCTACGAAGCTGATGCCAAGCGGATGGAGACCCAGCGGGAGATGGCGGACCGGGTCTGAGCGCCGTTCTTAACGTCTCGCCGCCGCCGACCGGAGCCACGAGGCCAGCTCCGCCACGACGTGATGGATATGCTCGGGCTCGGCGCCGCTCCGAGCGTAGTCCTTGGGGGTTCGCACCCAAGCGGTGGTCATGCCGAGCGCGGCTGCCGGCGGCAGGTTGCGCGCCATGTCCTCGATCATGAGCGCGCGGGCGGGATCGATCGCGTGGCGCGCGACCAGCACTCGGTAGCCGCTGGGATCGGGCTTCGGTAGATAGTCGCAAGCGACGACGTCGTGGATGCCGACGAAATGCCGGGTGAGGCCGATCCGGGCGATGACGCGCTCGGCATATGCGACGGTGCCGTTTGTGAAGATGAATTTGCGGCCCGGCAACGCGGCGATCGCGTCGGCGAGAGCGGGATCGGGCGGCACCGGCGAGAGATCAATCTCATGGACGTAGTCGAGGAAGCGCTTGGGTTCGATACCGTGCTCGATCATGAGGCCGCGCAGGGTCGTGCCGTGATCGAGAAAGAAGCGTCGGCGGAGCGCATGCGCCTCGCCGTGCGTGAGGCCGAGCTCGGCGACGATGAATTCGGCCATGCGCGCCTCGGCCTCGGCGAAGAGATTGCACTCGGCCGGGTAGAGCGTGTTGTCGAGATCGAAGATCCAAGTCTCGATCTCGTGGAACGGGCGGCCGCCGCCCGCGGCGGGACTCATGCTGCGTTCACGGACGGGGCGGACCCTTGAGCTCGACGGTGTTGCCGTCGGGGTCGCGGAGATAGAGCGAGGGCCCCGTGCCCTCGGCGCCGTAACGCTCGACGACTTCGCCCGCTGCGACGCCATAAGCCGCGAGATGCGCGCGGAGCGCCGCCTCGTCGAAGGGCTGGATGCGGAGGCAGAAGTGATCGACGTTCCGCCCCTCGCGCCCGGGCGCAGCGCCGCCCGCCCGACCCAAGGGCCCGTCCAGCGTCACGAGATCGATGAGCGATGACCCGGCGCGGAGCTGCAGGAGCCCGAGGTTCTCCTGCCATTTCTCAAAGTTGCAGCCGAGCACGTCGCAATAGAATGCGCGCGCCCGCGCGAGATCGGCGACGCGCAGCACGACGTGATCGAGCGCCAGCAGGCGGAACGCGGACATGGCGCGAGCATAGCGCTCGGGTCGGGCCCAAATAAAGATCTAGAGGCAGGCAGTGAGGCAGCGAGATGGCCGGGCGTTGGCTATCGTTCAGCTGCGATGCTCGGCCAACGAGATGCTGCCGTCGACTTTTGCGCGATAGCTCATTGCCTCACTGTCTATCTGTAATCTTTTGCATCTCAGTCGCCGACGGCGGCATCGTGCGAATGAACGAGCACCGGCCGCGACTCCGCCGGTCGCGACATCGTCCAATAGCCCAGCGCCATGATGCCGGCGCCGCTCACGATGTTGCCGAGCGTCACCCACAGCAGGTTGTAGCCCATGCCGGCGAGCGAGACGGTGTCGGGATGGTCGCCCAGGAGCGCGATGGTGAGGACCGTCATGTTGGCGACCGAATGCTCGAAGCCGCTGCCGATGAAGGCGAAGAGGCACCAGAAGATAGCGATGCACTTGGCAGCGTCGCTGGTCATGCGCTGCGACATCCAGAGCGCCAGGCAGACAAGCCAGTTGCAGATGATGGCGCGGCAGAAAAGCGCGGTCGCCGGCGCCGACATCTTCGCCGCCGCCACGGTCATGAGAAAGCCGCTCTTCGAATGCAGCACCGAACCGCCGCCGCCCGCGACGAAGATCGCCGCCAGCAGCGCCGCTCCCGCAAGATTGCCGAGCCAGGAGACGACCAACGCCGAAGCGAGATCGCTCCAGCCGATGCGCTGGCGCAACAGCCCCAGCGGCATGAACATGGTATGGCCGGTGAAGAGGTCGGAGCCGGCGAAGACCACCAGGGTGAGGGCAATGCCGAAGGACGCGCCCATGATGAGCGAGCGGTAGGCGGGATCGGCGTCGGAGCCGACGCTGAAGATGAGGATGATGCCCATCCCGACATAGGCGCCCGCCATCATGGCGCTGATGCAGAAGCCCAGCGGCGAGCGCTTCAGGAAGGCGCTCCGCTTCTCGGCCACGCCGGCGAAGCTGTCGACTGTCTCCAGATACATCGGCAGGCTCTCCCTCTCGTTGCCGACAGTCGCCGCAAGAAGCATGCCATCGAGCAGACCGCCAATTCCGGGCGAGACCGCTGGTCAATAATTGGGCGGATGAGAATCTGCGCAAATACTGGGCAAAGTGCCGCCTTCGCAGCAGGCAGGCGAGACCCGAGGAGGCAGGAAAAGCCCTTCATCCGCAATCATTTAGGGGCACATCTGCTCTGGCATTCCGCTTGCTTTCGCCGAGGTCATGGATTCCGGTTTCACCGAAGAGCAGAAGCAATATCTCGAAGGCTTCCTCGGTGGTCTGCTTGCGCGGCGTGTGACCCCAGCCGCGATGCCGCCGGCGGCGCTGCCCAGCGATTGTCATCGCCTGGCGCAGGATCGCGTGCTCGCCGCCGGCGGCAAACTCACGCCCGAAGAAACGGCAAAGCGAGAAAGCCATCCGCTCGACCTCTGGGACGCGATGCGCGAGAACGCCGCGCTGGGACGCTTTCCCAAGGGCATCGACGTCTTCCGCCACAAGTTTCATGGCCTCTTCTACGTCGCCCCGGCGCAGAACGCCTTCATGTGCCGGCTCAGGATCCCGAACGGGATTTTGAGCGCGGCGCAGTTCCGTGGCGTTGCCGACATCGGCGAGCGCTGGGGCGGGGGCTATGCCGATGTGACGACGCGGGCCAACCTGCAGATCCGCGAGATCGGTGCGTCGCATGCCATCGACGTGCTTACCGCGGTACAGGACCTGGGTCTGACGTCGCGTGGCGCCGGCGCCGACAATATCCGCAACGTCACCGGCAGCCCCACCGCCGGCATCGATCCGGCCGAGCTCATCGACACGCGGCCGCTGGCGCGCGAGCTCCATTACTACATCCTCAATCATCGCGAGCTCTACGGCCTGCCGCGCAAGTTCAACATCGCCTTCGACGGCGGCGGCGCCATCGCCGTGCTCGAGGACACCAACGATATCGGCTTTGCCGCCGTCGCCGTCGCGGAAGGCGAGGCGGTTCCGGCCGGTGTCTATTTCCGCATGGCGCTGGGCGGCGTCACCGGCCATGGCGATTTCGCCTGCGACACCGGCGTGCTGCTTTCGCCCGAGCAATGCGTGCCGGTCGCCGCAGCGGTGTTGCGCGTCTTCATCGCCGAAGGCGATCGCACCGATCGCACGCGCGCCCGGCTCAAATATGTGCTCGCTCGGCTGGGGCTCGACGGCTTTCTCGCCGAGGTCGAGAAGCTGTTGCCGGCGCCGCTCCATCGCCTGGCGCTCGAGCGCTGTCAAAAGCGCGTGCCTCCGGCGAAACACGCGCATCTCGGCATCCACCCGCAGCGCCAGGCGGGGCTCAACTATATCGGCCTGGCGCTCCGCGTCGGGCGTATGAGCGCGGCCGAGATGCGCGGCCTCGCCGCCATTGCCGAGCGGCACGGCAGCGGCACTATTCGCCTTACCGTCTGGCAGAATCTGCTGCTCTCGGACATTCCCGATGCGGCGCTGGCCGCAGCGAAGGCCGAGATCGCCGCTCTCGGCTTCGACTGGCGGGCAAGCAACGCGCGAGGCGCCGTCGTCGCCTGCACCGGCAATACCGGCTGCCGATTCTCCGCCACCGACACCAAGGGCCAGGCGCTGGCGCTGGTCGAGCATCTCGACCGCGGCATCGTCCTCGACCAGCCCGTCACCATCCATCTCACGGGCTGCCCGCATTCCTGCGCGCAGCATTTCGTGGCGGATATCGGTCTGCTCGGCACCAAGATCGGCGAGGATGCCGTCGAGGGCTATGGCATCTATGTCGGCGGCGGCGCCGGTGCCGAGCGCGGCCTCGGTCGCGAAATCTATCCGGCCGTGCCGATGGCCGAGATGCCGCAGCGGATTGAGCGCCTGCTGCGCGCCTATCTCGCGCATCGCCAGGGCGGAGAGAGTTTCCACGATTTTGCCGCCGGCCGCAGCGTCGAGACGCTGCGCTGCCTCGCTGAAGCGTCGCCATGAGCCATATCGCGCCGTTGCTGCCCGAGAACGCGCCCTTCACGCCAGTGCAGCGGGCCTGGATCAATGGCTGGCTCGCCGCCGCGCTCGGACCCGAGTTGATGCCGGCGACGATGGCGGCGCCAGCTGTCGAGAGCGAGGATTTTCCCTGGCACGATCCAGCGCTGCCGCTCGACGAGCGGCTCATCCTCGCCGAAGGAAGACCACCGGCGCGCGTACTGATGGCGGCGATGGCGCAGCTCGACTGCGGCCAATGCGGCTATCTCTGCCAGACCTATGCCGAGGCCATCGCCGGCGGCGCCGAGACCAGCCTCTCACGCTGCGTTCCGGGCGGCAAAGAGACGGCACGCGCCTTGAAGGAGCTTGTTGCGGATAAGGCGAGGGCGGCCGCCTCGCCGGCGCCGCCGGCGTCCCTACCGCCGGCGGCGCCTCCTCAACGCCGGGCCGCGGCCGCGCTCTTCGAGCGCGCGCTGCCGCTCAACCGCGACGGCTCGGACAAGGACACGCGCCATGTCGTGTTCCGCATCAATGACCCCGCGCTCGCTTACGAAGCGGGCGACAGCTTCGGCGTCCATGCCGAGAATTGCCCGGAGCTGGTCGCGGCGGTGATCGATCGGCTCAGCGCACGGGCGACGGAGGAGGTCGATTGCCCCGATGGCAGCCGGCGCAGCCTCGACGAAGCGCTGCGCCTCGTCTGCGACATCGGCCGTCCGTCCGATGCTGCCATCGAGGTGCTCGCCTCGCGCGCGCCCGATCTCGACGAATCGCAACGCCTGCAAGCGCTCGCCGAAGGCTATCCCGGCGCGCAGCCTGAAGACGCCGATCTTCTCGATTTGCTGCTCGCTTTCCCGTCGGCGCGGCCGCCCCTGCAGGAGCTGATCTCGGCGCTCGCCCCGCTCGAGCCGCGGCTCTATTCGATCGCGTCCTCGCCCAAGGCCAATGCGGGCGAGGTGCATCTCACCGTTGCTGCCGTGCGCTATCAGCGCCGCGGCCGGGTGCGCAAGGGCATCGCCTCGACCTTTCTCGCCGAGCGCGCGGCAGCGGGCGCGGCGGTGCCGGCCTTCGTCCAAGGCGCGCATGGTTTTCGCCTTCCG
>DATJAV010000128.1:0-4634 GCA_035515835.1 Allostellaceae bacterium
AAGAAACCCGCCGCCAGCACCAGCACGAGCACCGCCAAGACGCGACCTGCGGTCACCCGTCGCGGCCGTGGGGCGAACTCGATCTCACCGTCCTCTTCCTCCGACGCCACGGTGGGACGCCGTCAGTTCCCGGCCTTGGCGTTGAAGAGCGCGACGCCGCGCAGCATGTCGAGGGCGCGAGCGAGCTGGTAGTCCTTGTCGCTCCCCATCACCTCGGGATCGACCGCCTGCGACTGGGTGGGCTGGGCGGGCTTGGTGCCGGGCGGGACGTTCTCGCCGGGCT
This sequence comes from Allostellaceae bacterium, assembly GCA_035515835.1. Classification (GTDB taxonomy): domain Bacteria; phylum Pseudomonadota; class Alphaproteobacteria; order ATCC43930; family CGMCC-115725; genus DAHUYF01. The sequence continues at coordinate 284 of DATJAV010000128.1, forward strand.
TCGCCGGGGTCGTCGTCACCGCGTCGGTGTTCTTGAGGGCGTTCTTGAGGTCGGCCTCATGCAGGCCTTCGGCGACCGCGAGCTTTTCGATCTTGGCGGGCTCGACGACGATGTCGGGCTCGATGCCCTTGGCCTGGATCGAGCGGCCGGACGGCGTGTAGTAGCGCGCGGTGGTGAGCCGCATGGCGCCATGGCCCGGGAGCTGGATGATGGTCTGCACCGAGCCCTTGCCGAAGGATCGCGTCCCCAGCAGCACGGCGCGGTGATGATCTTGCAGCGCGCCGGCGACGATCTCGGAAGCCGATGCCGAGCCGCCATTGATCAGCACCACCATCGGCAAGCCGCCGGTGATGTCGCCGGGGGTGGCGTTGTAGCGCGCCGCGTCCTCCTTGTGCCGGCCGCGGGTCGAGACGATCTCGCCCTGGTCGAGGAAGTCGTCGGAGACCTTGATCGCCTCGTCGAGGAGACCGCCGGGATTGTTGCGCAGATCGAGCACGACGCCGGCGAGGTGGTCGCCCGCTTGCGCCTTCAGCGCCTTCATCGCGGTGGTGAGGCCGCTATCCGCCTGCTCGTTGAAGCTGGTAATGCGGATATAGGCGATGTCGGGGGCCTCCAAGTGATACTTCACCGACTGAATCTTGATGACGGCGCGCGCCATCTTGACCTCGAAGGGGTCCTTGCCCTCGCGGCGAATGGTGAGCCTGATGGTGCTGTTGATGGGGCCGCGCATAGCCTCGACCGCCTCGTTGAGCGAAAGGCCCAGCACCGGCTTGCCGTCGATCTGGGTGATGTAGTCGCCGGGCTTCAACCCGGCCTTGGCGGCCGGCGTGTCATCGATCGGCGAGACGACCTTGATGAGGCCGTTCTCCATCGTCACCTCGATGCCGAGGCCGCCGAACTCGCCGCGCACCTGCACCTGCATGTCGCGGTAGTTCTTGGCGTTCATATAGGAGGAATGCGGGTCGAGCGAGCTCAGCATGCCGTTGATCGCCGCCTCGATCAGCTGCTCGTCGGAGACTTCCTCGACGTAGTCGGAGCGGACGCGCTCGAACACCTCGCCGAAAAGATCGAGCTGGCGATAGGTGTCGGAGGTCGCCGGCGGCTGGGTCGATTGCGCCTGGCCAGGCGGCGGCTGGCCCCCAGGCTGCTGCTGCGCCGGCGGCTGCCCGGGCTGGTTCGGCTTCGGCAGCGGCTGTTGCTGCTGCGCCGAGGCGGGTGGCACGAGGAAACCAATGACAATGGCGGCGGCTGCCGCACTCAATCGCAAACGCATCATCCACTTACCTTTTCATCGCGGGTTGCCAACCACGGCAGCGGGTTGATCGGCTGGCCGTCATGGCGCAGCTCGAGATAGAGACGGGGCTTGTCCACGCCCCGCGGCATCGTGCCGACCGGCTCGCCGGCCACCAGCCATTGCCCGACCGTCCCTTCGATCTGGTCGAGACCGGCCAAGAGCGAATGATAGCCGTCGCCGTGCTCGATGATCAATATTTGCCCGTAGCCCTTGAAGGCGCCGGCGAAGAGAATCCGGCCGTCATAGGGGGCGACGATCTGCGCTCCTTGGCGCGTCTCGAAGGTGAGGCCCTTGGCGGCGACGCCCAGCTCGTCGGGATCGCCGAAATGGCGAACGAGCGAGCCGCTCACGGGAGAGAGCACGAAGCCCTTGGCCTTGGCGAAGGGGCGGACTTCGGCGGGCTTGGTGGGATCGCGCGGCAGCGGCGGCGGCAGCGCCACGACGACGCTGTCTTTGCGCCCGCCGGTCTCGGGCTCGCTCTCGGGATGTTGCTGGCGCATCAGCTCTTGGCTCTGGAGGCGCTCGGCCTCGAGGCGCTTTTGCTGCTCCTCGCGCTTCAAGCGCGCCGCGGCGTCGCTCTTCTTCCGCTCGGCGTCGAGGCGCTCGATGAGCTGCTGCAGGTCGAAGGCCTGTGACGCCAGCGAGAATTGCTGCTGGCTGCTCTCGTCGGCGCCGCGCCGCGCCTCGTCCTGGAGCGCCGCCTTCTTGGCGATGACGTCGTTGAGGCGGGCTTGCTCCTGGTCGAGCTTGGTGCGCTCGGCGAGCTCCGCCGCCTCGGCATCGCCGATCTGGCGGCGGAGATCGGCGAGGCTCTCGAGCTCGGCGCGGAGCCGCTTCGCCCGCTCGATGATGGGCGGCACCGCCGCGCCGAGCAGGATGCCGCTTCTGACGCCGTCCAGCGGATCGCCCGGCCCCAGCGCCATGCCCTCGGGTGGATTGCGCGACAACAGCGTCAGCGCCATCAGCAGATGCTCCAGCTGCGTGCGGTGCTGTTTCAGATCGGCTGCTTTCGCCGTCTCGGCGGCGCCGAGCCGCGCCAGCTCCGCCTCGAGCCCCGAGAGCGCGCTCTCATGCTCCTGCGCCGCGCGCGCGGCGGCGATGCTGTCCGCGCGCAAGGCCTCGATCTCACCCGCGAGCGCATCCGCCTGACGCGCGTAATCCAGTTCCTTCTCGCGACTCTCCTGCAGCTCCTGCTGCACCGCCTTCAGCCGATCCTGCGGCGTGTCGTCGGCGAGCGCGGGCTGAGCGAGGAGGCATATGGAAAAAAGAAGAAACAAGGCTTTAGCGCAGAGGTCGCTGAGGTTGCGCGGAGGGCGCTGGGAGGACCTCCGCGACCATCGCGGAACCTCCGCGTCCTTTGCGCTAAAATACGATGTCGAAGGAAGCTCAGCCCCAGACATGCTCGGGTGCGGTGACGAGAAGCGGGTGGCCGGTCATGGCGGCGGGTTGCGGCAGGTTCAGCAGCCTGAGCAGCGTCGGCGCGACGTCAGCGAGGCGGCCGCTCGTCAGGCCGGTGACGCCGGCGGGCGGGTTCACCAGGAGGAGCGGCACCGGGTTCAGCGTATGCGAGGTGTGCGGCTGGCCCGTCGCCGGATCGCGCATCATCTCGGCATTGCCGTGATCGGCGGTGATGAGGAGCGTGCCGCCGGCGCGCGTCACGGCGTCGGCCAGCCGCCCCAAGCAGCGGTCGACCGTCTCCACCGCGGCGATCGCCGCCGACAGAATGCCGGTATGGCCCACCATGTCGGTGTTGGCGAAATTGACCACGACCACGTCGAAGCGCCGGGCGTCGATGGCGGCGACGAGCGCGTCGGTCACTTCGGGGGCCGACATCTCGGGCTTCAGGTCATATGTGGCGACCTTGGGCGACGGCACGAGGATACGGCTCTCGCCGGGGAATTCCTGCTCGCGCCCGCCATTGAAGAAGAACGTGACATGCGCGTATTTCTCGGTCTCGGCGATGCGGAGCTGCGTCAAGCCGGCGCGCGCCACGATCTCGCCGAAGCTGTCGCTGAGGTCCGCGGGCGGAAAGAGCGTGGTCATGCGCCGGGCCAGCTCGCGCGAATACTCGGTCATGCCGAGCGCAGCGGCAAAGCGCGGCACGCGGGCGCGGGGGAATCCCTCGAAGGCGGGATCGAGCAGCGCCGTCAGCATCTCGCGCATGCGGTCGGCGCGGAAATTGGCCGAGAGAATGCCGTCGCCGTCGCGCATGCCGTTATAGCCCGCCATCACGGTCGGCAGGACGAACTCGTCGGTCTTGCCGGCGGCATAGCTCTCTTTCACCGCGGCCACCGCATCGGGCGCGCGCTCGCCCGCGCCCTCGACCAGGGCACGCCAGGCGCGCTCGAGGCGCTCCCATCGCTTGTCGCGATCCATGGCGTAGTAGCGCCCGGTGACGGTGGCGATGGCGACGCGGCCGAGCCCGGCGATGTCGGCGGAAAAGCGCGCAAGATCCTCGAGAGCCGATTGCGGCGGCGTGTCGCGGCCGTCCAGGAAAGCGTGGATGCGAACGGGAATGCCGGCGGCGTCGAGGAGGCGCGCCAGCGCGGCAATGTGGCTCTGGTGCGAGTGCACGCCGCCGGGCGACATCAGGCCCATGAGATGCGCTGCGCCGCCGCTCGCTTTCAGCGCGGCGATGAAATGCTGCAGCTCCGGGTTCTTGGCGAGGCTGCCCTCGGCAATGGCCTGGTCGATGCGCGGCAGGTCCTGCATGACGACGCGGCCGGCGCCAAGATTCATATGCCCGACCTCGGAATTCCCCATCTGCCCTTTGGGAAGACCGACGTAAAGCTCGCTTGCTTCGAGACGGGCATGCGGGGACTCGCGCATGAAGCGGTCCCAATTCGGCGTCTTCGCGTCGCGAATGGCGTTGTCGGCGGGGTCGCTGCGGCACCCCCATCCATCAAGGACGCAGAGCACCACCGGGCGAGGTCGGGAGGAGGGCGGCATGGCGGGATTTATAGGAAACCGAACATGGTTAAGGTAGGGCTAAGAAAGATTAACCAGGAAGATCAACGGTGGGGCGCGAAGCAATGAGATGCCTCGCGCTGCATCGTC
>DATJAV010000129.1:0-20763 GCA_035515835.1 Allostellaceae bacterium
GCCGGCGCTCGAGAGGGCGACGCAGATCTCGATCCGGAACGACCCCCGGGCACTGGTCAACATTCTTCATCCCGTCATCGTCCCGGCGATCCGCAAGGCGATCGGCGAGGCGATCGACAACACCTTCCAGACGCTCAACGAATCGCTGAAGCACAGCCTCTCGTGGCGGGGGCTGCGCTGGCGGCTCGAGGCGTGGTGGACGAGGACACGCTTCGCCGACGTCGTGCTGAAGCACACCCTCATCTACCAGGTCGAGCACGTCTTTCTCATCCATCATCAGACCGGGCTTCTCATCTCGCATGTCGCGGCCGAGGACGCGGCGAGCCAGGACCCGCAGCTCGTCTCCTCGATGCTGGCGGCGATCCAGGATTTTGTGCGCGATTCCTTCAAGGGCGCCGAGCAGCACGGGGTCAACACCATGCAGCTCGGCGATCTCCGGCTCTGGTGCGAGGCGGGGCCTCTCGCCATGCTGGTCGCGGTGATTCGCGGCAATCCGCCCGAGGAGCTGCGCCTCACCATGCGCGACGTGCTGGCGCGCATTCACGAGGACCGGCGCCAGACGCTCGAAACCTTCAACGGCGAGAGCGCCGGCCTCGGCGACATCCAGGCACATCTCGCGGAATTGGCGGCGCTGAAGCAGCAGGCGACACGGACGCAGAAGCGTTTTCCCTGGCTCGTCTTTCTTGTCGGATTTCTCCTGCTGGGGATCGCCGGGGGAGCGGGGCTGCGCTGGTGGGAGATCGAGCAGGACAAGGCCCGCATCCTCGCGGCCGAGCAGCAGCTTCGCGACGCCGAACTCAAGCGCTGGACGAGCTATGTCGAGCGGCTCCGGGGCACGCCGGGCATCGTCGTCACCGACACGGGCGAGCATGACGGCAAGTTCATGGTCGCGGGCTTGCGCGATCCGCTCGCCCCGGATCCGGCGCAGCTGCTGCGTCAATCCGGGATCGATCCGGCGCGCGTCCAAAGCCGGTGGCAGCCCTATCAGGCGCTCGAGCCCGAATTCGTGCTGCAGCGTCTCCAGGCCGCGCTGGCACCGCCGCCCAGCGTCACGCTCGCGATCGCCGGCGACCATATCTTGGCGACGGGGTCGGCGCCGTCCTTCTGGCTCGCGCGTGCGCGCGCCGCCGCTCGTTTGCTGCCGGCCGGCGGGCCGGCCCTCGATCTTTCCGGCGTAGAGGACGCGGCCCAGGGGGCGTTCGCCAAGCTGCGCGACGAGATCCAGAAGCACGAGATCCATTTCAACACCAACGATCCGCTCCCCGCCGCCGGGCAGGACGGGGTCCTCGATGAGCTCGCGAGCCAGCTCAAGGAGCTGACCGCGCTGGCCTCGAACATGCACGCGACCACCCGCATCCGGCTCACCGGGCATTCCGACGATACCGGCCCCGGCACCTTGAACCTGTCGATCAGCATCGCCCGGGCGGGCGCCGTGCTCACGCTCTTGAAGAAGCGCGGCGTCGATTCCGACCTCATCACCATCGGCGGCGCCGGCCCGCTCGACCCGCTGGACGCCGGCGACACCGATACCGCGCGCTCGGCCAATCGCCGCGTCTCGGTCACGGTCTGGCTCGAGGAGCAGCCGTGACCTCGGCGGTGCAGAAGAAGATCTGCATGCTGGGCGGCTTCTCCGTGGGCAAGACGAGCCTCGTCAAGCGCTATGTCGAGAGCGTCTTCTCCGAGACCTATCTCACCACCGTCGGCGTCAAGATCGACAAGAAGACGGTGGCGATCGACGATCGAACCGTGCATCTCATCCTCTGGGACCTCGCCGGCGAGGACGACGTCGCCTCGTTGCGCATGAGCTATCTGCGGGGCTCGGCCGGCTATGTGCTGGTGGCCGACGGCACGCGGCCCAAGACGCTCGAGATGGCGCTGTCGCTGCGCCAGCGCGTCGAGGCGGAGCATGGACCGCTGCCCTTCACCCTCCTCCTCAACAAGCACGATCTCGCTGACCAATGGGCAGTCGGCGACGACGAGCTCGAGGATCTCCGGCGGAGCGGCTGCTGGGTGCGCCCGAGCAGCGCCCGGACCGGCGAGAACGTCGAGGACGCGTTCATGGAGCTCGCAGCGCGCGTGACGAGGTGAGGGGAATCTGCACCACGGAAGCACGGAAATCACGGAGATTAGCGAGAGAAGAGAAAGAAATTTCGATGTTTCGCGTCAAAAGACTCCGTGACCTCCGTGCCTCCGTGGTGACGTTTTCCGCATGCATTGCGAGCGCGTCCCGGCGATGAAGGACCTTCCCGCCAGCATCGCCGAGCGGCTGCAGGTTCTGGCCTATGAGGACCGGGCGGTGGCTTGGCTGCAGATCGACCTCGCGCTGACGCTGATCGGCGCGGGCGGCCATCTCGCGGCCTACGGGCTGGACGGCCTGCACCTCGGCGTACACGCGGTCGAGGCCGTGCCCTTCCTCGTCGGCCTGCTGCCGCTCCGCCAATCGCCCGAGATGATCCCTTCGATCGAGCTGGGCGGCGGGCGGGCCGCCGATCTCCATCTTCATCGGGACGGCGACACGACATGGGCGATCCTGCTCGACGTGACGCCTGAGCGCAACCGGGCCCAGCGCATGCAGCAAAAGGCCTATGACATGACGCTGGCGCAGGAGCGCGAGGCGCAGCTCAATCGTCAGCTCGCGGCGGCGAACGCGGCGCTCACCAAGACGCAGCGCGAGCTCGAAGCCTCGCGCGACGCGCTCGTCGCGGCGCATGCGGAGGTCCGGGCACAAGCAACCGAGCTCGCGCGCTGGAACAAGACGCTCGAGGAGCGGGTGGCGGCGCAGCTCGCCGAGATCGACCGGGTGAGTCGGCTGAAGCGCTTCTTGGCGCCGGCGCTTGTTGACCTCATCGTGTCCTCCGGCGACGAGCGTATTCTTCAGAGCCACCGCCGCGATATCGCCGCACTTTTCTGCGATCTGCGCGGCTTCACGGCCTTTGCCGAGAGCGCCGAGCCTGAAGAGGTGATGGAGCTGCTGCACGGCTACCACGCGACGCTGGTGCCGCTCATTCAATCCTATGAGGGCACGCTCGACCGCTTCGTCGGCGACGGCATGATGGTGCTCTTCAACGATCCGCTGCCCTGCCCCAATCCGGCGGAGCGCGCCGTGCGCCTCGCCGTCGCCATGCGCGAGGCCGCGGGCGGACTATCGGCGGGATGGCGCCGGCGCGGCTATGACGTGGGCTTCGGCGTCGGCATCGCCCAAGGCTTCGCGACGCTGGGGCAGATCGGTTTCGAGGGGCGCATCGACTACAGCGCCGTCGGCACCGTCGTCAACACCGCCGCCCGCCTCAGCGACGCCGCCAAGGACGGACAGATCCTCGTGACGTCGCGCGTCGCCACAGCCGTCGCCGAGGTCGCCGATCTCGTCGATATCGGCTCGCTCGCCGTCAAGGGCCTGAGCCGGCCGCTCGCCGTCGCCAATGTGGTGGCGCTCAAGCTCGATGAGGAGCGCCAGGTGATTTTCCTCAATCGCCAGACACGGTGAGGTTAGGCAGGCGCTTCCTCCCGGCAGCGGCTGGGAGCGTGAGATCGACGCCGGCGCGGACGCGCTCGATGGAATCGCTTAGAGGTCGGCATTAGACGAAGACATCTTACGGTTGTGGTTTGCGCGGGGATGTGAAACGCTGATCGTCCCTTTCGCGCGAGGACCGCCATGGCAGAAGCGAGCGACGATCTTCCGATCCTCAGTCCCGACGAAATCGCGCAGTTGTTTCCAGACGCGACGCCCGATCCCGAGCCGCAGACCTTCGAGCTCGGGCTTGTGCTGGGCGGCACGGCGTCTGCGGGCTGCTATACCGCGGGCGTGCTCGACTTCCTGGTCGAGGCGCTCGACGCCTGGCATCTCGCCCAGGCGACGAGCCCCAGGACGACGCCGCCGCATCACTTCCGCCTCGAGATCGTCAGCGGCGATTCGGGCGGCGCCGTCTGCGCCACGCTGCTGTCGCGCGTGCTGCAATTCGATGTCCCGCATCTCACCGCCGCCTCGCCGCGCAATACGCCGGGGAACCCGCTCTATGACCTTTGGGTGACGGGCTTCTCGATCGAGGGACTGACCGGCACCGGCGATCTCCCCGCACCGCCGGGCCAGCACCTCGCCTCAGCGCTCGATTCGAGCTTCATCGACGCGATGGGCGACAAGGTCGCGACTTTCATCGGCCGAGATCCTGCGCCGGGGCAGCGCCGCTATGTCAGCAACCCGCTCCGCGTCACCATGCCGCTCGCCAATCTCCGGGGCGTGCCCTATCTCACCTCGCTCACCGGCGTACCGCTGTCCTCGGCCGCCGACGGTCCCGGGCAAGGGATCTATTTCGTCGACCACTCCGATTTCGCCCAGTTCGCGGTGGCGCAGCCCCAGGGGAGGGCAGCGCGGCGCGGCCTCCGTCCGGACGAATTCGCCGTGCCGGCGGCGACGTCCGAGCTCACCGACCCCTGGCGGAACTACGCCGAGTACGCCAAGGGCAGTGCCGCCTTTCCCGGCGGCTTGCGCACGCGGGACCTGCACCGGCCGCGCGCGCATTATCGCTACCGGGTGACGGTGCAGCCGGACCAAGATGGAAAGGCAAAGGTCAAAGCGCTGCAACCGGCCTGGGCGCGCATGGTCGATCCCGCCGACGACGGCCGCACCGACTACGCGTTCGCGGTGGCCGATGGCGGCAGCTTCGACAACGCGCCGATCGACCTGGCGCACACGTGGCTCGCCGGCATGATCGCGCGCAATCCGCGCAACGCCAAGGAAGCCAATCGCGCCGTGCTGCTGGTCGATCCGCTGGCGGCCGGGCCCACCTTCGGGCCGGCGAAGAGCGAGGGCCTGCTGCGCACCATCGGGCCTTTCGTCTATGGCGAGATCATCGGCAGCCGCTATCTCACCGGCGACATGGCGCTGATGTGCGACGAGAGCGTGTTCAGCCGGTTCATGATCACGCCGTGGCGAAGTGTGCCGGGAACGCCCGGCACCGCGGTTGGCGCCAGCGCCATCACCTCGAGCGGCCTTTCCGCCTTCGCGGGCTTCATGCATGAGGATCTGCGCTGGCACGATTACATGCTGGGGCGCGCCAATTGCGCGGCCTTCCTCAAGAACGAGCTCGTGCTCGACGCCGAGAACCCGCTTTTCGACGGTTGGGGCGCGCTCAAGAACGATGCCCGGTTTCGCGTCGTCGACCCGAAGACGAAGGCGGCCTATCTGCCGATCATACCGCTGATGCCGACGCTCTCCGCGGCGATGCCGGCGGTGCCGGATTGGCCCAAGCCGAAACTCGCCACCGCCAATCTCACGACCCGGTTCGAGACGCGCATCCGCGCGGTGCTGGCGCAGGCGCAGAAAGACGAGCTGAAGCTCGGTTGGATCGGCGGCGCGGTCGCGAGCCTCGTCGAGCGCCTGGGCGCCGATGGCGCGGCACGATCGGTGGTGAAGGAGATCGAGGCCTACCTGGCCGCGCGGAACATGGCGTGAGGGCGATTGACCTCGGCGTCTTCTGCCCTCCTTCGCACCCTCTGCGCCACAAGAGAACGGCGACGCAAGAGATGCCCACCGAAGACGACATTGCGACGCTGCCCGATTTGCTGCGCGACGAGCTCGAGGTGGTGTTCGTCGGAATCAATCCGTCGATCTTCTCGGCGTGGATGGGACATTATTTCGCGCGGCCGAGCAACCGCTTCTGGCGGGCGCTCTCGCGCTCGGTGCTGAGCCGCAGCGCGCGGGACGCGATGGGCGTGACGCTGCTGACGCCGGCGCAGGATCGGGCGCTCCTCGATCACGGCTTCGGCTTTACCGACCTAGTGAAGCGGCCGACCGCGCGCGCGGCAGAGGTGGCGCCGGCGGAATTCGCGGCGGGCATCGCCGCGCTCCGCGCCAAGCTCGAGAAGCACCGGCCGCGCATCGCCTGCTTTCAAGGGATCACCGGGTATCGTGCGCTTCATGGCGCGATCGCCAGCGGCGCGGCCGAGCCCGGCCTCGGCCTGCAACCGACGCGCATCGCCGCGACGCGGCTTTTCGTCGCGCCGAGCCCGAGCGGCGCCAACGCCCATGCGACGCCGGCAATACTCACGGAATGGTACGATCGGCTCGCCGCCTGTTTGGGATCCTGCCACACGTTATGATTGAGTATCCTAGTCCGCTGTGAAAAGATGCGAGTCCTTGCCCGAGCGGAGCACGGCGAGGAAGGGGGAAGAATGGCGGACGTTGCGGGTGGCACGCTCACGGCGCTTCTCAATGCGATCTCGGCGGTGGCGGGGCTCGGCACGGCGGCGATGGGCCTCGTCGATTCGAGCAAGGCGATCATGGGCGGACCGTCGAATTTCGGCTTCGGCCATATCAAGAGGGCCGTCACCCCCTTCATCAACGGAGCCGGCACCGCATTCACGGCGACGCAGATCGAGCACACGCTCAAAGCCAATTGGCTGAACGGCGTCGCAACCGCCGATCAGAAGGCCAAGGCGAAGTCGCTCATTCACCTCGGCCTCGCGCCCGGCACGGCCGAGACCTTGGCCAAAGCCGCGGGGGTCGACGCCGCCAAGCTGACCTCGCTCGCGACGAAACTCGCGACGGGCGCGGAGGCGAGCCAAGACGAGATCAACGTCCTGGGCCAGTTCGATGCCGTCGTCAGCGCGGTGCTCGACGACGCCTACGAGCGCGGCGACCAGATCTACCGCAACGCCTGCAAGCTGCTGTCGATGGCGGTATCGACCGTCCTCGCCGTCGTCGCTGGATGGGCCATTGCCGGCGGCGCGGACTACTTCACCACCTCCAAATTCCCCATCGCGCTGATCGTCGGGCTCGGCGCGACGCCATTGGCGCCGGTGGCAAAGGATCTGGCGAGCGCGCTGCAGACGGCGGCGAATGCCGTGGGTACGGTCAAGCGCAAAGCCGGGTCGTGACCTATTTCCTTAGCTTTCGCACGCGCAATGTCGGCGGCGCCGTCGCCGATCCGGTGCTGCTCCAAGGCGACGGCACCGCCCCAAGCCTGGCGCTCTCGATCATTCCGAGCGCCGCCGTGCCGGCGGTCGTGGCCGGCAAGAACCTTCTCTTGGGGACGCATGGCTTCAACGTCTCGATGCAGAGGGGGGCGGCGCAACTGGGGACGCTCGACCGCTATCTCGGCTTGCCGCCACCCAATCTCTTCATCGCCATGCTGTGGCCCGGCGATGCCTGGCTGCCGATCGTCGACTACCCCTTCGAGGGCGATGTCGCGCTCGATTGCGGCCGGCGGCTCGCCGCGTTCTGCGAGAGCGCCTGCCACGTCGCTCGCAGTCTTTCCTTCGTATCGCACAGCCTGGGGGCGCGTCTCGTCCTCGAGGCAGTCGCCGATCTCGCGCGCGAGACGCAGTCGGTCTGCGTCACGGCGGGTGCGATCAATGGCGATTGCCTCACGGCGGAGTATGCCGATGCGACGGCAAATGCCGCCCGGGTCTCCGTCCTGGCGTCGCGCAAGGACCGCGTCCTGAAGATCGCCTTCCGCATCGGCGACCCGATCGCCGACCTGTTGCATGACGACCATTCGCCGTTCCAGCCGGCTTTGGGGTACAGCGGCCCGGTACTGCCGGCCCCGCCCTCCGTGCTCGCGCCGTGGCAGATTGGCGATGCCGACAACTACGATCACGGCAGCTACTTGCCGACTTACCCGCCCCAGCCCCTGCCGCCGCCGCCAGCCGCACCCTGGCCCAAGGTGGCCGATTTCATGAAGCGCGCGTTCCTGGGACAGACGCAGACCTGGCCTTAGGTTAGCTCGCCTGCTGCGCGCCGCGCACGGTTGAGAGGGCTCGGGCGGCATAGGCGATCAGGCCGATAGCCGCGAGAAAGGGATATACCGCGCCGGCGACATGGGCATCGGCAAGGGCCTGTGCCTTGACGACGACGACCGCCAGTGCAACGACGAAGACGTCGAGCATCGCCCACCGGCTGGACCACTCGAGCGACATGAGAAGCCAGCCTCGCGGCGACCGTCCCCAGCGCCGGCGCCACCACATCGCCAGCAGGATGCCGATCTTCACCAGGGGAATTGCGATCGAGAACAGCACGAGAATGGCCGCGAGCAGCCAGTCCCCGTCCGCCAAAAGGGCGTTCACCCCGTCGAGAAGCGAAAGCGTCTGCCCATAGAAGAAGAACTGGCGCACGACCAGAATCGGCAGAGTGACGGCCGCGACGAGGCACGCCGCAGCCGCGATCAGCGCCAGGGGGACGTGCCAGTCAGCAACGTGTCGGGCTCCCTGGCGCAGCGTTCCGATGAGAACAGCCGCGATCGACGGTCGAATGCGCATGGCGCGAATTTGCCACAAGGCCCGCGGGCTCGTCCATCTCGGATGGCACGTCCTAGACCCCGCCCCTCACCCTCCCGCCGCTGCGCGGCGGCCCTCCCTCTCCCATAAGGCCCATAAGGGGAGAGGGAGATCGACGCGCGTATGTTGACGCGCTTGTGAGAGAGCGGGGTAGGTGCGCATGGTAGGATCGCGCGTTGGAGAGGAGAAGGCGTGCGCGTTGTCGTGAGGCGGTTGGCGCTCTTCGTTGTCGTCGTGGCGCTCGGCAGTTGCGGCGATGCGCATCCGTTTCATGCCCCAGACGTGCCGCGCGACACGCGCGGGCGCGCCGTTGATCCCGTCTACGGCACGCTGGCGCCGGGGACCATGTCCGATGGCGGCGGCATGTAGTCAGGAAAGGCGGAGCGCGGCGGCGGAAAGGGATTGCTTCGTCGTGAAGAAGTCGGCCCAGGGATCGGATGCCAGCGACCGCAGGCGCTGCGGCAGCGTCAGCAGCGTGAACTGATCGGAATGAATACCGGCTTCGACCTCCTCCCAGGTGAGCGGCGCGGAGACGGTGGCGGCAGGACGTGCGCGGGTCGAAAAGGCCGCGACCGCGGTGGCGCCGCGCCGGTTGCGCAGGAAGTCGATGAAGATGCGGCCCTGGCGCTGCCGTTTCCCCATGGCGCTCGTATAGAGGTGAGGCTCGGCATGCGCGAGCTTGGCGACGAAGGCGCGGGCGAACTCGCCGACCGTGGGCCAATCATGGGCGGGCTTTACCGGCACCACCAGATGGAAGCCCTTGCCGCCGGTGGTCTTGGCGAAACTGCGCAAGCCCAGCGCTTGGAGCGCGTCGCGGATCGAGAGCGCGGCCGCGACGACGCGAGTCCAGGGCAGCGTCTCGTCGGGATCGAGATCGAAGATGATGCGGTCGGGCTGCTCCAAATGTGAAGCGGTCGAACCCCAGGGATGGAACTCGAGCACACTCATCTGCACCAGCGCCAGCAGGCCCTTCTCGTCCTCGATCATGACATGCTGGTCGACGACGCCGTCGCTGCCGGCGATCGGCACGGCCTTCACCGCAGGACCCGCGCCCCGCATGTGCTTCTGGAAGAAGCTCTCGCCGGCGATGCCGTCGGGACAGCGCAAGAGGCTCAAGGGGCGGCCGGCGAGATGCGGCATGATCAGCGGCGCAACCGTCGCGTAATATTCGGCGACGTCGAGCTTCGAGATGCCGAGATCGGGATAGACGACGCGCTCGGGATGGGTGATGCGGACGCCCTCCACCAGCACCGCGCCGTCGCGCCCGGCAGGCTGGACGCGGGGCGCGGGCGGCGGGGTCGGGCCTTCTCCGTCGCGCCGCGCCGCGGTCGCGGGATCGAGCACCACCTCGTCGGGCGACTTGTCCTCGCGCAGGCCGAGGAACGCCGCATGCCGCAAGATGCCGTCGCCGGTCCAGACATCGAATTTCACTTCGGCGACGAGCCTGGGCTCGACCCAATGGACGTCGCGCGTCGACATGTCCTCGGGAAGCGCCACCGTCGGCTTCTTGCGCGCGATGCCGTCGAGGCGGCGGCGGAGCGCCTCAAGCGTCTTCAGCGAGAAGCCGGTGCCGACCTTGCCGGCATAGACAAGGCGGCCCTTCTTGGTGTGATAGCCCAGAAGCAGCGCGCCGAAGCCGCCGCGCTCGCCTTCGGGATCGCTCCAGCCGACGACGATCAGATCTTCGCTCGCCACGCATTTCACCTTGAGCCAGGCGGTGCCGCGACCCGGGCGATAGCGGCTCTCGGGGCGCTTGGAGACGATGCCCTCGAGGCCGAAGCGGCAGACGCCGGCGAGGAACTCGGGGCCGCGCCCGATCTGATGGTCGCCGTAACGGAGGGTCGGCGCCTCGGGCGGCAGCAGCGCCTTCAGCATCGCCTTGCGGTCGATGAGCTTCGCGCCGCGGAGGTCCCAGCCATCGAGGTAGAGAAGATCGAACGCCATATAGAGGAGGCTCGCGGTCTTGCCTTCGGCGAGCGCGTTCTGCAGGCCGCCGAAGCTGGTGGCGCCGTTGTCCGCGACATGGACGACCTCGCCGTCGAGAATGGCGTCGGTGACGGGAAGCGAGGCCAACGCCGCGGCGAGCTCGGGGAATTTCGCCGTCCAGTCGAGGTCGTTGCGGCTCATGAGACGCGTCTTGCCGCGGCGGATATGCGCCAGCATGCGATAGCCGTTGAACTTGATCTCATGCAGCCAGTCGTCGCCTGGCGGGGCCTGCGCCGCGGTTGTGGCGAGCTGCGGCTCTAGTCGCGCGGGAGCAGGCGCGCGCACGGCGCCGGCGATGCCGGCAGGATCGGGACGCGGCGGCGTCATCACCTCGCCGCTGCCCGAACGCCAGACGCGATCGGCGGACTTGGCGATCGCCGCCATGTCGCGGCCGCTGGCGGCGCTGTCGGGAAGCTCGTCGATGACGGCGGTATTGCTGCCGGGGATCGCGGTCTGGTCGCGCTCCTTGATAAGGAGCCAATTGGGGGACTTGTCGCCCTCGCGCGGCTTCAAGCGCACCAGCACGAAGCGGCCCTGGAGCTTCGCGCCGTGCAAAATGAATTTGAGCTCGCCCTCGCCGAGACTCTTGGCGGCATCGCCCACCGGCTGCCACCAGCCGCGGTCCCAGATCATGACGGTGCCGCCGCCATACTCGCCCTTGGGAATGACGCCCTCGAAGCCGCCGTACTCGACGGGATGGTCCTCGACCTCGACGGCCAGCCGCTTCTGCTGAGGATCGAGGCTCGGCCCCTTGGGGATGGCCCAGCTCTTCAAGACGCCGTCGAGCTCGAGGCGGAAGTCGTAATGCGTGCGGCGGGCAGCGTGCTTCTGAATGACGTAGAGCGGCCCCTCCCCGCCTACGGCGGGCGCGGCGCCGCCCGCGGGCTCGGGGGTGCGGGTGAAGTCGCGCTTCCGGCGGTATTCGCGCAGGGCCATGCGGGTAGTGTAGGTGCGCCGGCAGAAAAGAGAAGATTGCAACGAGAGTTGCGGGCGGAAGACGGCGCTGCTTCCCGGGTGCCAGCTGACAGGGCCCGCGCAGCACGCTATACCCGCCGCAATGACCGTCCTCGTGACCGGCGCCGCCGGTTTCATCGGCTTTCACATCAGCAAGGCGCTTCTCGCTCGCGGCGAGCGGGTGATCGGCGTCGACAATCTCAACGACTATTACGCGGTGAGCCTGAAAGAGGCGCGGCTGGCGGAGCTCGAGGGCGAAGCGGGCTTTCGCTTCGAGCGGCTCGAGCTCGCCGAGCGCGGCGCGCTGGCGGCGCTGGCGGCGCGCCATGACGATATTTCCGGCGTCGTCCATCTCGCGGCGCAGGCGGGCGTCCGCTACTCGCTGGTGAACCCGCGCGCCTATGTCGAGGCCAATGTCGTGGGCCAGCTCGAGGTGCTCGAGGCCTGCCGCCGTCTGCCGCGCTTGAAGCATCTCGTCAGCGCCAGCACCTCCTCGGTCTATGGCGGCAACACCAAGCTGCCCTTCGCCGTCACCGACCGGGTCGATACGCCGCATTCGCTCTATGCCGCCACCAAGAAAGCGGACGAGCTGATGAGCCATTGCTATGCGCATCTTTACCGGCTGCCGGTGACGATGCTGCGCTTCTTCACGGTCTATGGGCCTTGGGGACGGCCCGACATGGCGGCCTGGCTCTTCACCGAGGCGATTCTCGCCGGTCGGCCGATCCGCGTCTTCAATCACGGCGACATGAGCCGCGACTTCACCTATATCGACGACGTCGTGGCGGGCGTGCTGGCGGCGCTCGACCGGCCGCCCGCCGATGACGGCCGAGACCCGCCCTACCGCATCTACAATCTCGGCAATCACCGCAGCGAGTTGCTGACGCGCTTCATCGCCGTCCTCGAAGCGGCGCTGGGGCGGAAGGCGGCGATCGCGCTCGAGCCGATGCAGCCCGGCGACGTGCCCGCGACCTACGCCGACATCACCGAGACGACGCGCGACTTGGGCTTCGCGCCGACGACCAGCATCGACGATGGGCTGCCGCGCTTCGTCGAATGGTATCGGCGGTATCACCGCGTGTGAGCGCCCGTGCTGACGTCTCTCGCGCGATAAGCCCGCAACTCAACGGCCGTCTCTTCCCTCATAGAGTTCCTGGAGCGCGTCGCCATAGGCTTGGCGGATGGCGTGGCGTTTGATCTTCAACGTGGGGGTCATCTGGCCGTTGGTGGTGGTGAAGGCGTCGCGCGCGATGACGAAGCGCCGCACGCGCTCGACCGGGGAGAGCTCGGCGTTGACGCGGGCGACGGCGGCGCCGATGAGGCGCTGCAGCTCGCTGTGGCCGGCGAGCGCGCTGAGCTCGGGCCGCGTGCCGCGCCGCGTCGCGAAGCTCTCGAGGAACTCGGCGCCGGGCACGATCACCGCCACGAGATAGGGACGGCGGTCGCCGTAGACCATCGCCTGGCCGATCTCCGGCTGCAGCGTCAGATAGCCCTCGACGCGCGCCGGCGAGACCATGTCGCCGCCGGAATTCTTGATGAAGTCGCGCTTGCGGTCGGTGATGCGGATGTAGTTGTCGGCGTCGATCTCGCCGATGTCGCCGGTGTGCAGCCAGCCGCCCTCGAGCGCGCGCGCCGTCGCCTCGGGATCGTTCCAATAGCCCTTCATCACCCCGGCGCCGCGCACCAGGATCTCGCCGTCCTCGGCGACGCCGACCTCGACGCCGCGCAGCGGCGGACCGACGGTGTCGATCTTGATGCGCATGGGCGGATTGACGCTCACCACCGGCGACGCCTCAGTCTGGCCATAGCCTTGCAGCAGCCGAACGCCCAACGCGACGAAGAAACGGCCGATATCGGCGTTGAGCGGTGCGCCGCCCGAGACCATCGCTTTCAACCGGCCACCGAAGCGCTGCCGTACCTTGCGCCGCACCAGCAGATTAGCGACGAGGTCGAGCAGGCGATCGCCCAATCCCAGCGAGCGCGGATCGGCAAGTCGCTGCTTGCCGAGTCGAAGCGCCAGCTCGAAGAGCCGTCGGCGCATCCCGCTCTGGCGCTCCATGCTGCGCTGGATGCGCTGATGCATGGTCTCATAGAGGCGCGGCACCGCGGTCATGATGGTGGGGCGCGCCTCCTGCATGTCGGCGGCGAGCGTCTCCGCCCCCTCGGCGAAGTAGATCTCGGCGCCGAGCGAGACCGGAAACATCATGCCGGCAGTATGCTCGTAGGAATGCGAGAGCGGCAGGAAGCAGAGGAAGACGTCGTCGCCGAGGCCGATCGTCTTCAACAGGTCGTAGGCGCCGTGGCAATTGGCGAAGATGTTGGCATGCGTCGCCATCACGCCCTTAGGCACGCCGCCGGTGCCGGAAGTGTAGATGAGGCAGGCGATGTCGTCGCGCCTGAGCTCGCCGACCCAAGCCGCAACCTCGTCGGGCGCCTCGGCGCCCATCGTCATCACCGCCTCCCAGAGATGGACCTCGGCGTGCGAGAGCTGTCCGCTGCGCGGCGGCTCGATGGTGATGATGCTGGTGATGGTCGCGACCTGATCGGCGGCGGGCATGACGCGATGCGCCAGCGCCGCAGTGGAGAGGATCACCGCCTTGGCGCCGCTATTGGCCAGCACGTGGCGATGGTCCTCGACCGTGTGGGTGGTGTAAGCCGGCACCGTGATGGCGCCCGCCGCCATGATGGCGAAATCGGCGATGACCCATTCCGGCCGGTTCTCGGCAACGAGGCCGACGCGGTCGCCCTTCGCGACGCCCAGCGCGCGCAAGCCCCGAGCCAGGCGACTGACTTGCGCCGCCGCCTCCCGCCAACTGATCGAGCGGTAGGCGCCCTCACGCTTTGCCCAGAGAAACGGCCGGTCGCCGCGCTCGGCCGCCCGCTCGAAGAACATCGCGGCGAGGTTGGGACAACTCTCGTAATCCATGCGCCTCTCAGCCCGGCCGCATCGCGCATGCCGGATTGGCTTTTCCCGTCTTTCTACGGGTTTTAACGGTGCGGCGAAAGGACCATCCCGGCTTGGCGCTGGGGCGCCCAGGGCCCATATTCCCGGTCGACGGGAAAAGGAGCGTGACGATGGCCGAACCCTATGAAAAGGCAAGCACTGCCGCCGGCGCCGAGCGCGCGCTCGGGACCTTGCCGGAATGGGACTTGGCCGATCTCTATCCCGGACGCGACAGCGCCAAGCTCAAAGAGGATCTGACCCGGAGCGCCGCCGAGGGGAAGCAGTTCCGCGAGCAATACGCGGGAAAGCTCGCGACGCTCCCGGGCGGGGCGCTTGCCGCCGCCATCCTTCGCTACGAGCGGCTGCAGGAGACCTTGGGCCGCATCATCAGCTATGCCTATCTCGCTTACGCCGGCGACATGAGCAGCGCCGAGAACGGCCGCTTCTTCCAGGACATGCAGGAGAAGGTAACCGACATCTCGAGCGAGATGCTGTTCTTCACGCTGGAGCTGAACCGCGTCGACGACAAGGCGCTCGAGGAAAAGCTCGGCAGCCCCGAACTCAAGCACTATGCGCCGTGGCTGCGCGACATCCGCGCCTTCCGCCCGCACCAGCTGAGCGACGACCTCGAGAAGCTGCTGCACGAGAAATACGTCGCCGGCCGCGCCGCCTGGACCCGGCTCTTCGACGAGACCATGGCGGCGTTGCGTTTTCCCGTCGACGGCAAGGACTTGACCAGCGCCGAGGCGCTGCATCTTCTCTCCGAGAGCGATCCGGCCAAGCGCAAAGCGGCGGCCAAGTCGTTGGGCCAAGTCTTCGCCGGGAATGTGCGGCTCTTCGCCCTCATCACCAATACGCTCGCCAAGGACAAGGAGATCGAGGATCGCTGGCGCCGCTTCCCGCGGCCGATCTCGTCGCGCAATCTCGGCAACTTCGTCGAGGACGAGGTGGTGGACGCGCTCATCGCCGCGGTGCGGGGCGCCTATCCGCAGCTCTCGCATCGCTACTATCGGCTGAAGGCGCGCTGGTTCGGGAAGGACGCGCTGCCTTATTGGGATCGCAACGCGCCGCTTCCCGAGCAAGAGGATCGCGTCATACCGTGGCAGGATGCGGAGCGCACCGTGCTCGGCGCCTACGCCGCCTTCTCGCCGGAGCTGGCGGCGATCGGCCGGCGCTTCTTCGAGCATCGCTGGATTGACGCGCCCGTCCGTCCCGGCAAGGCGCCGGGCGCCTTCTCGCATCCGACGGTGCCGAGCGCGCACCCCTATCTCCTCCTCAATTACCAGGGCAAGACGCGGGACGTGATGACGCTCGCCCATGAGCTGGGCCACGGCGTCCATCAGGTGCTGGCGGGACCGCAGGGGCAGCTCATGGCGGACACGCCGCTGACCTTGGCGGAGACCGCCTCCGTCTTCGGCGAGATGCTGACCTTCCGCGCCATGCTCGGCGCCGAGACCGACCCAAAGCGGCGGAAGACCATGCTTGCGTCCAAGGTCGAGGACATGCTCAACACCGTCGTGCGCCAGATCGCCTTCGTCGAGTTCGAGCGCCGCATCCATGACGAGCGCCGCCAGGGCGAGCTCACCGCCGAGCGCATCGGCGAGATCTGGATGGGCGTACAAGGCGAGAGCCTCGGCCCCGCCATCACCTTCGAGGACGAGTATCGCCACTACTGGACCTACATCCCGCATTTCATCCACACGCCTTTCTATGTCTATGCCTATGCCTTCGGCGACTGTCTGGTGAACTCGCTCTACGCCGTCTATCAGAACGCAGCGCCGAGCTTCGCCGAGAAATATCTCGACATGCTGCGCGCCGGCGGCAGCAAGCGGCACAAGGAGCTGCTCGCGCCTTTCGGCCTCGACGCCTCCCATCCAGCCTTCTGGCAGAAGGGCCTTTCGGTCATTGCGGGATTCATCGACGAGTTGGAACGGATCGGGTGACAGCGTGAACTTTCGCCATGGCTGAGGGCGACAATCTCGGCGGTCGCATGCGGCGCTATGCCCGCGTTTCGACCGCCATGGGCGGACTGGCCGCGCGGCTGGCGGGCGAGCGCTATCTGGGGCTCCCGATCGACCGCGCGCGCCACGCCGCCGATCTGAAAGCGGCGCTGGGCGGGATCAAAGGGCCGCTCATGAAAGTGGCGCAGCTCTTGGCGACGATCCCCGAGGCGCTCCCCAAAGAATACGCCGGCGAGCTCGCGGCGCTCCAAGCAAATGCGCCGCCCATGGGCTGGCCCTTCGTGCGCCGGCGCATGCAGGCGGAGCTCGGTCCCGATTGGCCGAAGCGCTTCCGCAGCTTCGAGCACGAGGCGGCGCGCGCCGCCTCCTTGGGCCAGGTGCATCGCGCGACCGGGCTCGACGGCGCGAAGCTCGCCTGCAAGCTGCAGTATCCCGACATGAGCTCGGCGGTCGAGGCGGATCTGAACCAGCTGAAGCTCATTCTCTCGATCTACCAACGCTACGACCGCGCCGTCACTACCGACGAGATCTACGCCGAGATCGCCGAGCGGCTGCGCGAGGAGCTGGACTACAAGCGTGAGGCGGCGCATATGCGGCTCTATCGCGCCATGCTGGCCAAGGAGCCGTGGGTCGCAGTGCCGGAACCGGTGGCGGCGCTTTCGACGGCAAGGCTCCTCACCATGAACTGGCTCGAGGGCGCGCCCTTCCTCGAGGTGGTGAAGGCGCCCGCCGAGCGGCGGAACGACGTCGCCCGCCACATGTTCCGCGCCTGGTATGTGCCCTTCTACTATTACGGCGTCATCCACGGCGACCCGCATCTCGGCAATTACACGCTGCGTGCCGATGGCGGCGTCAATCTCCTCGATTTCGGCTGCATCCGCATCTTCCCGGCGCCTTTCGTCGAGGGCGTGATCGACCTCTATCACGCGCTCGACCGCGACGACGAGGCCCTCGCCATCCACGCCTATGAGAGCTGGGGCTTCCGCAAGCTCTCGCGGGAGATGATCGCGGCGCTGAACCGCTGGGCCAATTTCCTCTATGCGCCGCTCTTGGACGACCGCAAGCGCCGCATCCAGGAAGCCGATACTGGCGTCTATGGCCGCGACGTGGCCGAGGAGGTCCATCGCGAGATCCGCAAGCTCGGCGGCGTCAAGCCGCCGCGCGAGTTCGTCTTCATGGATCGCGCCGCGATCGGGCTCGGTTCGGTCTTCATGCATTTGAAGGCAGAGATCAACTGGCACCGGCTCTTCCACGAGCTGATCGAGGATTTCGACGCGGGCGAGCTCGCGAAGCGGCAGAAGGCGGCGATGCGGGCGGCGGGCGTGCCGGAGGGGAAGCGGTAGCGACGGACGATGATAGAAAAGAACGCTCGCGCATGACATCAGGCCACTGAGCTACTGGTATATCGAGCTCTTCTCCTGAAACCCGCAACCGAACCCGCGGACCGCTGAACGGCTCAGCCCGGACGCTTACTCCTCACGCACGATTAGTGGATGCCATGTGTGCACGATAAACCGTTCGCGCGACAGAGCCCACGGCATCAACGCGTGGATTTCGGCTGATCTGGCATCGGTCGATTCAACTGCTTCGCTCGAGCCATGCCAAAGGCAACCACGTCCTTCACTTCGGGCGAAACACTGACCCAGGCTCCGACTCGCTCCTCATACTCGGAAAGTGGCTTGGTATACCAGCAATGGAAGCCTAAAATCGATGCTCGATGGCACCTGGAGCGGAGATTACGAATCCGTCTATGTCATCGCGAAGCGTACCCTCTGCCTTCCGTCCGTTCCGTTCTCCTTATGGGAGCATCCGAAGAATAGCTGTGCCCGCCGCCGCGGTCGAAGGGCAAAAGCTTGACGGCATCGTAAACTGGTTTACATTGCCTCATGCGCCAAATGAAGCGCCGGCCGGCCCGGATATCCCGCCAAGCCGCCTATCAACGGCGGCGGCGGGCAAAGCAACGGCCGGTCACATTCTTCCCGAGCGACCGTGCGCGCATCGATCACGCCGTGGACGAGAGCGGCCTCGGCCTTCAAGGCTGGCTGGCACGCGCTGTCGACGAGCGAATCGAGCGGCAGGCGGAGATCGCGGCACTGGTGAGCGAGGCCTTCCGTCGCTTCCGCGCCCAGTGCTTCTGGAACGTCAGCGAGGATCGGCCCCTCTCGTTGCTCGTTCCGCTGGTCGCCAAACGGCTCAAGAAATATGGCGGCCATGACGGGCTCAAGCTCGCGGCAAAGCTCGAGGCCTTGGCGCCCGCGGAAACGCGATGGCCCTGATGCCGCTCCAACGACGGTACTGCGCGTCATCGCCAGGAATCGCTCGCCCGACAGCCATGTCGCGGGAGGTGCAGCTCTCGCCCGCGTCTCGGCGCGACGGTCCGAGGACATCGACATATTTCATGACGCGGACGAGATCGTCATCAGGGCCGCAGAGATCGATGCCGCGGCCTAAGGGAGGCCGGCTTCGCCGTCGAAGTGACGGTCCGCACCAATTCCTTCGTCGATGCCGTCGTCTCCACAGCGACGGGCGGGATGACGCGAATTCAGTGGCTCCGGGATTCAGCGGTGAGGTTCTTTCCCGCGATCAAGGACAAAGTGTTCGGCTACCGGCTCCACGATCTCGATCTTGCCGTCAACAAGGTACTGGCCATGGCCGGGCGGCGGGAGCCCAGAGACTATTACGACGTGATCAAGTTGCATGAGGCGGGGCAGACTCTGGCGATGCTTGCCTGGGCCGCGCCAGCGAAGGACCCGGGGCTCACTCCGGAATTGATTCTCGACGAGATCAATCGGCACTCGAATTACCTCGCGAGCGAATTGCAGGCTGAGTTTCCCGACGCCGAGCCGCGGGCCATGAAGAAAATCTTGCTCGCGGCGACGCATGAGGCGCGCGACCTCTTCCCGAAATTGCCCCTCAGTCAGGTCGGCTACCTCTATCTCGATCGCAAAGGACGCGCGGCGCTGCCTGATCCCAAGGCCGTCGCGGAAAAGCGCTTGGTGCTGCATGGTGCGGTCCTGCGCGGCGCTTGGCCGGTGTTGGCGCCGGCGCGACCGCGAAAGGGGTGAGCGAAGGCGACAGGGGCACCTCAACTCTCAGTCAGCCGCTGGAATGTCGCTGAGGGTGGTCGCGGTGTCGCGGATGTCGAAGCCGCCAGATTGGCGGCGCCAGAGGCGGGCGTAGGTGCCGCCGCGCGACAAGAGCTCGGCGTGGGCGCCGGTCTCGACGATGCGGCCGTGGTTCAGCACGATGAGACGGTCCATGCGCGAGATGGTCGAAAGCCGATGCGCAATGGCGACGACGGTGCGGCCCTTCATGAGATCGCCGAGCTGCTCCTGAATTGCCGCCTCGACCTCGGAATCGAGCGCCGAGGTCGCCTCGTCCAGGATCAGGATGGGCGCGTTCTTGAGAATGACGCGGGCGAGCGCGATGCGCTGGCGCTGGCCGCCCGACAGCTTGACGCCGCGCTCGCCGACATGCGCTTCCATGCCGCGCCGGCCCTGCCAGTCCTCGAGCTGCTCGATGAATTCGAGGGCGTGCGCGCGGCGCGCCGCCTCGCGCACCTCCGCATCGGCGGCGTCGGGCCGGCCGTAGCGGATGTTGTCGCGGATCGAGCGGTGCAGCAGCGAGGTGTCCTGCGTCACCATGGCGATATGGCGGCGGAGACTCTCCTGCGTGACGCCGGCGATGTCCTGTCCGTCGATCAGGATGCGTCCCTCTTCGAGCTCGTAGAAGCGCAAGAGAAGATTGACGAGGGTCGACTTGCCGGCGCCCGAGGGGCCGACCAGCCCGACCCGCTCACCCGGAGCGATCGCGAGGTCGATGCCGTGCAGCACGCCCCGCGCCGTGCCATAGCCGAAGCGCACGCGCTCGAAACGCACGGCGCCAAGTCCGACCTCGAGCGCCACCGCGTCGGCACGATCCACCATCTGGAGCGGCACGGCGATGGAGCGCATGCCGTCCTGGACGGTGCCGACATTCTCGAAGATCGAGGTCACGCTCTGCGCCACCCAGCCCGCCATGTTGGCGATCTGCCAGGCGAGCGGCACGGCGGTGGCAATGCCGCCGACGCTGATCCGCCCTTCCGACCAGAGCCACAGCGCGACCCCCGCGGTGCCGACCAGCAGCGACGCGTTCATCATTGTCAAGGCGAAGCCGAGCAAGGTCATGAGCCGCAATTGGCGGCGGAAGAGTTGGGTGTGGTCGTCGACCGCGGCGCGCACGAAGGCGTCCTCCTCGCTCGGCCGCGCGAAGAGCTTCACCGTCAAGATGTTGGTGTAGCTGTCGACGATCCGGCCGGTGAGGGTGGAGCGCGCCTCGGAGAGGCGCCGCGAGCGCGAGCGCAGCTGCGGCACGAGATAGCGCAGCGTCACCGCGTAACCGGCAAACCACAGCACGACCGGCACGGCGAGGCGGAAGTCGCGCGAGCCCAATAGCACGATCGCGGTAGTGCCGTAGATCAAGATGTACCAGACCGCGTTGGTGCCGATGACCACGCTCTCGCGCAAGGACGGGCCCGTCTGCATGACGCGGTTGGCGATGCGGCCGGCGAAGTCGTTCTGGAAGAAGGTCCAGCTCTGACGCACCACATGCCAGTGATTCTGCCAGCGTACCAGGTTGGTGAAGCCGGGATTGATCGCCTGGTTGGTG
>DATJAV010000130.1:0-2433 GCA_035515835.1 Allostellaceae bacterium
CGGTTTGACAGTGCCGCGGCCCGCCGCTTCACTGGCGCGAAATCGCCAGGGAGGACAGCACGGTGGCATCGCGTCGCAAATCCTATGACGAGCTGCGCAGCGCGCGCTGGTACGGCGCCAGCGACATGCGCTCCTTCGGCCATCGCTCGCGCACCAAGCAGATGGGCTTCGCCGCCGAGGACTATGCCGGCAAGCCGGTGATCGCCATCCTCAACACCTGGAGCGACATCAATCCCTGCCACCAGCATTTCCGCGAGCGCGCCCAGGCGGTGAAGCGCGGCGTGCTGCAGGCGGGGGGCTTCCCGCTGGAGATGCCGGCGATGGCGCTCGGCGAGGTCTTCATGAAGCCCTCGACCATGATGTACCGCAACCTGCTCGCCATGGAGAGCGAGGAGCTGCTGCGCGCCAACCCGATCGACGGCGTGGTGCTGATGGGCGGCTGCGACAAGACGGTGCCGGCGCTCGTCATGGGCGCGCTCAGCATGAACCTGCCGGCGATCTTCGTGCCCGCCGGGCCGATGCTGCGCGGCAACTGGCACGGCAAGCAGCTGGGCTCGGGCAGCGACGTGTGGAAATACTGGGCCGAGCTGCGCGCCGGCAACATCGACGAAACCGACTGGGGGCAGATCGAGGACGGCATCGCCCGCTCCGCCGGCACCTGCATGACCATGGGCACCGCCTCCACCATGGCGGCGGTGACCGAGACGCTGGGGCTCAGCCTGCCCGGCGCCTCGTCGATCCCGGCGGTCGATTCCGCGCATGAGCGCATGGCGGCGGCGAGCGGCCGGCGCATCGTCGAGATGGTGTGGCAGGACGTCCGCCCGCGCGACCTGCTGACGCAGACCTCCTTCGACAACGCCATCACCGCGCTGATGGCCATCGGCGGCTCGACCAACGCGGTGATCCATCTCGTCGCCATGGCCGGGCGCGCCGGCTTCACTCTGCCGCTCGAGCATTTCGATGCGATCTCGCGTCGCACCCCGGTGCTCGCCAACATCCGGCCGTCGGGGCAGTACCTGATGGAGGACTTCTTCTATGCCGGCGCGCTGCCGGCGCTGCTGAAGCAGCTCGGGCCGCTGCTGCAGCTCGACGCCATGACCGTGACCGGCAAGACGCTGGGCGAGAACATCGCCCGCGGTCAGGTCTTCAACGACGACGTCATCCGCTCGCCCAACCGCGCGCTGCAGCCCGAGGGCGGGCTCGCGGTGCTCAAGGGCAACCTCGCCCCCAACGGCGCGGTGATCAAGCCGTCGGCGATGGAGCAGCGCCTGCTGCGGCATAAAGGCCCGGCGATCGTGTTCCGCGACTACAACGACATGAACCGGCGGATCGACGATCCCGCGCTCGAGGTTACCGCCGAGTCGGTGCTGGTGCTGCAGAACGGTGGGCCGCAGGGCGGCCCCGGCATGCCGGAATGGGGCCAGCTGCCGATCCCGAAGAAGCTGCTGCAGCAGGGGGTGCGCGACATGGTGCGCATCTCCGATTCGCGCATGAGCGGCACCAGCTACGGCGCCTGCGTTCTGCACGTCTCGCCCGAATCCTATATCGGCGGTCCGCTGGCGCTGGCGCGCACCGGCGACACGATCGAGCTCGACGTGCCCGGGCGGAAGCTCACGCTCGCGGTCGATGATGCCGAACTCGGCCGGCGCCGCGCGCAGTGGGTCCCGCCCAAGCCGCGCTTCGAGCGCAGCTACGGCAAGCTCTACGACCGGCACATCGGCCAGGCGGAGACCGGCTGCGACTTCGACTTCCTCGCCGGCACCGCGCCGGTGCCCGAGCCCGAGATCCATTGATGCGCTGGGAGCTGCCGCCCAACCGCTTCAAGCGGGCGCTGGCCGAGAAGCGGCCGCAGATCGGGCTGTGGCTGATGCTGGCGAGCCCGGCCGCGACCGAAGTGGCGGCCGGGGCCGGCTTCGACTGGCTGCTCATCGACATGGAGCATTCGCCCAACGAGCTGCCGGACATCGCCCATCACCTGCGCGCCGCGGAAGGCGGCACCGCCGAGCCGGTGGTGCGCGTCCCCTGGAACGACCCGGTGATGGTGAAGCGGCTCCTCGACATCGGCGCGCGCAGCCTGCTCTTCCCCTTCGTGCAGTCGGCCGAGGAGGCGCGCCGCGCGGTGCAGGCGACGCGCTACCCGCCCGCCGGCATCCGCGGCTTCGCTGGTACCACCCGCGCCAACCGCTACGGCCGCATCCCCGACTACGCCAAGCGCGCAGCGGACGAGATCTGCGTCCTGGTGCAATGCGAGACGCGCAAGGCGGTGGCCGAGATCCCGGCCATCGCCGCGGTCGACGGCGTCGACGGCATCTTCATCGGCCCGTCCGACCTCGCGGCCGATATGGGCCACATCGCCGACACGCAGCATCCCGAGGTGCAGGCGGCAATCCTGGCGGCGGGCAAGGCGATCGTCGCCGCCGGCAAGGCGCCCGG
>DATJAV010000131.1:0-13780 GCA_035515835.1 Allostellaceae bacterium
GCCGGTCGAGCCGAAGCCGCCGCCGCCGCGCGGGCTCTCCGGCAGTTCGTCGACCGGGGTCCAGGCGACCCGGCTCACCGGCGCCACCACGAGCTGGGCGATGCGCTGGCCGCGGCTGATGGTGACGCTTTCGCTGCCGAGATTGGCGAGAATGACGCGGACCTCGCCGCGATAGTCGGCGTCGATCGTGCCCGGACTGTTGAGCACGGTGACGCCGTGGCTGAGTGCGAGCCCCGAGCGCGGGCGGAGCTGCGCCTCGTAGCCCTCGGGCAAGGCCATGGCGATGCCGGTCGGCACGGCGATGCGGGATCCCGGCGACAGCTCGATCTTGTCCTCGACCGCGGCGGCGAGATCGACGCCGGCGCTGCCCGCCGTCGCATAGCCGGGCAAGGGCAGGCCCTGCCCATGCGGCAGCACGCGAAGTGCAACCGCGAGCGCACTCATTCCGCCGCCGGCGCCGGGGAAAAGAGGCGGGCGATGCGCAGGGCCAGCCGCTCCGCCACCGCGCCCTTCGACAAGGGCGGCCAATCCTCGACGCCGTCGGCATCGATGATGTGCACCGTGTTGGCATCGCCGCCGAAAGTGCCGGTCGCGGCCGAGACGTCGTTGGCGACGATCCAGTCGCAGGCCTTGCGCAGGCGCTTCTGGCGCGCGTTCTCGACCACGTTCTCGGTCTCGGCGGCAAAGCCCACGACGAGGCGCGGCCGGCGATTGCCGGCGGCGGAAAGCCGCGCCAGGATGTCGGGATTCTCGACCAGCCGCAGCGCCGGCGGCGTCGCCCCCGGCTTCTTCTTGAGCTTCTGCGGCGCCGCCTCCGGGCGCCAATCGGCGACCGCCGCGGCGCAGACCGCGATCTCGACCGGCAGCGCCGCCTCGCACGCCGCCAGCATGTCGCGCGCCGACTGGACGCGGACGACCCGCGCGCCGGGCGGATCGGGCTCGGATGTGGGGCCCGAGACCAGCACCGTCGCGGCGCCGAGCCGCGCCAGCGCCGCGGCGATGGCATGGCCCTGCTTGCCCGAGGAGCGGTTGGCGAGGTAGCGGACCGGATCGATCGCCTCGTGGGTCGGGCCGCTGGTGACGAGCGCGCGCCGCCCGGCAAGCACGCCGCCGCCCAACAGCGCCTCGACCGCGGCGACGATCTCCAAGGGCTCGGCCATGCGGCCCATCCCGCTCTCGCCTTCGGCGAGCGGGCCGGGATTGGGGCCGATGCGCGCCACGCCGCGCTCGGCCAGCTGCGCCAGATTGGCCTCAGTCGCGGCGTTGGCCCACATGCGCGAATTCATCGCCGGCGCGATCAGGATCGGCTTGTCGGCGGCAAGGAGCGCCGTGGCGGCGAGATCATCGGCGAGCCCCGCCGCCATCTTGGCCAGAAGGTCGGCGGTCGCCGGTGCCACCACCAGCAGGTCGGCGTCTTGCGCGAGCCGCAGGTGGCCCATCTCGCTCTCATCCGTGAGCGAGAAGAGATCGGTATAGACCCGCTCGCCCGAGAGCGAGGCGGCGGCGAGCGGCGTCACGAAGCGCTGCGCCGCCGCGGTCAAGATGACGCGCACGAGGGCGCCGCGCTCGCGCAGCCGGCGAATGAGATCGAGGCTCTTATAGGCGGCGATGCCGCCGGCGATGATCAGCAGGATGCGCCGGCCTTGAAGCGACAAGGGGGCCTCCAAAGGGTGACGAGGGAGGGTATAAGGCGGGAGCGGGCGAGGCAAGTTCGGCGGCTACCACAGCGCGACGGCGATCGCCACTAGCGCCAAGGCTATGATCCAGAGCGGCAGGCCCAAGAGGTCGATGGCGCCGCGGCGCGCGATCTCCGTCACGGTATCGGCATGGAGCGGGAGCCCGCCGCCCTCGGTCACCGCGGCGCCGAGGCGCTGCAGATCGCGCGCCAGCGCGGGAAGCCGCGCCAGCACGGCAAGGATGTCGCCGACGCCATCGCGCAGCCGCGCTTCGGGACCGCGGTTCTCGCGCATCCATTCCTCGATGAGGGGCTGCGCCAGGCTCCACATGTTGACGCTGGGATCGAGCATCCGCCCCACGCCTTCCGCCACCACCATGGTCTTCTGCAGCAGCAGCAATTGCGGCTGCGTCTCCATCTGGAACTGCTCGGTCACCTGGAAGAGCTGCGCCAAGAGGCGGCCCAGCGAGATCTCGTTGACGGGCCGCCCCAGGATCGGCTCGCCGATCGAGCGGCAGGCCTGGGCGAAGGCGTCCAGCGACTGTCCCGCCGGCACATAGCCCGCCTCGAAATGCACCTCGGCGACGCGGCGGTAGTTGCGGGTGAGAAAGGCCAGCAGCATGTCGGCGAGATAGTGCCGCGTCTTGCGGTCGAGCCGGCCCATGATGCCGAAATCGACGGCGACGATGGCGCCCGTGGCATCGATGAAGAGATTGCCGGGATGAAGGTCGGCATGGAAGAAGCCGTCGCGGAACACCTGGTTGAAGAACGCGCCGGCGGCGTTTGCCATGATGGCGCGGACGTCGTGGCCCGCGTCCGCCAGCGCCGCGCGGTCATCGACGCGGATGCCGCCGACGCGCTCCAGCGTCAACACCTGTCGGCTGGTGCGGCGCCAATCGATGCGCGGTACGCGGAACGTCGGGTCGTCGGCGAAATTCTCGCGCAATTCGGACGCGCCCGCCGCTTCGAAGCGCAGATCCATTTCCTGCTGCACCGTCTCGGCCAGCGTCGTGACCACCGCCACCGGCTTCAGCCGTCGCAGGGCCGGCTGGATGCGCTCGGCGAGCCGCGCCAGCCAGAAGAAAAGATCGAGGTCGCGGGTGAAGGCGACGTGGATGCCCGGTCGCAGTACCTTGACGGCGACTTCCTCGCCTTCGGTCGTGACGGCGAAATGGACCTGCGCGATCGACGCCGCCGCGACGGCGTGGTCGTCGAAGCTCCGGTAGAGCGCGTCGATCGGCGCGCCAAGCTCGGCCTCGATCAAGCGCCGCGCCTTCTCCGCGGGAAAGGGTGGCAGGCGATCCTGCAAGGCGGCGAGGTCGACCGCCATCGGCTCGCCGACGAGATCGGCGCGGATCGAGAGCGCTTGGCCGAGCTTGATGAAGCTCGGTCCCATCGCTTGCAGCGCCGCGGCAAGGCGTTCGCCCGGGCGACGCCGCGCCAGATCGGCGTCGCGCCGGCGGAAGAGGCGTGAGGCGCGATAGATGAAGCGCGCGCCCACCACGGTATCGAGCGGGAAGAGCGCATCGTAGCGCGCCAGGATGAAGGCGATCTCGATCAGCCGGACGAGATTGCGTAGCGCGCGCAGCACGTCTGGCGCCGCCCGCTAAAGCCGCCAGCCCGAATGCAGCGCGGCAATGCCGCCGCTGAGAGTGGTAAAGCCGACGCGCTCCAGCCCGGCCGCTGACATCATCTCCGCCAGCGCCGCCTTCGGCGGGAAGCGCCGGATGCTCTCGACCAGATAGCGATAGGCGTCGCCGTCGCCGGTCACGACGTGTCCCAAGCGCGGTAGCACGCCGAAGGAATAGAGATCGTAGAGCGGGCGCAGCAGCGGCATCTCCACCGGGCTGAGCTCGAGGCAAAAGTAGCGTCCGCCGGGCTTCAGCACGCGCCGCGCCTCGGCGAGCGCCCGGTCGATATGCGTCACGTTGCGGAGGCCAAAGGCGATGGTGTAGGCATCGACGCTCGCGCTCGGAATCGGCAGGGATTCCGCATCGCCGCAGATCCAGGCGATGCCGTCGAGCCGCCCAGCATCGATGGCGCGGTCGCGGCCGCGGCGCAGCATGGCCTCGTTGACGTCGCAGACGATGACCGTCGCCTGGCCGGCGCGGGCGAGGAAGCGCCGCGCGATATCGCCGGTGCCGCCGGCGACGTCGAGCAGCGTCTGTCCCGGCCGCGGTCGAAGGCGATCGATGAGCGCCGCCCGCCAGAGGCGGTGGACGCCGCCGCTCATCAGGTCGTTCATCAGGTCGTAGCGGTCGGCGACGCTGTCGAAGACCCGGCGCACGAGGCGTGCCTTCTCCTCGGCCTTGACCCGGCGATAACCGAAATCGGCGTCGCTCGTCTCGCTGTCCGCCATGGCCGCCGACCATAGCGCTTGGGTCGGCGGCGCGCTACATCATGGGGCATGCCAGAGCTACCGGAAGTCGAGACGGTGAGGCGCGGTTTGGCGCTGCGCATGGAGGGACGTCGCATCACGCGTTTGCGTCTCAATCGCCCCGATCTGCGCATCCCCATGCCCCCTGATCTGCCGCGCCACGTCGAAGGTCGTCGCGTCCTGAACCTCGGACGGCGCGCCAAATACATTCTCATCACGCTCGAGGACGAAGGCGTCGTCATCGCGCATCTCGGCATGACGGGCCGCATGGTGGTGTCCGAGCCGGGCAAGCCCGAGCCGCCCGATCCCCATGACCATGTCGTGTTCACTTTGGACGATGGCGCCGAGCTCCGCTTCAACGACGCCCGCCGCTTCGGCATGCTCGACTACGCGCGCACGGGCGAGCTTGAGCGGCACAAGCTCTTCGCCGGCCTCGGCCCCGAGCCGCTCGGCAACGGCTTCAACGGCCCGACGCTCGCGGCGAGCCTCGCCGGCAAGGCGACGCCGATCAAGGCCGCGCTCTTGGATCAGCGCGTCGTCGCCGGCCTTGGCAACATCTATGTCTCGGAAAGCCTCTATCACGCCGGCCTCTCGCCGCGCCGCCTCGCCGGGACCGTCCGGGGTCCGCGCGCCGAGCGCCTGGCGCAAGCGATCCGCGACGTGCTCGAGCGCGCTATTGCCGCCGGCGGCTCGTCGCTGCGCGACTATGTGCAGGCCGACGGCGAGCTCGGATATTTCCAGCATCACTGGGCGGTCTATGGACGGGAGGGCGAGCGCTGCCCCGATTGCGACTGCCGCGCCGGCATCCGCCGCATCGTGCAAGGCGGCCGCTCGACCTTCTATTGCGCCAAGCGCCAGCGATGAGGCGGCTCTTGACGGTTGCTGGCCTGTTGCGCGGCATGACCGCCACCTGGCGCGTACCACACGCGCGCGCAATGCTGCGTCGTCTGGCCTTGGTCGTCCTGCTGCTCATCACCCCTCTTGCGGCGCGGGCCGCGGGGTTCGTCGCCGGCACCGAGGATGTGCCGCTGATGCCGGGGCTGGCGCCGGTGGCGGGCTCGGCGCTCGCTTTCGACAAGCCCGAAGGCCGCATCGTCGAGGCGCAGGCGAGCGGCAAGGTCACGCGCGCCGCCGTACACCAGTTCTACGCCGGCACGCTGCCGCAGCTCGGCTGGATGCCGGCGGGCGCCGAGACCTGGCGGCGGGAGCACGAGACCTTGCGCCTCGATTTCACCGGCCGCGACGGCGATCTCACCGTCGGCTTCACCTTGTCGCCGCGCTGATTCCTGCTGGAGGTTCCGATGGCATACGAGAATATCCTGGTCGAGACGCAAGGCAATGTCGGCCTCATCCGGCTCAACCGACCGAAGGCGCTCAATGCGCTGTGCGATGCGCTCATCCGCGAGCTCGGCCGCGCGCTCGACGGCTTCGAGGCTGATGACGCGATCGGCGCCGTGGTCATCACCGGCAGCGACAAGGCTTTTGCCGCGGGCGCCGACATCAAGGAGATGGCGGGGCTCGGCTACATGGACGTCTATCTCTCGGACTTCATCACCAATGGCTGGGAGCGCATCACCACCTGTCGGAAGCCGATCATCGCCGCGGTCGCGGGCTTCGCCTTGGGCGGCGGCTGCGAGGTGGCCATGATGTGCGACACCATCATCGCCGCCGAGACCGCGAAGTTCGGCCAGCCCGAGATCCTGCTGGGCGTCATTCCCGGCTCCGGCGGCACGCAGCGCTTGACGCGCTTCGTCGGCAAGGCCAAGGCGATGGACATGATCCTGACGGGCAGAAACATGGATGCCGCCGAGGCCGAGCGCAGCGGCCTCGTCAGCCGGGTCGTGCCGGCCGAGAAGCTACTCGATGAGGCGCTCGACGTCGCTCGGCGCATCGCCGGCCTGTCGCGCCCCGCAGTGATGATCGCCAAGGAGGCGGTCAACCGCGCCTATGAGACGACGCTCTCCGAGGGCGTGCGCTTCGAGCGCCGCGTCTTCCACTCGCTCTTCGCGACCGAGGACCAGAAGGAAGGCATGGCGGCCTTCGTGGAGAAGCGGAAGCCGGTGTTTCGGAACCGATAAGAGTTGTCAGTTATCAGTGGTCAGTCGGTGGCGCGCACGACGGACAACTGAGAACTGACGCCTGACCACTCCTCGCTTGACGCCTCCATCCCGTCCGGTTATAAGCCGCGCCTTCCACGGGAAAATCGGCGGCGGTCTGATCATGGCCACACATGTTTCGGCAGAAAAACGCATTCGGCAGACGGCGCGGCGCACCGCCGTCAATCGCGCGCGGCTCTCGCGCATCCGGACTTACGTCAAGAAGATCGAGACGGCGATCGCCGCCGGCGACAAGGACGCCGCCCGGGCCGCTTTGAGGGAAGCGCAGCCGGAGATGCAACGCGGCGCACAGAAGGGCGTGCTGCACAAGAACATGGTGGCGCGGCGCCTCTCGCGTCTCTCGGCGCGGATCAAATCGCTCTGATTGTCACAGAGAAGAGCGCGCACGAAGATCGGGCCGCAGGTCACGGAGCAGCAGCGCTTTTTTTGATTTGCACGCGGCGCATCGAAGGTCACCCGCGCAACTTCTTTGCCGCAGAATGAAAAAAATATGGCACGTTCACCTTTCGGTCATGTTGCATTCGAGCCGTGCGCTTCGTTAAAGTCATCGATGGTGGGCAACTGCAGAGCGCGACAACGATCACGCCGTCACGAATGCACTGCCGACCATAGCTGACAAGTGTTAGCGGTAGGCGAGTAGGTAGACGCTTAGCACGCTCGTGTAACTGCGCTTACCCGTTCATCGGGATCTCCGAAGGAAGAGGCGCCTTCGGAGTAGGGGAAAAACGCGCGCCGCCGTTCGGGGGGATGGGGTGACAGGCAACCAGCTCAGCATTCGGCCGTTCTTTCCAGGAAGGGCTGGACACTCGCTTCGGAATATTGGGGATCGAAGGGCGCGCCGCGGCGCGCGCGGCAACACAAATCGGCCTCTTCCGCCGTGCGAGTGAGCGAGGTCATGGTGCAGCGATCGACGCCGGCAAGCGGCAACGATATTCAATCCCAATGGGCGCGCGTGCGCGGCAAGCTGCGCGACGAGTTCGGCGAAGCGGCGTTCCGCAGCTGGCTGAAGCCGCTGACGCTCGCCGACGTCGCCGAGGGGCGCGTTCGCATCGGCGTGCCGACACGGTTCCTGCGCGATTGGGTGACGGCGCATTACGCCGACCGCATCCGCGCCCTCTGGAATGGCGAGAACGGCACGGTCTCGGCGATCGAGGTCTTCGTCAATGCCGGCGCCTTGCCGTCCGAGACGCTGCCGGCGCTCGGCGCCGCCAAGGAGAAGGACGCGCCCGAGCCCGTCGAGGACAAGGAAATCGGCGCGGCGCTCGACCCGCGCTTCACCTTCGAGAATTTCGTGGTCGGCAAGCCCAACGAGCTCGCCCATGCGGCGGCGCGCCGCGTCGCCGAATCTTCGGTCGGCAATCACCGCTCGGTGCCGTTCAATCCGCTCTTCCTCTATGGCGGCGTCGGGCTCGGCAAGACGCATCTCATGCACGCTATCGCTTGGCACATTCGCACGCATGATCCCTCGCGGAAGCTCATCTATCTCTCCGCCGAGAAATTCATGTACCAGTTCATCCGTGCGCTGCGCTTCAAGGACACGATGGCCTTCAAGGAGCAGTTCCGCTCCGTCGACGTGCTGATGATCGACGACGTGCAGTTCATCAGCGGCAAGGACAGCACGCAGGAGGAGTTCTTCCACACCTTCAACGCGCTCGTCGACCAGAACCGCCAGGTCATCATCTCGGCCGACAAGTCGCCCTCGGACCTCGAGGGCATGGAAGAGCGCATGCGCTCGCGGCTCGGCTGGGGCCTGGTCGCCGACATCCACCCCACGAACTACGAGCTGCGGCTCGGCATCCTCCAGGCCAAGGCGGAGCAGCTCAAGACGCCGATCGCCGTCAAGGTGCTTGAGTTCCTGGCGCACAAGATCACCTCCAACGTTCGCGAGCTCGAGGGTGCGTTGAACCGGATCGTCGCCCACGCCCAGCTGGTCGGCCGCGCCATCACGCTCGAGAGCTCGCAGGAGGTGCTGCACGACCTGCTGCGCGCCCATGACCGGCGCGTCACCATCGACGAGATCCAGAAGCGCGTCGCCGAGCACTACAACATCCGGCTCGCCGACATGCATTCCGCGCGCCGCGCCCGCGCCGTCGCCCGGCCGCGCCAGGTGGCGATGTATCTCTGCAAGCAGCTGACGCCGCGCTCGCTGCCGGAGATCGGCCGTAAATTCGGGGGCCGCGACCACACGACGGTCATGCATGCGGTGCGCAAGATCGAGGAGCTGCGCGCCACCGACCGCACGCTCGCCGAGGACATCGAGCTGCTCCGCCGCATGCTGGAGACTTGAGAGACCGGGGAATATCGACCCGGCACCGGGGTCTTAGGGCATGCGCCGCCACTCGGCCCGGAGCCTCCGATGGAAACCTTCTTTGTTGCGCTGGTCACCGTCGCCGCCGCCGAGATCGGCGATCGCACACAGCTCCTCTCGCTGGTGCTGGCGGCGCACTACCGGAAGCCTTGGCCGATGCTCGTCGCCATCCTTCTCGCGACGCTCGCCAACCACCTGCTCGCGGGGCTCGTCGGCATCTGGTTCGGCGACCGGCTCCGGCCGGCTCTCTTGGACGGGGTGGTCGGCGCGAGCATGCTCGGCATGGCGCTCTGGACCTTGGTGCCGGACAAGCTCGGGGACGGCGTCGCCATCTCGCGCCGGGGCGTCTTCATGGCGACGCTCGTCGCCTTCTTCGTCGCCGAGATCGGCGACAAGACGCAGATTGCCACCATGGCGCTCGCCGCCGGATATGCCAGCCTCGGCGCCGTGGTCGCCGGCACCACCGCCGGCATGCTGCTCGCCAATGCGCCCGTCGTCTTTCTCGGCAAGGCCTTTGCCGATCGCTTGCCGATGACAGCGATTCATTGGGCGGCGGCGGGGCTCTTCGCCGCGCTCGGCATCTTCTTTTTGGGCCGCGCGCTGATGGCCTGATCCCGCCGTCCCCAAGTCCCCGCCAAGCCTCAGCTTTTCCGCCTCTTCCGGCCCCTCGGGCGGTATACCCCGGCCCCCCTTCATGCTATAGTTGCCCACCGTTCCGCAGGGGTCCGCAAGGGGCCGCCGCGGCGGTGGCCTCCGGCGCTCTGCCGGGGATCGGAAACCACCACAACCAGCGTGACCGCGCCGCCATGAAGCTCACCATCGAACGTGCCGCGCTGCTCCGCGCCCTGGGCCATGTGCAGAGCGTCGTCGAGCGCCGCAACACCATTCCCATCCTCTCCAACGTCCTGCTGCGCGCGGAACAGGGGCAGCTGGCGCTCTCCGCCACCGACATGGATCTGGAAATCGTCGCCTCGGTCGCTGCCGACGGGGTGCGCAAAGGCGCCACCACCGCGCCGGCGCATACCCTCTACGACATCGTGCGGAAGCTGCGCGAAGGGGCCCAGGTCGAGATCGAGGGCTTGGCCGACAAGGGCTCGCTCAGCCTTCGCTCGGGCCGCTCGAGCTTCACGCTCGCCTGCCTGCCGGCGGAGGACTACCCGCTGATGGCGGGCGGCGAGCTGCCGCACGGCTTCACGCTGCCGGCGGCGGATCTGAAGCGGCTCATCGACCGCACGCGCTTTGCCATCTCCACCGAGGAGACGCGCTATTACTTGAACGGCATCTTCTTTCACGCCGCTCGCAGCAACGACGTGCCGATGCTGCGCGCCGTGGCAACCGACGGGCATCGCTTGGCGCGCATGGAGATCCCGCTGCCCGAAGGCGCCGCCGGCATGCCCGGCGTCATCGTGCCGCGCAAGACGGTGACGGAGCTCAGGAAGCTCATCGACGAGATCGACCAGGACGTGCAGATCTCGCTCTCCGACACCAAGATCCGCTTTGTCTTCGGCAACGCGGTGCTGACCTCGAAGCTGATCGACGGCACTTTCCCGGACTACGACCGCGTCATCCCGACCGGGAACGACAAGATCCTCGAGGTCGAGTGCAAGCTCTTCGCCGAGGCGGTCGATCGCGTCTCCACCATCTCCAGCGAGAAGAGCCGCGCCGTCAAGCTCACCATCGAGCAGGGCAGCCTGCTGCTCTCGGCGACGAGCCCCGAGAACGGCACCGCCACCGAGGAGCTCGAGGTGCGCTACGGCGCGACGCCGCTCGAGATCGGCTTCAACGCGCGCTACCTGCTCGACATCACCGAGCAGATCGAGGGCGAGGGCGCGCGCTTCGTCATGGCCGATGGCGGCTCGCCCACCATCGTGCGCGATGCCGCCGATGCCAGCGCGCTTTATGTCCTCATGCCGATGCGCGTCTGAGAGACGGCGGAACGGGGATGCTGGTGGAAGGGGGTGCTGATCCCCATATCATGAGCGTGGCCTCACCCGGCGGCGCGACGCGGCTCGCTGTGCTGCGCCTCATGCTCACCGATTTCCGCGGCTATGCCGCGGCACGCCTCGAGGTCGACGAGCGTCCGGTGGTGCTGACCGGTCCCAACGGCGCCGGAAAGACGAATCTTTTGGAGGCGATCTCGTTCCTCTCGCCCGGGCGTGGCCTGCGTCGCGCCAAGCTGGCCGAGGTCGATCGCCGCGGGCCGCCGGCGCCTCCGGGCGGCGCAACACCCGGCGCTTGGCGCGTCGCGGCGACGGTGGCGACGCAGCGTGGCCCGCTCCAGATCGGCACCGGGCGGGATGCCGAAAGCGAGAGCGGCGAGCGTCGGCTGCTGCGCATCGACGGCGCGCCCGCCAAGACCCAGGCGGCGCTCGCCGAGCATCTGAGCCTCATCTGGCTGACGCCGTTGATGGATCGGCTCTTCCAGGAGGCGAGCGCGCCGCGGCGCCGCTTCCTCGACCGCTTGGTCTACGGCTTCGACCCCGGGCACGCCGCGCGGGTCTCGGCTTATGAGCAGGCGATGCGCGAGCGGGCGCGGCTGCTGC
The DNA here is from genome assembly GCA_035515835.1 of Allostellaceae bacterium. Taxonomy (GTDB): domain Bacteria; phylum Pseudomonadota; class Alphaproteobacteria; order ATCC43930; family CGMCC-115725; genus DAHUYF01. The sequence goes on from DATJAV010000131.1 coordinate 11,021, forward strand.
GCGATGGCCCCGCCGATCCGGCCTGGCTCGGCGCGCTCGAGGAGCGCATGGCCGAGCACGGCATCGCCGTGGCGGCGGCGCGGCGCGAGGTCACGGCGCGGCTCGATGCCGCCTGCCGGGCCGGCGACGGTCCCTTTCCGGCGGCCGAGCTCGCGCTCACTGGCGAGGTGGAGCAACGGCTCGACGCGATGCCGGCGCTCGCCGCCGAGGCGGAGCTGCGTCGGCGGCTGCAGGCGGCGCGCCGCATCGATGCCGAGAGCGGCGTCACCACGGTGGGGCCGCATCGCGGCGACCTCGTCGTCCGCCACGCCCAGAGCGGCGTCATGGCGGCACAGTGCTCGACGGGCGAGCAGAAGGCGCTGCTCGTCGCCGTGCTGCTGGCGCAAGCGCGGCTGCAAGCGAAGGAGCGCGCCGCGGCGCCGGTGATGCTGCTCGACGAGGTGACGGCGCATTTGGACGCCGAGCGCCGCGCTGCGCTCTTTGCCGAGCTCCTGGGGCTGGGCGTTCAGGCCTGGCTCACCGGCACCGAGCGCGCGCTCTTCGCCGAGCTCGACGGTGCGGCGCAGTTCTTCGGCGTGGCCAACGGCACGGTCGCGCCACAGTAGTTTTTCTTTGGGAAAGCGAGAATGAGCGACACCAATATTCCGGAGACCCCAGAGGGTGGGGACGACTACAATGCGCAATCGATCAAGGTCCTGCGCGGTCTCGATGCCGTGCGCAAGCGCCCCGGCATGTATATCGGCGACACCGATGACGGCTCGGGTCTGCACCACATGGTCTATGAGGTGGTCGACAACTCGATCGACGAGGCGCTGGCCGGCCATTGCGACACCATCGCGGTGACGCTCAACGCCGACGGCTCCGTTTCCGTCACCGACAACGGGCGCGGCATACCGGTCGACATCCACGAGGAGGAAGGCGTCTCGGCCGCCGAGGTCATCATGACCCACCTCCATGCCGGCGGAAAGTTTGACCAGAACTCCTACAAGGTGTCGGGCGGCTTACACGGTGTCGGCGTCTCGGTGGTGAACGCGCTCTCGCAGCGCCTCGATCTCCGCATCTTCCGCGGCGGCCGCGAGCATTTCATGCGCTTTCTCGACGGCGATCCCGAGGCGCCGCTCGCCGATGTCGGCGCAGCACCCCTGCTGCCCGGCGACGGCAAGGCCGGCCACAAGACCGGGACAGAGATCACCTTCCTCCCCAGCCCGCGCACTTTCACCAAGACCGAGTTCGATTTCCAGACGTTGGAGCATCGGCTGCGCGAGCTCGCCTTCCTCAATTCCGGCGTGACGCTCACCTTGACCGATGCCCGCGGCGTCGAGCCGAAACAGGTGAAGATGCATTACGAGGGCGGGCTCGAGGCCTTCGTCAAATATCTCGACCGCTCGAAGCAGGCGCTGCACGCGCAGACCATCAACATCACCGGCGATCGCGACGGCATTACCGTCGAAGTCGCGATGGAGTGGACCGACAGCTATCACGAGACCATGCTGTGCTTCACCAACAACATCCCGCAGCGCGACGGCGGCACGCATTTGGCGGGCTTCCGCGCGGCGCTGACGCGCACCGTCAACAACTACGCCAATGAGAGCGGTATCGCCAAGAAGGAGAAGGTCCCGCTCACCGGCGAGGACATGCGGGAAGGCTTGACCTGCATCCTCTCGCTCAAGGTGCCCGACCCCAAATTCTCCTCGCAGACCAAGGAGAAGCTGGTGTCGTCCGAGGTTAGGCCAGTGGTGGAAGGCCTGATCGGCGACCGGCTGCAGCAATGGCTCGAGGAGCATCCCGCCGACGCCAAGCGCGTCGTCGCCAAGGTGGTCGAGGCCGCGGCAGCGCGCGAGGCGGCGCGGAAGGCGCGGGATCTGACGCGGCGCAAGGGCGCGCTCGACTTTGCCAACCTGCCGGGGAAGCTCGCCGATTGCGAGGAGCGCGACCCCGCCAAGTCCGAGCTCTTCATCGTCGAGGGCGACAGCGCCGGCGGCTCCGCCAAGCAAGGCCGCAACCGCCGCTTCCAGGCGATCCTGCCGCTCAAGGGCAAGATCCTGAACGTCGAGCGCGCGCGCTTCGACAAGATGCTGAGCTCGGCCGAGATCGGCACCCTCATCACCGCGCTCGGCACCGGCATCGGCTCGGAGGAGTTCGATGCCGAGAAGGCGCGCTATCACCGCATCATCATCATGACCGACGCCGATGTCGACGGCAGTCATATCCGCACCTTGCTGCTCACTTTCTTCTTCCGTCAGATGCCGGCGCTGATCGACAAGGGCTTCCTCTATATCGCGCAACCGCCGCTCTTTCAGGTGAAGCGCGGCTCGGGCAAGGCGATCTATCTCAAGAACGAGGCGGCGCTTGAAGAGCATCGCATCAGCACGGGCTTGCGCGACGCCGTCTTTCGCCAGCATGACGGCGTGCAGCGCGCCGGGAACGACCTGAGGGACCTGGTCGAGCAGGCGCGCCAGGTGCGCAACCTGCTGCAGCCGCTGCTGCGCAAGGTCGGCAGCCTCGACGTGGTCGAGCAAGCGGCGATCGCCGCGCTGCTGAACACCGCGCTCCTCGACGACAAAGAGCGGGCGCGGGAGGCTGTCCGCGCGCTGGCGGCGCGTCTCGACGCGCTGGCGCCGGAGAGCGAGCGCGGCTGGATCGGCGAGGCGCTGCCGGGCGAGGGCTTCGTGCTGACGCGGACGCGCCATGGCGTCACCGAGCGCCGCCTCCTCGACGCCGCCTTGCTGCGGAGCGCCGAGGCGCGGCGCCTTGACGAGC
>DATJAV010000132.1:0-14840 GCA_035515835.1 Allostellaceae bacterium
AGAAAATTCCACCGCTCATTTCTCCACCCCACGATGATGGCTGGCGCATGTGGACAGCATCAGGCCGGGTGTCCGTGTACTAGCCTTTCGCCGGCCCGAACGAAGACAGGTACCGCCCGAAGTTCAATTCGAAGTCGCTCGGAACGCCGTACCCAATGTCGCGGATCTTGGTGCGACGCGCCTGCGCGCCGGGCAGGGCGAGCAGCGGGAAGAACAGGTCGGTGCTTGACTTGAAGTCGGCCGCGGTCGGCATCCCGATCCGATTGAGTTGGCCCTTCGCCGCTGCTAGCGTTTCTCGATCGAACGAGGCCAGACGCCCGACGAGCGTTTCGACGAAAGTATCGAGCTCGTCATCGTCCAGCGTGCGGTTGACCCAGCCATAGTGGTCGGCGACATCGGCATCGAAATCGTCGGCGCTGAGCACGATCTCAAGCGCCCGCGAGCGGCCGACCAAGCGCGGGAGCCATTCCAGCGCTCCACCGCCCGGGACCAGTCCGACGCCGATCTCGGGGTTGCCGAATAGGGCGCTTTGCCGGCTGGCGAACCGCATGTCGCAGGCCAGCACGAACTCGTTACCGATGCCGCGCGTACGGCCGCGAATCTTGGCGATGCTCACGACTGGCGAGGACGAGGCGCAGCACAAAGTCGCGCCAAAAGCCGAGCACCTCTGGCCGCTCTGCCGCCTTGGACACGTCGAGATGGGCGATGAAAAAATCTGGATTGGCCGACTGGAACACGACGGCCCTCACGGACGGGTCCGCCTCGAGGTCGGTCATCAGCGCCCCCAATTCGATGATTGTCGCGGGGACGAACATATTGATCGGTGGGTTGCTGAAAGTGACCGTCCACCGGCCCGGATAGGTGCGGTCGGTGTCGAACTGCGAAGGGTCGGGCATCGCGCTTCTCCTACATCGAGGGGTGCGGTTCAGCTGAGGGTGATCGTCACATCAACGTTGCCGTGGACGGACTTCAGATCGTGTCCACAGCGTCGTCCGGTGCTGACGGCAGGACGCACCCGTCCTCTGCCCACATTTGCCGCTTGCGGCGAAGACTTTCTATTGGACCAAGGTATCACCTCCCTCCGACCGGCCGGCTCAGCGCACTGCAGACTCGAACAGCATCGAGCATGAACCACGGTTAGCGCCCCTGGCGGGAGTTCACCGAGTTGACCCACGAACGGTTCTACGGATGCAACGACGCTCCCTTCGTGGCCTTGTCCACATCTTTCTTCGCCCCTCGCAGCGCCCCCCACAAGGTCTGGCGCTTCCGCCGGCTCGGCGCGGAACACGGCGCGATTTGCCGCATCGCGGAACACGGCGCGATTTGCCGCATTGTATCCGGTGGTGAACATCGCCCTGACATAGACGGCGCGGATGAGGCCGCGCTCAATCCCGGTGCGGTACGCGCGCAGCAGCGTCTCGGGCCGCGCCGCGAAGATCAGGATGGGCTGGCCGAGGAGACGGGCGTGCCGGCGGCCCGCCGCGTCCTCGTAGGGCTCGCCCATCGCCTCGGGCGCCGCCCCGGCGATGCCCGTGGCAAGGAATGCCGACACGTTCGGCTTTTGCCAGAGGACGAGGTCGTCCAGCACCAGGATCGCCACCTTCGTATCGAAGACCATGCCGGCCGTCCCTTTGCCGGTGCGGAGAGCTAGTTCAGCCGATCTCCGTCATGGTGTCTGGAACGCCCGTGCAGCCGGTGCGATAGGCGCCCGGCGTCAGCCCGTAGGCGCGTCGGAACCAACGGCCGAGATGGCTCTGATCCGCGAAGCCGCAAGCTGCCGCGACGGTCGCGGGTCGCTCTCCCTCGGCAAGCAATTGGCGGGCGCGCAACAGGCGGAGCTGCACGAGGTAGGCATGCGGCGAGGTGCCATAGGTCGCGCCGAAGCTGCGTGCGAGTTGGTAACGATCGGCGGCGCCGGCCGCTCGGGCGAGGGCGTCGGCACCGATATCCTCGGCGATCTCGGCGTGGAGGCGCTCCCGCGCTCGATGCGCCACGAATCGTCGTTCCTCAGCCTTTCGCTCCGTCCGGGGCGGCCGAGATGGGGTCGCAAAAGCCGAAGCACGCTGTCCAGCGCCTGATCGCGAGCCAGCCGTTCGGCCGCGCGTGCCAGAGGAAACGCCATCTTCGTAATGATAGCGGCTTGGCACAGATGACGAGAGGACCGTCAACCGGGTTTGCTCGTGCCGAACACGTCGGACGTTCGTAGCCGTCGAGCCCATCGGGTTTTCACCGCGCGGCCCCAGATGACATTGCCCGCCGACCCGGTATTGTCCGTCGCGAGGAGCACCGCCCTGCAGAATCTCACCCCCATCGTCGTCACCGGCGCCGCCGGTTTCATCGGCCGGGCGCTGGTGCAGCGCCTGGCGGGGGAGGGGAAGCCGGTCGTCGCGGTCGTGAAGGAGCCGGTGGCGCTTGGGCCCGACATCGTCGTCCGCGCCGCCGGCATACTCGGCCCCGAAAGCGACTGGCCGGCGCTTCTCGCGGGCGCGGGCGCTGTGGTGCATCTCGCGAGCCGCGCCCATGTCGCGCTCGCCGACGAGCAAAGCGCGATCGAGAGCGAAGCCGCCACCGCGGCGGCGCTCGCGCGGGCAGCGCGGAGTGCCGGCATCCCCCGCATCCTGCTGATGAGCTCGATCAAGGTGCTGGGGGACGCGACGCCGAGCCTTCCCTTCCGCGGCCATCAGCCGCCCGCCCCCGAGGATGCCTATGGCCTCGCCAAATGGCGCATGGAGGAAGCGATGCGCAGCCAAGCCGGCGACGCACTCGTCATCCTGCGCCCGCCCCTCGTCTACGGTCCCGGCGTCAAGGCGAATTTCCGCGCGCTCCTCCGCCTCGTCCGGAGCGGCCTGCCGCTCCCCTTTGCCGCCATCGACAACCGGCGGAGCCTCATCGCGCTCGACAATCTCCTCGATCTCATCGACGTAGCGCTGACGCATCCCGCGGCGCCTGGCGAGACTTTCCTGCTGCGCGACGACGAGAACGTCTCCACCCCCGAGCTGGTGCGGCGCATCGCCCGCGCGCTCGGCCAGACGCCGCGGCTCTTCCCCTTCCCGCCGACGCTGCTGCGCCACGCCGCGGCGCTCCTGGGCCGCGCCGCCTCTGCCGAGCGCCTCATCGGCTCGCTCCGCGTCGACGACCTCGCGACCCGCGAGCGGCTCGGCTGGCGGCCGCGGCTTTCGCTCGACGAAGGGCTGGCGGCAACATGTCGCGCCTTTCTCGCCGAAGGGTCGCCTTGAGCGCCCCCCCGAAGCTCCTCTACCTCGTCACCGAGGACTGGTATTTCTGGTCGCATCGCCTGCCCATGGCGCGCGCGGCGCAGCGCGCGGGCTTCGATGTCGCCGTGGCGACGCGCGTCGCCGAGCATGGCGAGCGCATTCGCGCCGAGGGCTTCGCGCTCCACCCGCTCCGGTGGCGCCGCGGCAGCATCGGCCCCTGGGCGACGCTCGCCGCCATCGCCGAGATCGCGCAGCTTTACCGCCGCGAGCGGCCCGATCTCGTCCATCACGTGGCGCTGAAGCCGGCGGTGCTCGGCAGCCTCGCGGCGCTTTGGGCGGGCGTGCCGGCGGTGATCAACGCCGTGACCGGCGTCGGCTTCGTCGCGAGCTCACCCAGCCTCCGCGCCCGGCTGCTCCGCCGTCCCGTCACGGCGCTGCTGACCCGCCTCATCGAGCGTCCCAATGCCCATGTCATCGTCCAGAACGAGGACGACCGCCGGCTCCTGCTGGCGCTCAACCCGCGCGCCGCCCCGCGCATCGCCGTCATCCGCGGCTCCGGCATCGACACCAAGCGCTTTCAGCCGACGCCCGAGCCGCCGGCGCCGCCGGTCGTCGCCGGCTTCGCCGGCCGCCTTCTCGCCGACAAGGGCCTCGCCACGCTGATCGAGGCGCAGCAGCGCCTGCAGCGCCGCGGCCTCGATCTGCGCCTGCGCATCGCCGGCACCCCCGACCCCGAGAATCCGAGCTCGATCGACGAGGCGACGCTGGCGCGCTGGCGCATGCTGCCGGGCATCACCTGGCTAGGGCAGGTCGGCGACATCCGCAGCCTTTGGCAGGAGGCGCATGTCGCCGTCCTGCCCTCGCGTCGCGAAGGGCTGCCCAAGAGCCTGCTCGAGGCGGCCGCCATGGCGCGCCCCATTGTCGCCACCGATGTGCCGGGCTGCCGCGAGATCGCGCGCGCCGACCGCAATGCGCTGCTGGTGCCGCCCGACGATCCCGATGCGCTGGCTCAGGCGCTGGAGCGGATGATGGACGCCGATCTTCGCCGTCGCTTCGGCGCGGCCAGCCGTGCGCTGGTCGAGAGCGACCTAGCGGAGGACGCGGTCGGCGCTGCGACGGTGGCGCTCTACCGCCGCGTGCTGGCGGAATCCGTCGCCTGAGGCGCGGGAAATACGCTGTCGATGCGACCAAGCAGACGATAGGAGACGAGCCCGACCCATTCCTTGGCGGCGATGTCGAGCAACGCCAGGTGGCGGGAGAGCGAGAATAGCCAGTCCTTCTTCGCCGCCGTGCGGAAATCGACGGGGTAAGGCAGCACCTCGAACCCGACATGGCGGAAGCAGCCGACCGCGCGCGGCATGTGCCAGGCCGAGGTCACGAGGAGCCAAACCTCGCCCGGTTTCGGCTGCGCTATGTCACGAGAATAGATCGCGTTCTCGATGGTGTTGCGCGAGCGGTCCTCGACCAGGATGCGATCCGGCGCAACGCCGAGCTCGATCAGCAGGTTGCGCGTCAGCTCCGCGTCCTGCTCGCCGCCCTCCGGAATGAGATCGCCGTCGCCGCCGCTCGCCAGCAGCTTCGCCTCGGGATAGCGCCGCGCCAGCACCGCCGCCTCGACGACGCGGTCGGCCGAGTCGTTGAGGTGGACCTCGCCGGCCCGGCTGGTCCGCGTCTCGACTGCTCCGCCCAGTACGACGATACCGTCGACCCGCTCAGGCAGCGCCGGCACCGGGAAGCGCTCCTCGAGCGGGGCCACCAGCCATTCGCCCACCGGCAGCGCGGTGATCGCCAGCAGCGCCAGCGCCACCAGGACGACGATGCCGAACCCGCGCCGCCGCCGGCTGCGCCACTGCCAGAGCAGCCCCGCGACGAGCAACAGCACGAGCAGATTGCCGGGAGCGGCCGTGCCCCAAAAAAGCTTGCTGACGACAAAGGTCATGCGCCGCCGCGTTCTAGAGCATCCACCGTCTTGCCGCCACGGCCTCGCTTCTCTAACGTCCGGCCCAACCCGTGGGTGCGACAGCAATGATGGGATCGAACCGGACGAACGCCGCCTTCGGCCATGACGTCATGATGGCTGCCTTGTCGTTCGTCGTCTCGTTCTATCTCCGCGTCGGCGACAGCGTCGCGGCGTATTCGCTGCCGCTCCTGATCGGCTACGACCTCGCCTTTACCGCCATCGCCGGGGCGGTCTTCTGGTGGACCGGGCTTTATCGCGGCATCTGGCGCTATGCCTCGCTGCCCGACATGCTGGCGCTGCTGCGCGCCGTCACCATCGTCACGCTGCTGTTCTTTCCGGTGATGTTCGTCGTCACCCGCTTGGAAGAGATGCCGCGCTCGCTGCCGCTCATCAACTGGCTGGTGCTGATGTTCCTGCTGGGCGGTCCGCGCTTTGCCTATCGCGCCTACAAGGACCGCGGCCTCGGCCATATTCTCGAGGCGACCCATCCCAACAGCGTGCCGGTGCTGCTGATCGGCGCCCGCGACAGCGCCGCCATGTTCATCGGCGAGATGGCGCGCGATCCCGATCGCCCCTATCGCGTCGTCGGCATCGTCGGCGTCACGCTGACGCGGGTCGGCCGCGAGCTCTCGGGCATTCCGGTACTGGGCACGATCGACGAGCTGCCGCAGGTGGTGGAGCGGCTGACGCGCGACGGCGACCGCCCGCAGCGCCTCATCATCACCGCGCCGGGGCTCGAGGGCTCGCAGGTGCGCCGGCTCCTCGACATGGCCGACGCGCTCACCATTCCCTTGGCCCGCTTGCCTCGCCTCACCGACTTCAAGCGAACCGTCGACGAGAGCGAAGAAGGTCCGGCGCTCGAACCTGTCGCCATCGAGGATCTGTTGGGACGCTCGCAGGCGGTGCTCGACCGTCAGGGGATGCGGGCGCTGGTGGCCGGCCGGCGCGTCCTCGTCACCGGCGCCGGCGGCACCATCGGCAGCGAGCTGGTGCGTCAGATCGCGGCCTACGAGCCGGCGCGCATCGTCCTCGTCGACAACAACGAATTCGCGCTCTACACGATCGATCGCGAGCTCGAGGAACGGCAGGCAACGCTACCGCGCCGCGCCCTCATCGGCGACGTGCGCGAGCGCCAACGCATCGACGAGATCATCGCGCGCGAGCGGCCGGAGCTGGTCTTTCACGCCGCCGCGATGAAGCATGTGCCGATGGTCGAGGCCAACCCGATCGAAGGCCTCGTCACCAACGCTCTGGGCACGCGCCATGTCGCCGAGGCCTGCCGCGCCCATGGCGTCCGCGCCATGGTGATGATCTCGACGGACAAGGCGGTGAACCCCGCCAACGTCATGGGCGCCTCCAAGCGCCTCGCCGAGAGCATTTGCCAGGCGCTCGACATGGTGGAAAAGCGCATCCCCGGCGGCACGCGCTTCATCACCGTCCGCTTCGGCAACGTGCTGGGCTCGACCGGCTCGGTGGTGCCGCTCTTCCAACGCCAGCTTTCTCAGGGCGGGCCTTTGACGGTGACGCATCCTGAGATCCAGCGCTTCTTCATGACCGTGCGCGAGGCGGTGGAATTGGTGCTCGCCGCCTCCGCGCTCGCCATGAAGGACGGCGAGGAGCGCGGCAAGATCTACGTTCTCGACATGGGCGAGCCGATCAAGATCGTCGATCTCGCGCGGCAGATGATCCGCCTGGCTGGTTTGAAGCCCGACAAGGACATCAAGATCGCCTATATCGGCCTCCGCCCCGGCGAGAAGCTGTCCGAGGAGCTCTTTCACGCCAACGAGCCGCTGCTGCCGACGGAAGCCGCCGGCATTCGCCTTGCGGCACCCCGCATCATCGACTACGCCATGCTGTCGCGCGCGCTCGACGAGCTCGCCGAGCACGCCCGCGAACGCCGCGAGGAGCGCGTCATGGGCCTCTTGAAGACGCTGGTCCCGGAATACAGCAACGGCCGCCCCGCAGCGCCGCGCGTCGCGGGAGCCTAGACTGAGGTTGACCTATGACGAGGATAAAACGACCAACTTGATCGGAGCGCACAAGATCCCCAGCAACTCCGCTCGTCAGGCCGCCAGCGCCGCCGCCTGGCACCATTAACGAAGGCTCTGGCTGGTCATTGCCGTGGCGGTGCTTTCAATCCATACGATAGACGCTGTATAAATCCCGACGCGTCAACATCCTATGACCATGAGCACCAATCGAACCCTGCGCCAATGATGGCGAGCGTTTCCCTCGAAGAACGGCAACGCATCTACCGCGCAATGCAGCGCATCCGCCGCGTCGAGGAGGAGGTGGCGCGCCTATATCCTGGCGACCACATCAAGAGCCCGGTGCACCTCTCGATCGGCCAGGAAGCCGTGGCGGTCGGCATTTGCGACCCGCTGCGGGCAGAGGATATCGTCTCCATCACCTATCGCGGCCATGCCGCCTATCTCGCCAAGGGCGGTTCGCTGCCCGCCTTCATGGCCGAGCTCTATGGCAAGGATACGGGAAGCGCCGGCGGCAAGGGCGGCTCGATGCACCTCATCGACATAGCGCACGGGATCCTCGGCGCCTCAGCCGTCGTCGGCACCAACATCCCAGTGGCGGCCGGCTACGCGCTGGCATTGAAGCGAGAGGGAGGCGGACGGATCGTTGTCTGCTTCCTCGGCGACGGCGCCACCGAGGAGGGGGTCTTCTCCGAGAGCCTCAATTTCGCCGCGCTGAAGCGCCTGCCCATCCTCTTCGTCTGCGAGAACAACGGTTACGCGATCCACGCGCCGACCAGCCGACGCTGGGCCAGCGACGAGCTCTGCGCCCGGGTCTCGACCTATGGCATCCCGGCGACGCTCCTCGCCGAGGGTGACGTGCTCGCGATCCGCGCGGCGGCCGCTTCCGCCTACGCCACGATGCGCCAGGGCGGCGGCCCCGCCTTCCTCGAATGCCGCACCTATCGCTGGCGTGAGCATGTCGGACCCAACGAGGACTACGATGCCGGCTATCGCTCGCGCGCCGAGCTCGAGGCCTGGCAAGCGCGAGACCAGATCGCGCGGCTGGGCGCCGCGCTCGATGGCAGAGACCGCGACCGCATCGACGCCGCCATTGCGGCGGAGATCGCCGCGGCGGTCGCCTTCGCCGAGCAAAGCCCCTTCCCCGGCCGCGAGCAGTTGACCAGCGATGTCTTCGCAGAATAGCCACGAGCGGACGCTCACCTACGTTGCGGCACTGCGCGAGGCGGTGGCGCAGGAGATGGAGCGCGATCCGCGCGTCTTTGTCATGGGACTTGATGTCGACGACCATAAGGCGATACAGGGCTCGACCCGCGGGCTCCTGGAGCGGTTCGGCCCGGAGCGGGTCTTCGGCACACCGCTCTCCGAGGACGCCATGACCGGCGTCGCCATCGGCGCCGCGATGGCTGGACTGCGGCCGATCCATGTGCATATCCGCATGGACTTCCTGCTGCTCTGCATGAATCAGCTGGTCAATGTCGCAGCCAAGGCGCACTACATGTATGGAGGACACGTCAAGGTGCCGCTGGTCGTGCGCAGCATGATCGGCCGCTCCTGGGGCCAGGGCGCCCAGCATAGCCAGGGACTGCACGGGCTCTTCATGCACATTCCCGGCCTCAAGGTGGTCGCGCCGAGCAATGCCTACGACGCCAAGGGCTCCCTCATCGCCGCCATTCGCGACGACAACCCCGTCATTTTCGTCGAGCATCGCCAGCTCTATCCGACCGAGGCGGCGGTACCCGAGGCGCCCTATGTCATTGAACTCGGCCAGGCGCGGCGCTGCCGCAGCGGCGATGACGTGACCCTCGTCGGCATCTCGCAGATGCTGCGCGAATGCCTGGTCGCCGCCGAACTGCTACGCGAGATCGGCATTGCCGCCGAGGTGATCGATCCAGTCTCGCTGGTGCCGCTCGACATGGCGACGATCCGCACCTCGGCGCGGCGGACCGGGCGGGTCGTCGTCGTCGACAATTCCTGGACGAGTGCCGGTGCCGGAGCGGAGATCACGGCGCAGCTCGCCGAAAGCGAGACGGGGTTGCGCCTCAAGCGGCTCGGCTATGCGCCGACGCCCTGCCCGACCACACCGAGCCTCGAAGCGGCGTTCTATCCCGATCCGGCAAGTATCGCCGAGGCGGCGCATGCGCTGCTGCGGCCGGGCAAGGCTTGGCGCCCCGATCCCCGCCACGCCAAGCTCGCCGCGCGCCAAGCGCTGCCGCCGTTCTGAGGAGGCCATGTTCTACGAGCTCGCCGCCGATACCTGGGGAGCCGAGGAGCGCGCGGCGATGCAGCGGGTGCTCGACAGCGGGCGCTTCACCATGGGGCCGGAGGTGGCGCGCTTCGAGGAGAGCTTCGCCGGCTATTTCGGCCGCCGCTATGCGGTCATGGCCAATTCCGGCTCGTCGGCCAACCTGATCGCCGTCGCGAGCTTCTTCTACAAGAAGGACCGGCCGCTCCGGCGCGGCGACGAGGCCATCGTTCCGGCGATCGCCTGGAGCACAACCTATCATCCGCTGCATCAATACGGGCTGAAGCTCCGCATCATCGACGTCGACCTCGCGACCCTCAACGCCGATGTCGAGGCGTTGGAAGCGGCGTTGACGCCGCAGACGCGGCTCGTCGTCGGCGTCAGCATCCTCGGCAATCCGGCGCCGCTCGACGTCATGCGCCGCTTCGCCGACCGGCACGGGCTTTACTTCATGGAGGACAACTGCGAATCCATGGATGCCGAGCTTGCCGGGCAGAAGACCGGCGCGTTCGGCGATGTCGCCAGCTTCAGCACCTTCTTTTCGCATCACCTCTCGACCATGGAGGGCGGCATCGTCCTCACCGACGACCGCGAGCTTTTCGAGCTCTCGCGCGCGCTCCGCGCGCATGGCTGGACGCGCGACCTGCCGGCCGACAGCGTGCTCTACGAGCGCAGCCCCGACGATTTCGTCGAGGCCTATCGCTTTCTCGTGCCCGGCTACAATCTGCGACCGCTCGAGATCACCGCGGCGATCGGCAGCGCGCAACTGCCGAAGCTCCCGGCCATGACGACGATGCGGCGGCGCAACTGGCAGCTTTTCACCGCGCTCTTCGCCGGCGACGAGCGCTTCATCATCCAGCGCGAGCACGGCAAGAGCTCGGCCTTCTCCTTCACGATCGTCCTCGATCCGAAGCGCTCGCCGGACCGCCGCCGCGTGCTGGCGGCGCTCAAAGATGCCGATATCGGCTATCGCGTCATCACCGGCGGCTGCATCACCCGTCACGACGTGGCACGGCACTACGACTACACGACGGTCGGCGCGCTCCCCAACGCCAATGCCGCCCATGACCTCGGGTTTTTCGTCGGCAACCACCCCTTCGACCTTCGCCCGCAGATCGAGCGCTTGCATCACGTGCTCGATCGCGCCTGCAACTGAGGCCACGCATGACCGGCGAGCGCTTATCCATCCTCGTTACCGGCGGCGCCGGCTATATCGGCTCGACGCTGGTGCCGACACTGCTCGAGGCCGGCCACGCCGTCACCGTGCTCGACAACTTCATGTACGAGCAGAACAGCCTCGCCGCCTATTGCGCCGATCCCCGATTCGCCGTGGTGCGCGGCGACGCACGCCAGGAGGCCGCGCTGAGGCCGCTCGTTGCCAAGGCGGATGTGGTCATTCCGCTGGCGGCGCTGGTGGGAGCACCGGCCTGCGACCGCGATCCGATCGGCGCCACCTCGACCAACCGCGACGCCATCGCACTGCTGGCAGGACTGCTCGGCGCGGGCCAGCGCCTCCTCTACCCCAACACCAACAGCGGCTACGGCATCGGCGAGCGCGACAAGCAATGCACCGAGGACGCGCCGCTCCGACCGATCTCGCTCTACGGTCGCGACAAGGTCGAGGCAGAGCGCATCGTGCTGGAACGCGAGAATGCGCTGAGCTTCCGCTTCGCCACGGTCTTCGGCATGGCGCCCCGCATGCGGCTCGATTTGCTGGTGAACGACTTCGTTCATCGGGCGCTTACCGACCGCTCAATCATGCTGTTCGAGGGCCATTTCAAGCGCAACTACATCCATGTGCGCGATGTCGCGCGGGCCTTCCAGCACGGCGTCGAGAATTTCGCGGCGATGCGCGGCCGGCCTTTCAATGTCGGTTTGTCCGATGCCAATCTCTCGAAGGTCGAGCTCTGCGAGCGCATCAAGCGCTTCCTGCCCGATCTTGTCTATGTCGAGGCGCCGATCGGCCGCGACCCGGACAAGCGCGATTACATCGTCTCCAACGCGCGCATCGAGGCGACCGGCTTTGCGCCGCGGCACTCGCTCGATGACGGCATCGCCGAGCTGATCAGGGGCTTGCCCATGCTCGGGAAGGGCGCCTACCGCAACGCCTGACGGCACCGCCGCCGAGCCTCATACGATCACCAGCCGACGCTGCAGCGGGCTGCCGAGGGCCGCTTGATGGAAGCGGGCGAGGAGAGCGTCGGCGAGGAGAATGCGTCCGGGCCAACTCGCGCGCTCGAGGTCGCCGAGGATGCGGGCCATTTCGGGAACGGTCTTGGCCAAGCGCAGCGCGCAGGCCGGCATCAGGTTAAGAAACCGCAAAATCGCCAGAAAGAACAGCGCATGGACGCTGCCGACAATGGCAAGGAGAGGTGTGCCGCTTTCGCATTGATGGAGGTCCCGCGCGCCAATGGCGATGTCGCCGAGCGCATTCGCCGCCTGACGGGTATCCGCGAGCAAGGTCGGGATCGATCGCGCGAGCCGACGCGGAAACAGCAGGAGAAGAAACGGCAGAAGCAGCAGCGCGATGGGCAAGAGGATCGCGGCCTTGACGCTTTCCGGCAGCGGACCGGGCAGACGCTTGGCACGCAAGGCGACGGCATGCAGGAGCGCAAAGACGAGAACGTAGAAGCGGGCAAAGGAGCGCGCGAGCGAAAGCGCCCGCGGCGTCCGCGCGTCGATGGCGCGCTCGATCGCGCCCCGCTCGGCGGCCTCGAGCCGCGGCACCGGGGGACGCTCGTTGAGGACGACGCGCTCGCCCGGGAAATAGGCCCGCACCGCCTCCTCGGTCGCGGCGAGGCGATGCGCCTTGTAGCGGCCGAGCGGGACCTCGGTGCCGGGCTCGGTGCGGCGGATCTCGCCGGTGAGCTTGCCGCGCTCCCAGGAAGCGGCGTAGCGCGCATCGATGAGCTCATCGAGAACTGCCTCTCGCGACGTGGCGACGCCCGAGCGCAGGAGCGCGATCGCGCGGTTCTCGACCAAGGGCGCGACGCGGCCGGTCGCCAGCGCCTCGGTCGCCGTGGACGAGAGCTGGCGCCCGTCATGGGGGCCCATGTAATCGAAGACACCGGCTTGGC
This sequence comes from Allostellaceae bacterium, assembly GCA_035515835.1. GTDB lineage: Bacteria > Pseudomonadota > Alphaproteobacteria > ATCC43930 > CGMCC-115725 > DAHUYF01. Next base: position 12,486 of record DATJAV010000132.1, read on the forward strand.
CGGGGTGCCAGGTGTGGTACATGAACTCGTCCTCGGCCCAGACTTCGCGTCGGCCGAAATTGACGAGCCGGAAGGTCATGTCGTAGGGACCGCAGACATGGCCCAAATAGTCGATGTGCTCGTCGGCGCCGCCGATGGCGATGAGATCGGCGCGACGCGCGCACATGCAGGCGCCGTAGTTGCGCACGTGGATCGGGTCGGAGAGGTTGCGGATCCCCGCCGTCTTGCCGCCGTCGTTGTTGATGCAGCCCGGCCCCGTGACCTCGGCGAAGGTCGGATAGCTGAAAGGATAGAAGTCGCGGCGTAAATTGCGGAACTGGTCCATGTGATAGACGATGTCCCCGCCGGCGCGAAACGCCTCGACGATGCGCTCGATGAAGCGTTCCGTCACCATGGCGTCGGAATCGCCGATCATCACGATCTCGCCGCGGCTCATGACGATGCCGACATTGTACATGAGATGCTTGTGGTAGCAGGCCGTCTCCGGCATATCGAGGATGACCCAGGTGTCGACCTCATCGGCGAATTTGCCGATGGCCGACGACTCCCGCCCGTAGAATTCGATGACGATCGTCTCGTAGGCGTCCCGCGGCACCGACTGGCGCTTCAGGTAATGGAGCACGTGAAAGCTCTCGCGCACGCTCCAATCGAGAAAGATCAGGCTCACGAGCGGCCGCTCGCGGCGACTCTGCTTGACGATCCTCACGCTTCGCCCTCGACTCCTAACCGCCGGAGATGGCCGTCTCTACCGGACGCCCGGCGACAACTCAATGCCGGGCGACGCCGACCGGTCTCGCCCGGCCACGATGCGGCGATCGAGCTCCGCCAGAGTGGCGGCGGTAACCACGCCCACAGCGGGGATGCGGCGAAGGAGCAGCGGCGAGGCAAGACGAGCCAACAGCGGCGCCAACGGAAATCGCGCTCGCTGGAGCCGAGAGAGAGCGTGCGAGCCCATGCCAAACCTGTCGGCGACGCGGTAAGGCCGGCTGTCATCCCAGGCGACGATCGTCGGCTGCCCGGTATCGGCCACCGCGTGGAACAGACCGCGAAAGTAGATCACGAGATGGCCGGACCGCCGGGTCGGCAGCTCGATGGGGAAATCGAGTTCGCCGACCGTGCCAACGACACCCATGGGACGCCGTGCCAGGGCGTCCTCGTAGGTGAACCCCTTGGGCAGGACAAGGTCGGAGGCCAGCTCTCTGAGCCGCAGTCGCACCGCTTCGTGGGAAGGATCGTCGAGCGCCGCGGCATAAAACTCCGCCGCTGCTGCCCGGTCTTGGCCCTGAGCCAGAAGCGCCACGCCGTGGCGGTACCGGCAAGCCGGCGCGGTCGGGAGAAGTCGGGCCGATTGCCCGAGGAGGTCCAAGGCTTGCGCGAGGCGTCCGCGACGGAGATCGATCTCACCCGCCAGGCAGAGCGCCTCGGCATGCTTGGGATCGCGCTCCAGGATGGCATCGCAGAGCGAGCGGGCTTCGTCGGCGCGCCCGAAGGACAAGAGCCAGTCGGCGATTTCGAGGAGCGCATCCGCATCGATGGAGGTCGCCGAGCGCCGCTCCAGCACCGGAATACGGACATTGCCGGGAACTGCCATGTCCAGCAGTTTGCCCCAAAAGCCGAGGGCGCGCCGGCGCGCTTGCATGATGAGGGCTCGCCCCGCTTCGGCGCCGGAGCGCACGATCGGATCGGCATGCCCTGCCTGAAGGTGCGCATAGACCCTTTCGGCAGGAGCGCCGCGGGCGGTCAGGCGGAGACGGCGCGCGATGCGAAGGGGCGCCTCGGCGGCGATGGGAGGGCGCGCGTTCGCTTCGGGATCCGCTTCGATCTCGGCGACCATCCGCTTGAACTCGCGATCGATGATCTCCGGCTCATCGTCCTCCCATACCAGGCGCTGGAGCGGCATGCCCGTCGACAGCGGGCCGCCGACGTCGAACCCCATGGCGCGCAAAGGCGTTGGCCGCGCCCGGAAATTGCCTGCGGCCAACAGCTTGAAAATGATGAAACGGCAGCGGTGATTGAGCCATTGCAGCGTCATCGGCCCGGTTCCGACGGAAAGCCCGACGAACGCCTCTTCATAGAGGGCGGCGCGAATCTCCAAATTGAGCGCGGCCTCGGGAAAGAGGGTCAGTCCCTGCAGCGCAGCCGGCGTCGGCGCAAACGCAGCCTCCGTGTCGCGCACGATCACCGGCAGATAAGCCCGCTCGTCGAGCGAACGGGCAAACCCGGCCCAGGCCTCGATCCTGCTGTTGATCTGCGGGTAGTAGCCGGCCTCTCGCAGCGTCAGGACGACGACGCGCCGGGTGCCGGCGCGCCACTCGAGCCATTGCCGCACGAAGCGCCGTGCCGGTGCCGGCGCCT
>DATJAV010000133.1:0-2651 GCA_035515835.1 Allostellaceae bacterium
GCCGATGACGCCGGCGCCCCGTTGCCGCAGCTGATCGCGCCGGGACAGCCGCTCTTCGCCACCGCCGCGACCGAGGTCGCCGCCAATTGGAAGCTGCTGCTCGAAAGCTTCATCGAGGGCTATCACATCCGCCCGACCCATCCCAAGACCTTCCTGCCCTATGGCTTCGACAACCTCAACCTGATCGATCTCTTCGGCCGCAACAGCCGGGTGACATATCCGTTTCAGCGGATTCGCAAGCTGGCGGCGATCGCGCCGGCGGAGCGCCGGGTCGAGGGCTTGCTGACCTATGTCTATCACCTCTTTCCCAACGCCCTCGTCAACGTCTTCTCCCATCACACCAAGCTGGTGATCCTGGAGCCGCTCGCGGTCGATCGCACCTTGATGCTCGCCTACGCCGTCGCCCGCGGCGCGAGCGAGGACGCGCTCGCCGCCGCCAACCGTGATTCGGATTTCGTCGAGAACGCCGGCGGCGCCGAGGACCGCGCCGTCGTCTGCGACATCCAGCGCGGGCTCGGCGGCGGCGCCAACGAGGTCTTCACCTTCGGCCAGTTCGAAAGCGCCATCGTCCATTTCCATCGCATGCTTGCTACCGCGCTGGGCGAGCCGACAACGGCACGGCGCTAGCCACTGGTGCGATTGGCGCCGCCGCGGCTTGCCGCTATGCTAGGGTCAAAGCCCTAGCGGAGGAACGCCATGACCGAAGCCTTCATCTATGACGCCGTTCGGACGCCGCGCGGCCGCGGCAAGGCGTCGGGCTCGCTCCACAGCGTGACGCCGATGCAGCTTGCCGTCACCGCCTTGCGGGCGGTGCGCGATCGCAACGCGCTCGACACCGGGGCGGTCGACGACGTCGTGCTCGGCTGCGTCGAGCCGGTCGGCGAGCAAGGCGCCGACATCGCCCGCGTCGCCGTGCTCGAGGCGGGCTTCGCCGAGACCACCGCCGGGGTGCAGATCAACCGCTTCTGCGCCAGCGGCCTCGAGGCCTGCAACATGGCGGCGGCGCAAGTGATGGCGGGGCAGAGCGACATGGCGATCGGCGGCGGCGTCGAGAGCATGAGTCGCGTGCCCATGGGCTCCTCGGGCGGCGCCTGGCCGAGCGATCCGCAAGTGGCATTTCACACCTATTTTGTGCCGCAAGGGGTCTCGGCCGACCTCATCGCCACCAAATACGGCATGAGCCGCACCGATGTCGACGCCTATGCGGTGGAGAGCCAGAAGCGCGCGACGCGCGCTTGGGCCGAGGGCCGGTTCGCGAAGTCGGTCGTGCCGGTCCGGGACATCAACGGGCTCACCGTGCTCGACCGCGACGAGCATATCCGCCCCGACACGACGATGCAGTCGCTCGCCTCGCTCGAGCCGTCCTTCACCGGCCCGGGCGAGATGTTCGGCTTCGACTCGGTGGCGATCCAGCGCTACCCCGAGGTCGAGCGCATCGAGCATGTCCATCACGCCGGCAATTCCTCCGGCATCGTCGACGGCGCCGCCGCCGTCCTCATCGCCAACAAGGCGACGGGCGACAGGCTCGGCCTGAAGCCGCGCGCCCGCATCCGCGCCTTCGCCTCGATCGGCACCGAGCCCACCATCATGCTGACGGGTCCCTCCTTCTCGGCGGAGAAGGCGTTGAAGCGCGCCGGCATGACCGTCGGCGACATCGATCTGTTCGAGCTCAACGAGGCCTTCGCCGCGGTCGTGCTGCGCTTCATGCAAGTGCTCGACATTCCGCACGACCGGATCAACGTCAATGGCGGCGCCATCGCCATGGGGCATCCCTTGGGCGCCACCGGCGCGATGATCCTCGGCACGCTGTTGGACGAGCTCGAGCGCACCGGCAAGAGCACCGGGCTCGCCACGCTCTGCGTCGGCGCCGGCATGGGCACCGCCACGATCATCGAGCGGGTGTAGCCATGATCGATTACGAGGTCGGTGCCGACGGCATCGCCGTCATCGCCTGGAACATGACCGACCGGTCGATGAACGTGTTGAACGAGGCCTCGGTCGCGACCTTCGGCGAGCGCGTCGCGGCGGCGATCGCGGACCCCGCCGTCAAAGGCATCGTCGTCACCTCGAAGAAGCGCGACTTCCTCGCCGGCGCCGATCTCACCGAGCTCGGCCACGGCGCCGACGCGCGGACGCTCACCGCCTTCGCCCAGCGCTTCCATGCGCTGCTGCGCAGCCTGGAGAAATCGGGCAAGCCCGCCTGCGCCGCGATCAACGGCACGGCGCTGGGCGGCGGCTACGAGATCGCGCTCGCCTGCCATCGCCGCATCGCCGCCGATTTGCCCAAGACCGAGATCGGCTTGCCCGAGGTGACCATCGGCCTGCTGCCGGGCGGCGGCGGGACGCAGCGCCTGCCGCGGCTCATCGGCATCCGCAACGCCTTGCCGCTGTTGCTCGAAGGGAAGAAGCTCGATCCCAAGAAGGCGCTGGCGGCGGGACTCGTCGACGAGGTCGTGCCGGCCGAGCGGCTCATCGACGCCGCCAAGGCGTGGCTGTTGGGCGACGGTTTGAAGAGCGCGGTGCAGCCCTGGGACAAGAAGGGCTTTTCCATACCCGGCGGCGGCAACAGCCTGAGCAGCGGCTTCCGCAATATCTTCAGCGGCAGCAATACGATGGTCCGGGCCAACGGGTACGGCAACTATCCGGCGCCC
>DATJAV010000134.1:0-21538 GCA_035515835.1 Allostellaceae bacterium
CAGCTTCGAAGGGTCGGCGCTGGCGTTCCAATCCTCGCTGGGCAATGAGCTTTTGCTGATCGTGGCCGCGATCGTGGCCGTCTATATCGTGCTCGGCGTCTTGTACGAGAGCTACATCCATCCCATCACGATTCTCTCCACCCTGCCCGCAGCGGGCGTCGGCGCTCTCGTCATGCTCTGGCTGCTGCACTACGATTTGTCGGTGATTGCCATCGTCGGCATGATCCTGTTGATCGGCATCGTCAAAAAGAACGCGATCATGATGATCGATTTCGCGCTGCAGGCACAGCGGCTCGAGAGCAAGACCGCGCGCGAAGCGGTTCACGAAGCCTGCCTGCTGCGCTTCCGCCCGATCATGATGACGACCTTCGCCGCGTTGTTCGGCAGCCTGCCGATTGCTTTCGGCCAGGGAGCAGGCTCCGAACTGCGCCAGCCGCTCGGCATTGCCATCGTCGGCGGCCTGCTCGTCTCGCAATGGCTGACGCTCTACACAACGCCTGTCATCTACCTCTATCTCGAGCGGCTGGCGCGCTGGCTAGGCCAGACCCAACGCCGCTCGCGGCTGGCGCAGGCGCTCGACGCGCCCGAGCCCGACGCCGTCGCAAGCCGCCACGGCGCGGAGTGATGCGCCATCGCTCGCCACCACCCGCGCCTGCCTCGGCGAGTGACGGCATGTGTGATCTCGATTGATCGAGCGCGAACCCGGCGGCTCATCCCTTGCCCTTTGACCCTAGCGTCATCTTTGCCGGCTCGAATAACACATAATCTATGTGTTCATCTGATCGTATTGACACTCGATCATGAGGTATATATGTTTATATCACAGCGCCGATTTGAGCTTCAGCTTGCGGGCGCTTTAGAAATGCGGCTAAAGCGAGGGCCCGGTTCCGCCCCAGCTTGAGCGCCAAGGCTGGGGCTTTTTGATGCGGGGTCCGGGAAAAATGGAGTCGACGACAGATATCACACGGCAAGCGGCCTTGCTCGCCTGGCGCTACGGCCGGCTTGAGGGCGAGGCGCTGCTCCAACCGTTGTTGCAGCGCGAGTTGCGCGGCCGCGTAGCGCTTCTCTCCTCGTTCGGGAGCGAATCGGCGCTGTTGCTCGATATGGTGGCGCGAATCGATCGTACCACGCCCGTCATCTTCCTCGATACCGGCAAGCTCTTTGCCGAGACGCTGCGTTATCGCGACCAGCTGGTCGAGCGGCTTCGCCTCGGCGACGTCCGCAGCATTGCGCCCGACCCGGCGACGCTGGCGGCTCGCGACCCGGCAGGCGACCTCCACCGGCGTGACGCCGACGGCTGCTGCCGCCTCCGCAAGGTCGAGCCGCTCAGCCCCGCACTCATCGGCCTTGCCGCGCTCATTTCCGGCCGGAAGCGCTACCAGGGCGGTGCCCGGCAGAAGCTCCCCGCCATCGAGCCCGATGGCAGGCTCATCCGCATCAATCCTCTCGTCGCCTACTCGGTCGAGCGCATCGAGCATGAGCGCGCGGCGCGGGGCTTGCCGCCACATCCGCTTGAGGCCGAAGGGTTCCTCTCGATCGGCTGCGCCCCCTGCACGGACCCGGTACGCAGCGGCGAGGACCGTCGGGCCGGTCGCTGGCGGGGGTCGGAGAAGCGCGAATGCGGCATCCACCACCCGTTCCAGGCCGTCGACAGCGCAGCCTGAGTGAAGTAACCGTTGCGCGTGAAACGTGGGTGCAACAGAAAAGAGCTTTACGCCGGCCCTCGACTCGGGTGAGAGTCGCCGCGGTAGGGATTCGCACGCCTTATGGGGAGCATCAGCATGCATTGCGCTATCTGGACGGGCATGACGGGATAGCCATGGCAACGACCAGCCTGCTCTACGCGCTTTCCGGCTTCGCCGTCGGCACGCTCGTCGGCATGACCGGGGTCGGCGGCGGCTCGTTGATGACGCCGTTGCTCATCCTGCTGTTCGGCGTCAATCCAGGCACTGCGGTCGGGACCGATCTTCTTTACGCGGCGGCGACCAAGACCGGCGGCACGGTCATCCACGGCCTGGCGCGCACCATCGAATGGCGCATCGTCGGCCGTCTTGCGATCGGAAGCGTGCCGATGACGGCGCTCACCCTCTTCGTTCTATCGCAGCTCGAGGTCAGAGGCGCGATGGCTGGCGGGGTCATCACCGCGGTGTTGAGCGTCGCACTCTTCGCCACGGCGCTCTCGCTCATCTTCCGGCGGCAGTTGCTGTCGTTCCATCGCGACCATATCGGCGAGCTCGATCCGCGCCGCACAGCCGTCCTCACCATCGCCACCGGCGCGGCGCTGGGCGTTCTGGTGTCGGTCTCCTCGGTTGGCGCCGGGGCCATCGGCGTCACGGCGCTGCTGCTCCTTTACCCGCGGCTGCCGACGGCGCGCATCGTCGGATCGGACATTGCCCATGCGGTGCCGCTGACCCTGGTCGCCGGCATCGGCCACTGGTTCCTCGGCTCGATCGACTGGACGCTCCTCGGCGCGCTGCTGACGGGCTCGATCCCCGGCATCATCGTCGGCAGCCAAGTGGCGACGCGCGTGCCCGACGCGATGCTGCGGCTGGCGCTGGCGGCGACCTTGATCGTCGTCAGCAGCAAGCTCGTCTTCTAGGGGCGTGCTAAGATCGGGCGATGCTGACGCGTCGCCTGCTTCTCGCCGCTCTCGCGCTTGCCCCCCGCGTTGCACGCGGGGAGGGGAGCGCGCTCGCGCCGGACATGGCGCGGATCATGGCGCGTCGGCAAGGTCTGATCATCGCCACCGCCGTCGATCTCCCACCCTATGTGGTGACTGCCGCGGACGGCACGCTGGCCGGCGAGGACATCGCGCTCGGCCGCGCGCTCGCCGAGGCGCTCGGCGTCCCCTACGACTTCGTCCAGGCCGAGACGCCCGACGAGATCCTGTCTCTCATGTCGCGCGGTGGCGCGGACCTCGCCATGGCGCGGCTCAGCATTACCCTCGCGCGCGCAAAGACCGTACGCTTCTCGCGCCCCTATCTCGTGCTGCGCCACGCCTTGCTCCTCAACCGACATCACTTGGCGCGGGCGGCGCCCGGGATCGACCCGCCGGCGGCGCTCAATGCGCGGGACGCCACGGTCGCGGTGGTGGCGGATAGTGGCTATGCCGACGCGGCGCGGCGCCTCTTGCCGTTGGCGACGCTGCGCAACTTCCCGCGCTGGCAGCCGGACGTCGTCGATGCCGTACGGCAAGGCGAGGTGCTCGCGGGCTATGGCGACGAGCGGCAGGTCGAGGCGGCGCTCACCGCGACGCCTGATGCGCCGCTGCAGCTGCGTCGTTTCGTGCTCGAAGGAACGCGCGATGCGGTGGCCATCGCGCTCCCCTGGAGCAGCCTTCAGCTTCTCGCTTGGGTCGACCTCTTTCTCGAAAGCCGGCCCGCAACCGATGACGGTCGGGACGCCGGCGACCAGCACAATGATAGATAGCAACGAGTGCGCCGTCCCTAGCATTGAGATGTGCTTGCGCCGAGGCAAACCGACAGTCGTTTGCGCCGAAGTAGAGGAATCTTAATCCGTCGCCACTAACCTAGCGGGCGATGGCCGACATCGATCAAGCCGACCTCGAGAGCTGGATAAGGCTGAGCCCGAGCGAGCTCGAGCATGTTCTGGCCGCGCATGAACGCTTCGTCGAGCGCAAGCCCGGCGGGCGGCGCGCACTGCTGGCGGCGCATGATCTGAGCGACGCCGACCTCATGTGCCGCGAGCTCTCCGACGCCGAGCTCACCGGCGCCCGCATCCAGCGCGCGCTGCTGATGGGCGCCAATCTGCGCGAGGCGGTGCTGTTCGCCGCCGACCTGCGCATGGCCAATCTCGACGGCGCCGATCTGACGCGCGCCGATCTGCGCGGCTCGTGCTGCCGCGGCGCGCGCCTCAACAAGGCCGTGCTGGCCTCCGCCGATCTGCGCGACGCAACGCTCGCCCATTATGATGAGCGCCGCTCGCCGGTCGCCGACCGTTTGCGCGAGCGACGCACCGATTTCACGTCGGTCGAGGCGCAGGGCGCCGACCTCTCCGGCGTCAACCTCGGCGAGGCGGTCATCGTCCGCGCGGATTTCACCGACGCGTTGATGCGCGGCGCCAATCTGAGCAACGGCGACATGCGCCATGCCAATTTCACCGGCACCAACCTCGAGAACGCCAACCTCACCGAGGCCAAGTTCAGCGGCGCGCTCTTTTGTGGCGCGGTGCTGAGCGGCGCCACGCTCGACGGTGCCGATTTCGCCGGCGCCGACTTGCGCGACGCGATCATTGCCGAGGACGATCTTGCGCGCCCGGAGCTGCGCAACGTCATCCTCACGCAATATGCGGGCAAATCCGAGGCCGAGCTGCGCGATGCGCTGCGGCTGCACGCGCTCTGGCTCGACACCCAAGGTCGCGACGGCGCCCGCGCCAGCCTGGCGCAGACCGATCTCTCCGAGCGGCGGCTCGAAGGCATGCGGCTCGTGCTGGCGATCCTCAAAGGGGCGCGTCTTCGGCGCGCCGGTCTCGCGCGGGTGCAGCTGGTCATGGCCGATCTTTCCGGCGCCGATCTCCGCGGCGCCGATTTGCGCCAGAGCGATCTTCGCGGCGCCATGATGTCGCGGGCGCATCTCAACGGCGCCGATCTCGCCGGCGCGCAGCTGGGACCGCTCCGCGACGTCGGCACGCATCAGCGCGAGATGCCGTCCAATTTCGAGCGCGCGCGCTTCACCAATGCCAATCTCGTCGGCGCCGATCTCCGCGGCGCCAATCTCGCCGGCGCCGACTTCAGCGGCGCCAACCTGACCGGCGCGCGCTTCGAGGACGCGACGGTCGACGACGCCTGCTTCTATGGCGCCGATCTCGACGACGCCTCTTTTGTGGGCGCGAGCCGCGAGCGCGCGGCAGGATTGCCCTAGCGCCTAGTCGGGATCGATCGCGTCGGCGCAGGCGTCGGTCGGCGCCGCCAGCGGATGCCCGATAACGGGCACGATGTCGAGCGCGGCCGAGGTGACCCGGCACGGCGCCGCGACCGCGCCGCAACCGCAGAGCGACCCGGCAATCAACCACAGCATCAAGAAGCGCATTGCGCGCAACCCCTCTGTCGTGGGTCCTGCGCTGATAACGATGGCGCCCCTGCGTTCGCTCCGGCGCGCCCGGCGCGATGGGTCCGTGCAGTCTCGCCCAGAGGAAGGAAACGCCCCGCCAAAAGTCGCTCCGGCGGGGCGTTGTTCCATATCGGGGTGTCGCTCAAGGACCCGATAGGGGTCGGTAGGGACCAACGCGCATTTGGCTCTGATCACGGCGGCATGTAAAGTAATATTAAAGCGCTTTTGTCCGACATTTGAATAAATAGCCATGGACCAGAGGGAGATCATCGTCCAAAGCTCTCATGGTTGCTGGGATCTTACTTGACGCGGCTCTGTGGCCGGCCGCCGAGATCTAGAAAGAAGGCGGCCCATTCAGCGCTGCAGCATGCCCTTGAGTTTGTACATGAGCTCGAGCGCCTGACGTGGCGTGAGGGCGTCGGGCTGCACCGCGGCGAGCGCCGCCAGCGCCGGCGGCTCCGGCGCGGTGGGCGCGGCGCGGGCGGCGGTGAAGAGCGGCAGGTCCTCGGCGAGGCGTGCGAGCGCGCCGCCCTGCTCGCCTTTCTCGAGGACCATCAGCACTTCCTCGGCGCGCGCCACCACCGGCGGCGGCAGGCCGGCGAGCTTCGCCACATGGATGCCGTAGGAGCGGTCGGCGGCGCCCGGCGTCACCTCGTGCAGAAAGACGACGTCGCCCTGCCACTCCTTGACCCGCATGGTGTAGCAGGCGAGATGCTGGAGCTTCGCCGCGAGCGCGGTCAGCTCGTGGTAGTGCGTCGCGAAGAGCGTGCGGCAGCGATTGACGTCGTGGAGATGCTCCACCGTCGCCCAGGCGATCGAGAGTCCGTCGAAGGTCGCGGTACCGCGACCGATCTCGTCGAGAATGACCAGCGCATGCTCGCCCGCCTGGTTCAAGATCGCCGCGGTCTCGACCATCTCCACCATGAAAGTGGAACGCCCGCGCGCCAGGTCGTCGGCGGCGCCGACGCGCGAGAAGAGGCGATCGACGACGCCGATATGGGCGCGCTCCGCCGGGACGAAGGAGCCGGCCTGCGCCAGGATGGCGATGAGCGCGTTCTGGCGGAGATACGTGCTCTTGCCGGCCATGTTGGGACCGGTCAAGAGCCAGAGGCGCTGGCCCACCCGCAGATCGCAGTCATTGCCGACGAAGCTCTTCTGCTGGCTCGACTTGAGCGCCGTCTCGACCACGGGATGGCGCCCGCCGATGATAGCGAAAGCGAGGCCCTCATCGACCTCGGGACGGCAATAGCGCTCGGCGACGGCGAGCTCGGCCAGCGCCGCGGCGACATCGAGCCGAGCCAGCGCCGTGGCGGCGCGGCCGATCTCGCTGGCGCGCGCCGTCACTTCGGCGACGAGGTCGTCAAAGAATTCGAGCTCGAACGCCACGGCGCGATCGGCGGCCGTCGCGATCTTGCTCTCGAGTTCGGAGAGCTCCCGCGTGGTAAAGCGCATGGCGCTCGCCATGGTCTGGCGATGGATGAAGCCCTCCCTGAGCTTCTCGGCATGCGCCGCCGTCACCTCGACATAATAGCCCAGCACGTGGTTGTGGCGGATCTTGAGCGAGGCGACGCCGGTTTCGCCGGCATAGCGCTGCTGCAGCTCGGCGATCATGCGGCGGCTGTCGTCGCGGAGCTGGCGCAGCTGGTCGAGTTCGGCGGCATAGCCCGCGGCAATGAAGCCGCCATCACGCGCCAAGAGCGGCGGCTCCGGCGCGAGTGCGCGCTTCAGGCGCTCGACCAGCGCGCCATGCTCGCCGAGCTCGGCGGCCGCGCGCTCGAGCAAGAGCGGCCGCGGCGCGATCTCGGCAAGGAGTGCGCGGAGGTTCGCCGTCTCGCCCAAGCTGTCGCGCAAGGCGGCCAGGTCGCGGGGACCGCCCCGGCCCAAGCCCAAGCGCGCCATGGCGCGCTCGATATCGGGGCAGCGGCGCAGCACCTGGCGGAGCTGCTCGCGCCGGCGCTCGTCGGCGACGAAAAGCGCCACGGCATCGAGCCGGGTGGCGATGGCGCGGGGGTCGGTGAGCGGCGCCGCCAGATGCTCGGCGAGGAGCCGCGCGCCGGCACCGGTAACGGTGCAGTCGATGACGGCGAGCAGGCTGCCGCGCCGCTCGCCTGAGAGCGTCTGCGTCAGCTCGAGGTTGCGCCGCGTGGCCGCGTCGATCTCCATCACCGCGCCCGCGCCCAGCCGGCGCGGCGGCTGCAGCAAGGGCAGCTTCCCTTGCTGCGTCAGCTCGAGATAGTCGACGAGCGCGCCGCCGGCGGCGAGCTCGGCGCGGGCGAAGTTGCCGAATCCCTCGAGCGCGCGCACGCCATAGAAAGCCTCAAGGCGCTTCCGGCCGCTGTCGCTGTCGAAGCGCGGATTGGGCAGCGGCGTCAGCACGCGTTTCCAATCGCCGAGCAGCTCGAAGAGCTCCGGCCGCTGCAAGAGGCGTTCCGGCGCCAGCAGCTCGCCCGGCTCGAGGCGCGCCAGCGCCGCGCCCAAGCCGGCGGCGCTCACCTCTTGCAGCCGGAAGGCGCCGGTCGAGAGCTCGAGCCAAGCGAGCGCGAGGCCGCCCGCGGCGTCCGCCAGCGCCGCCAAATAGTTGTTGCGCCGCGCGTCGAGGAGGCCGTCCTCGGTGATGGTGCCGGGGGTGACGATGCGGACGACGGCGCGGCGGATGGTGGCCTTGCTGCCGCGCTTCTTGGCCTCGGCCGGATCCTCCATCTGCTCGCAGACCGCAACGCGAAAGCCCTGACGGATGAGGCGCGACAAATAGGCCTCGGCGGCATGCACGGGGACGCCGCACATTGGGATGTCGGCGCCTTCATGCCGGCCGCGCTTGGTGAGCTGAATGTCGAGCGCCGCAGCGGCCTTCACCGCGTCCTCGAAGAAGATCTCGTAGAAATCGCCCATGCGGTAGAAGAGAAGGCAATCGGCGTGCTGGCGCTTCAGCTCGAGATATTGCGCCATGGCCGGCGTCGCGGGCTCGGCCACAACGGCATCTCGAGCCCTCGGAGGGGCGCTGTCATTCATGGCGAGGGAGGCGCACCCCAGGGAAGCTAGAGCAAAGTCCATTCGAAGGAAATCATGCGAGCGGCGCTCATCCGGAGAGCGCGAGCATGACGGGAGCGTCGTGTTCGGCGCGGGAGATCGCGGCGGATAGGCAGACGTCGCCGAGCTTAATTTCGATCCCGGCGCTTCCCCGCGCTTCGCCGCGCTTCCCCGCGATCTCCGCACATCCCCCCGCATTCCCTGCGCCCTCTGCGCGCAATCTTGTTTTTTCGCATGGTGGTGCGCCCTCTTCGGCGTTGGTACACTCCATGGTTGGATCGTTTCAATGGAGTTGCATCATGGCGCGCGAGAACGAGCAGCGGCCGCTCAGAGTGGTCCGCGAGGCGGTCGCGGCCTTTGCCGACAAGGCGCAGCTCCGAGCCGCGGTTGGCGCGGTGCTGGCGGGGGGCTTCAAGCCTACCGATCTCTCCGTGCTGGCGACCCACGACTCGCTCGAGGTGGCCGGCGGGGTGCCGGGGTATCCCGGGAAACCGAGGCAGAATCTGCTCGCCGGCCTCACCGACGAGGTGCGATTCCTCGACCCCCTCACGATCGCGGGATTCGCGTTCCTCTCGGGGGGACCCGTGGCGTTGGCGCTCGCCGCGCTCGCCAGCGCCGGGCTCGGCGGCGCCGCGATCAAGGAGGTGCTCGACTATTACGCCGCCAATCGGCACAGCGCCGCGTTTGCCGCGGCCCTCAAGGCAGGCGGCGTGCTGCTTTGGGTTGTGGTCGCGGATCCGGCGCTCGAGGCGACGGCGGTCCGGCTATTGGAGGAGGCCGGCGGCAAGAACGCGCATGTTCATGCGCGGAAGCTCTCGCCGGCGGGCTAGCGAGCGTCCGGATTCTGTCCCTGCTCGCGCGCGGCGCGGCGCTTGCTGAAGGTGGCGCTGCCGGCGCCCACCGCGGCTTTGCTGGCCTCCCAGAGGTCGACGGCGCCGTTCTTGACCACTTCGCCGACCTCGATGGCGCCGTTCTTGACCGCTTCGCCGGCTTTGATGGCACCGTCTTCTACCGCTGTGCCGGCTTTGCTGGCGTCGCCTTTGAGCTGGGTCCCGGTGTCCGTGCTATCGGCATAAACAGGCGCGACACCGCCGAGAAACGCGGCAGCGACCGCGGCGATGACAGAGCGACGCATGGCTCTCTCTCCGAGCGGGTGACGATCATGGCTAACGCCAAGACAAGCCCTTTGTCCCGACGGCGGGACGGCGCTCTTATGGAGTAGAGAGCGGTCAGGAGGGCGATTGCCCGTCCTGACTTAGGCCCTGGGGTCAGCGGACGGCGAAGCCGAAATTCACATAGGGGACGATCGGGACGACAGGCGGGGCGACGTAGCCCGGCGCGACATAAGCGTAGGGGCGATAGGGGTGGAAGAAGCGGTCGTGGTCGAAGCGACGATGGTCGAACCGCCACTCCTCGTGACGGAAACCGCCGTGACGCCACTCATCGGCGAAGGCGGGAGCCGCTGCAGCGCCGCCGACCGCGGCGAGGGCGACGGCCAGCAACCCCGTCTGAAGGGTCCGGCGGAAGCGGGTGCGGAGCGTGTTCATCGCGGCTCTCCTTATCCAGAAGGCATTGTTTTTCCAGGACATGCTGTCCTCGTGGAGTGATAAGGGAGCGTCTCTTCCGCCATCCCATGACAAAGAGTTCACCGGGCCGCTCCAAGCCGGACGGGTGTCGATCGGCAGCCTCTCCCTCGGGGCGCGAGCGCTCGAAGCGACGACGGCATCGAAAGTTTCACTGGAGCGCGTTATGATGGTTCTCGTCGGGAGGTGACATGGTCGTCGTCAGGCAAGCGCGGCTCGCGGACGTACGCGCGATCGGCCGGATCGAGGTCGAAACCTGGCGCACGACCTATGCCGGCATGGTGCCCGACCGGGTTCTTTTGCGCATGTCGGAGCAGCGGCAGACGGCGTCCTGGGCCGGCTTTCTCCGCCACCGCCCGGGCGACGTCTTCGTCGCCGAGCGCGAGGTCGATGACGAGGTCTCGATCCTCGCATTCGGCAATTGCGGGCCGCAGCGGGAGCAGGCCTTGGGCTTTGGCGGCGAGGTCTATACGCTTTATGTGCAGCCCGAGGCGCAAGGCGCGGGTCTCGGTCGCCAGTTGCTGCTGGCTCTCTTCGCGCGCCTCGTTCATTGCGGCCATCGCTCGGCGCTGGTCTGGGTGGTGCGCGCCAACCCGGCGCGGTTCTTCTACGAGCGGCTCGGCGGCAAGCTGGTGCTGCACCGCTCGATTCCGGTGGGCGGCGAGCCCATCGCGTCGGTCGCCTATGGCTGGCGCGACCTCCGCGCGCTCCTCGACCGCGAGGCCAAGAGCCGCGCCTCCCCGCCTTAGTCCTGGCCTCGCCGTCAGCGTTGCATTAATAACGGGCGTTCCCGCGACAGCGGGAACCTAAGATTGCCGCGCTTTCCCTTGGAATGGACCTGCAATGGCGACAGAGGAACCGACGGCGGCGGGTCGCGATTTCATTCGCGACCTCATCGCGGCCGATCTTGCCGAGAAGCGCTACGCCGCACCGGTGACGCGCTTTCCGCCCGAACCCAACGGCTATCTGCATATCGGCCACGCCAAGTCGATCTGCCTCAATTTCGGCGTGGCGCAGGAATTCGCGGGGCGCTGCCACTTGCGCTTCGACGACACCAACCCGACCAAGGAGGAGCAGGAATACATCGACGCCATCGAGCGCGACGTGCGCTGGCTCGGATTCGATTGGGGAAAGCACCTCTACCACGCCTCCGACTATTTCGATCAGCTCTATGCCTGGGCCGAGCACCTGATCGGCACCGGCAACGCCTATGTCGACGACACGCCGCCCGAGGAGATGCGCCAGATGCGCGGCACGCTCACCGAGCCTGGACGCGAGAGCCGCAACCGCAAGCGCGATGCCGCCGAGAATCTCGATCTGTTCCGCCGCATGCGCGCCGGCGAGTTCCCGAACGGCGCCCGCGTGCTCCGCGCCAAGATCGACATGGCGGCGGGCAACATCAATTTGCGCGACCCGGTGCTCTACCGCATCCTCCACGCCACTCATCCCCGCACCGGCGACGCCTGGTCGATCTACCCGACCTATGACTTCGCCCATGGCCAGTCGGATGCGATCGAGGGCATCACTCACTCGATCTGCACGCTCGAATTCGCCGACCACCGGCCGCTTTACGATTGGCTCCTCGAGCATTTGCCGGTGCCGTCGCGGCCGCGCCGATACGAATTCGCGCGCCTCAATATCACCTATACTGTGCTCTCGAAGCGCGTTTTGACCGAGCTCGTGCGCCAGGGCCATGTCGCGGGCTGGGACGATCCTCGCATGCCGACCATCGCCGGCTTGCGCCGGCGCGGCGTGCCGGCGGCGGCGATCCGCGATTTCGCCCGCCGCGTCGGCGTCGCCCGCGCCGACAGCGTCGTCGACCTCTCGATGCTCGAGAGCACCATCCGCGAGCATCTCAACAAGACGGCGGCGCGCCGCCTGGCCGTGCTGCGCCCATTGAAGCTGGTGATCGAGAACTATCCCGAGGACCTGATCGAGGAGCTTGACGCCTTCAATCACCCCGACGATCCGGCGGCGGGAACCCGGCGCATTCCCTTCGGCCGCGAGCTTTACGTCGAGGCCGATGATTTCCTGGAAAACCCGCCCAAGAAATTCTTTCGCCTGTCGCCCGGACGCGAGGTGCGGCTGCGCTACGCCTATTTCGTCACCTGCCGCGAGGCGGTGAAGAATGCTGCAGGCGAGGTGGTGGAGCTGCGCTGCAGCTACGATCCCGCGACGCGCGGCGGCAATGCGCCCGACGGCCGCAAGGTGCAGGGGACCATTCATTGGGTGGCGGCGGCGCGGTCATTGCCGGCCGAGATCCGGCTTTACAATCCGCTCTTCACCCGCCCCGATCCCAATCCTGCCGACTTCGCCGCGGACCTCAATCCGAAGTCGCTCGAGGTGCTGACTGGGAGCCGCGTCGAGCCGGCGCTCGCCGGCGACAATGCCGAGGAGGCCCGGCAATTCGAGCGCCTGGGCTATTTCTGTCGCGACCCGGACTCGGCGCCCGGCCGCCTCGTCTTCAACCGCACGGTCGGGCTCCGCGACAGCTGGGCCAAGGCGCAGGCCGCGGGCGGGTAGTCCTTCGGCCGCGGAAACCAATCGGCGCCTGGCGCACAAGTCTTTGCGGCGCCCCATTCGCACCGCAGTCGCGCCGCAATAACGCGATATTAATCGCTCGCCTCTAATTTCGCCTCGAGGTTGGGCGGCCGGCATGAGCATCACGGCGCGGGAAAGCATCGAGAATGGGCGCCGTATGGCGCCAGTTCGGCGCCGCAGCCCCAGCGGCGCGATCGACGTCGTTCCACCGGCGGCCGAGCCCATCATCCTCGCGCTCAACAACGCCCATGCGATGGAGCTCTCCTGGCTCGATCCGGCGCGGCTTTCTCTGTTGCTGCGCCAGGCCTTTTACGTCCGCCGCATCGGCGCGGCGGACGCCTTTCTCCTGGCGCTCGACCAGCGCGCCCAGTACGACAGCCCGAACTACCAGTGGTTCCGCGAGCGCTACCCTCGATTCGTCTATGTCGACCGGATCGTGGTCGCTCCAGCCGCGCGCGGACAGGGTCTTGCCCGCTGGCTCTACGCCGATCTCTTCCGTCATGTCGCGGCGGCCGGCCACGATACCGTGCTCTGCGAGATCAACCTCGACCCGCCCAATCCTGCCTCCGATGCGCTGCATGGCAGCCTCGGCTTCGCCGAGGTCGGCCGTGCCGCGATCCATGGCGGCGCCAAGACCGTGCGTTACTTCGCGCGGACGATGCGCGGTTAGATCAGCGCCCGTCTGACCGCGGATGAAGGATTGTCCGGGAAAACCCCGGGGATAGGTCTGGGAAAACCCCGGGGATCAGCGGCAAAAGGTTAACGGCTCGACGCCAAAGTGGCCCATATTTTGGGGGTCGTTCCGGACTCACATCGACTTATTGTGGTTTCATAAAAGTCACATTGAAGAATGTTGACGAATGGCGTCGAGGGGTCTTGGATGGGCTCATGGGTTGGGAGGAAGGCATGAATAACGGGCGACCGCGCGATCAGGTCAAGCAACAAGCGAAGCAAGATCGCAGCGTCATCGATCACCTCATCCACACGTTCCAGCGCGTTCCCAGCGAGCAGAGTTCTGAGCATACCGTCGTGCGTTCCGAGGCTATCTACAACCAAATCCGTCGCACTTGGTCGCCGGACCAGCACGTCCTTTACCGCACGCGCTAGACTGTCGCTGCTTTAGGCTTTGGCGAGCCCTGGCCGAGGAGTTGGCCGGGTGCCGTTGCGCGTCCGCCGACCGCCCGGACTACTGTCCCTCTTTCAACCGGTATCCGACACCAGGCTCGGTGAGGATGATTTGCGGCCGCGCCGGGTCAGGCTCAAGCTTGTGGCGCAGGCTGCGGATGAAGACGCGAAGATATTGCGCGTCCTGGGTGTGCGCCGGACCCCAGACCTTGCCGAGAATGTGGCGGTGCGTCAGCACCTTCCCGGCATTGGCCACGAGCTCGGCCAGCAGATCGTATTCCTTGGGCGAAAGCCGCACCTCGGTTTCGCCGCGTCGCACGGTTCGGCGCACCAGATCGACGGCAAGATCGCCGCAGTGGAAAGCCGGGCGCTCGCCCTGGGCTTGAAAGCGGTGGCGGAGCGCGGTGCGGATGCGCGCCACCAGCTCGTCGACGCCGAAAGGCTTGGTGACGTAGTCGTCGGCGCCGAGGTCGAGCGCCTCGACTTTGCCGCGCTCGTCCTCGCGCACCGAGAGCACGATGATGGGGAGGTTCTGGGTGCCGCGGAGCGCCCGGATGACCTCGAGGCCGCTCATGTCGGGGAGGCCCAGATCGAGAATCAGCAGATCGGGCTCGTCGCGCTCGGCCGCCTCGAGCGCGGCCGCGCCGCTTTCCGCCTCGAGCACGGCGTAGCCTTGGGCGGTCAGGCTGGTGCGGAGCAGCCGGCGGATCGGCGGCTCGTCGTCGACGACAAGGATGGTGATGGGCCTAGCCATGCTCAGCCACTTCCCGGATCGGTGCCTCGGCAACGGATGCCGGAAGACGGATGGTGAAGACGGCGCCGCTCCGGTCGCGGCGGTTGGCGGCGGTGATCGTGCCGCCTTGAGCGGCGACGAAGCCGCGGCAAATGGCCAGGCCGAGACCGGTGCCGGCGCGCTGGCGGTCCTGCGCATGGACGCGATAGAACTTGTCGAAAACCCGCTCCATCGCGTCAGGCGGTATGCCGGGGCCCTCGTCGGTCACGGTGATGATGGCATTGCCGCCGTCCCGCCGCGCGGCGATGGCGATAAGCGTCCCGGGCGGCGAATACTTGGCGGCGTTGTCGAGAAGATTGAACAAGGTCTGCTCGAGCAGCAAGTAGTCGACGCGGAGCGGCGGCACGTCGGCGGCGATGTCGACCTCGACGCGATGATCGGCGAGAAGGCGGCCCGCATGTTGCAGCGCCGTGCCGACGATGTCGCCGAGATCGGCGGGCTCCGGCTTCAGCTCGACCGCTCCCGACTCGAGCCGGGTCATGTCGAGGAGGTTGCCGATGAAGCGGTTCAAGCGCTCGGCCTCCGCCTGGATCGTCGCCATCAGCGATTCGCGCGTGGCCTCGTCATAGGATTTGCCGTAGCTGCGCAGGCTGGTGAGCGAGCCGATGATCGAAGCGAGCGGCGTGCGCAAGTCATGCGAGATCGAGGTTAGGAGGGCGGCGCGCAGCCGCTCTGTCTCCGCCGTGACGCGGGCGCGGTCGATGTCCTCGACAAGGGTGATGCGCTCGATCGCCACCGCCGCCTGGTCGGCGAGCGCGTCGAGCAGCCGGCGCCCGTCGGGCGTCAGCAACGGACCTGGCTCGTCGCGGTCGACGCCCAGCACGCCCACGGGCGCGCGCCCCGTGCGGAGCGGCAGAAAGAGGCGGCGCGCGCCCGGCAGCGTGTCGGCGCCGCGCCCGGCGGCGCGATTGTGCTCCCAGGTCCATTGCGCCGCGGCAAGGTCGGCATCGTCGAGCTCGTCCTCCGGCGGATAGCCGGCGCGCACCGCGAGGCGGCTCCCCGTCGGCAGCAGCAGCACGATCCGCACCTTCAGCATCGAGGCCATCTGATAGACGGTGGCCCAGAGCAGGTCGTCGAGCGTGCCGATGCCGGCCAGCTTGCGGCTGAAGGCGAAGAGCTCCTCGGTGGTGCGCGCGCGGGCGCGCGCCGTCAGCACTTGGTTGCGCGTGCGTCCCGCCAGGTTGCTGGCGATCACCGCGACGATGAGAAAGAAAAAGAGGGCAACGACGTTCTCGGGGTCGGAGATGGTGAAGGTATAGAGCGGCGGCAGGAAGAAGAAATTGTAGGCGAGAACGCTGGCGAGACAGGCATAGAGGGAGGGTAAAAGTCCGAAGCGGATTGCCGAGAAGAGCACGCCCGAGAGGAAGACGAGGGCAATGCTGCGCACGTCCATGAACTGCTTCAGCAGCATGCCGATGCCCAGCGCCGCGGCGACGATGCCGGTGGTGGCGAGGTAGGGCAGCGGCTCGAATGCCTCGTTGGTCTGGCGCGTCTGCACTGTCTTTGGCGGGATCGTGCCCTCGCCCTCGCCGGCGATGACATGGACGCTGATATTGCCGGCGCGGCGCACCAGGTCGTGCACCACCGAGCCATGCACCATCTCGAACCAGCGCGAGCGTTCCGACTTGCCGATGACGATATGCGCGATGTTGTTGGGCTCGCAGTAGCTGACGATGTCCTCGGCGATGCGGCCGCCGGGAATGGTGATGGCCTCCGCGCCGAGCTTCTCGGCGAGCCTGAGGCCGTCGGCGATGCGGTCGCGCTCTCGTTCGCTCATCCGGTGGTAGCGCTGGGTCTCGACGTAGAGCGCGATCCACGGCGCGTGGAGGCGGTCGGCGAGCCGCTTGGCGTAGCGGATGAGCGCGGCGCAGGACGGGTCCTCGCTGACGCAGACCAGGACGCGCTCGCCTGCCGCCCAAGGCCCGCGGATCGCGTGCTGGCGCATATAGCTCAGCATCTGCTCGTCGACCCGCTGCGCCGTCCGGCGGAGCGCCAGCTCGCGCAGCGCCGTGAGGTTGCCGGGCTTGAAGTAATGCCGGACCGCGCGCTCGGCCTGGTGCGGCACATAGACCTTGCCCTCGCGCAGGCGCTGGATCAGGTCCTCGGGCGAGAGGTCCACCACCTCGATGTCGTCGGCGCGGTCGAGGATGCTGTCGGGCACGGTCTCGCGCACGCGGATGCGGGTGATCTGCGCCACCACGTCGTTCAGGCTCTCGACATGCTGGATGTTGAGCGTGGAAAAGACGTCGATGCCGGCGGCGAGCAGCTCCTCGACGTCGAGATAGCGCTTGGGATGGCGCGAGCCCGGCGCATTGCTGTGGGCGAGCTCGTCGACGAGCACCAAGCGCGGCCGGCGCTTCAGGATGGCGTCGATGTCCATTTCCTCGAGCGTCCGGCCCTTGTACTCGACGCGCCGGCGCGGGACCACCTCGAGGCCGGCCAGCAGGGCCTCGGTCTCGCGCCTCCCATGCGTCTCGACGACGCCGATGACGACATCCGCGCCCTCGCGCTTCCTCGCCTGCGCCGCCAGCATCATTTCGTAGGTCTTGCCGACCCCCGGCGCCGCGCCCAGGAAGATCTTGAGCTTGCCGCGCCCTTCTTGCTCCGCCGCTTCGAGCAGCGCATCGGGCGAAGGACGATCGTCGCGCTCGGCGTTGGACATGGGAGGAGTATAGCCTCCCGCGAGGCGGCGCGAGAGGCGCCTATTTCGCCAGGGCGTCCAGCGCCAGATTGAGCTTCAGCACGTTGACATGCGGCTCGCCGAGAATGCCGAAGGTGCGTCCTTCGGTGTGCTCGGCGACGAGCTCGCGGATGCGATCCTCGGCGAGACCGCGCGCCTTGGCGACGCGCGGCACTTGGAAGAGCGCGCCCGACGGGGTGATGTCGGGATCGAGCCCGCTCGCCGAGGTGGTGACGAGGTCGACGGGAACGGGCTCCGCGGGGTTCTCGGCCTTGAGCTTCGCGGCATCGTCCTTGACGCGGTCGATGAGCGCCTGACTGGTGGGCGCGAGGTTCGAGCCGACGGAATTGTCGGCGGCATAAGGGACGGGAACCGTTTTCGTCGGATCCTTGGGATCGGGCTCCGTCGTCGCCGAGGGCCGGCCATGGAAATACTTGTCGCCGGCGAAATTCTGGCCGATGAGCGCCGAGCCCACGACCTTCCCGTCCTTCTCGACGAGGCTGCCATTGGCCTGGGAGGGGAAGAGAAGCTGGGCGAGGCCGGTCATGCCGAGCGGATAGGCGAGGCCGGTGATGACGGTCATGACAACGATCATGACGATGGCGGGGCGGATTTCGCGCAACATGGCGGTACTCCTCAGGCAAGCCCGATGGCGGTGACGGCGAGGTCGATAAGCTTGATGCCGACGAACGGCACGACGATCCCGCCGGCGCCATAGAGCCAGAGATTGCGGCGCAGGATGCTGGCGGCGCCGGCAGGGCGGTAGGCCACGCCGCGCAGGCTCAGCGGAATGAGCGCGATGATGATGAGCGCATTGAAGATGATGGCCGAGAGAATGGCGCTCTCGGGGTTCTTCAGCCCCATGATGTTGAGCACGGCGAGCTGCGGGTAGAAGGCCGCGAACATCGCCGGAATGATGGCGAAGTACTTTGCCACGTCGTTGGCGATGGAGAAAGTGGTGAGCGCGCCCCGCGTCATCAGCAGCTGCTTGCCGATGGCGACGATCTCGATGAGCTTGGTCGGATCGCTGTCGAGGTCGACCATGTTGCCGGCCTCGCGCGCCGCCATCGTACCGGTGTTCATGGCGACGCCGACATCGGCTTGCGCCAGCGCCGGCGCGTCGTTGGTGCCGTCGCCGCACATGGCGACGAGCTTGCCCTTGGCCTGCTCGTCGCGGATGAGACGGAGCTTGTCCTCGGGCGTGGCCTGCGCCAGGAAATCGTCCACGCCGGATTCGGCGGCGATGGCGGCGGCGGTGAGTGGATTGTCGCCGGTGATCATCACCGTGCGGATGCCCATCTGGCGGAGCTCGGCAAAGCGCTCGCGGATGCCGCCTTTGATGATGTCCTTCAGGTAGATGACGCCGAGGATGCGGCTGTCCTGCGCCACGGCGAGCGGCGTGCCGCCGGCGCGCGAGATGCGCTCGACGATGGGTTGCAGGTCGGCCGGGGGCGAAGCGCGCTTGCCACTGTGATCAAGGATGGCGTCGACCGCGCCCTTACGGATGCTGCGCCCCTCGAGATCGACGCCGCTCATGCGCGTTTGCGCCGAGAACGGCACGAAACGCGCATTGAGCCCGGCCATCTCGCGCGAGCGGATGCCGTATTTCTCCTTGGCCAGCACCACGATCGAGCGGCCTTCGGGCGTCTCGTCGCTGAGCGACGAGATTTGCGCCGCGTCGGCGAGTTCGCGCGCATCGACGCCGGGGAGCGGGATGAACTCGGTTGCCTGCCGGTTGCCGAGCGTGATGGTGCCGGTCTTGTCGAGGAGGAGCGTGTCGACGTCGCCCGCCGCTTCGACCGCGCGGCCCGACATGGCAAGCACGTTGAAGCGCACCAAGCGGTCCATGCCGGCGATGCCGATGGCGGAGAGCAGCGCGCCGATCGTCGTCGGGATGAGGGTGACGAAGAGCGCCACCAGCACGACCACGGAGACGGCGCCGCCGGCATAGGCGGCGAAGCTCGGAATGCTGACGGTGGCGAAGACGAAGATGATGGTCATGCCCGCGAGCAGGATGTTGAGCGCGATCTCGTTGGGCGTCTTCTGCCGCACCGCTCCTTCGACCAGCGCGATCATGCGGTCGAGGAAGGTCGAGCCTTGCGCCGCCGTGATCTTGACGCGGAGCCAATCCGAGGTGACGCGCGTTCCGCCGGTCACCGCCGAGCGGTCGCCGCCGCTCTCGCGAATGACGGGCGCCGACTCGCCGGTGATGGCGGATTCGTCGACCGAGGCGACGCCCTCGACCACCTCGCCGTCGCTCGGAATGAAGTCGCCGGTCTCGACCAGCACGAGATCACCCGGCTTCAGCGCCGCGGCATCGACCAGCTCGAAGCGGCGGCTGGCGCCCTGGGCAAGGCGCTTCGCCTTGGTCTCGGTGCGCATGCGCCGGAGCGTCGCTGCTTGCGCCTTGCCGCGGCCTTCGGCCACCGCCTCGGCGAAATTGGCGAAGAGCACGGTGAACCAGAGCCAGGCGGTGATCTGCCCGGAAAAGAGCGCGTTGCTGCCGACCACCGTGCCGTTGCCCTGGATCAGGTCGCGCAGGAAGAAGATCGCGCTCAGCACCGAGACGATCTCGACCACGAACATCACCGGGTTCTTGGCCAGCGTGCGCGGGTCGAGCTTGCGGAAGGCGGCGCCGATGGCCGGCACGATCAGCCCGCCGCCGAAAATCGCCATCGGCTGCAGTTGCCGCTTGAAGAGCGGCTGCTTGGACGCATCGAAGATCGTCGTGGAAGGGGGCGTCATGGCTTTCGTCCTTGGCAAAATCGGGCGTCAGGGAGCGGGATAGAGCTTGCCGCTGTTCATTGCGACCTGCTCGACCACGGGTCCGAGCGAAACCGCCGGGAAATAGGTGAGGCCGCCCATGATCAGGATCACGCCGGTCAGGAGGCCGACGAAGAGCGGGCTGTGCGTCGGGAAGGTACCGAGCGACGGCGCCAGCAGCTTCTTCTGCGCCAGCGAGCCGGCGATCGCCAACAGCGGGATCACGAAGATGAAGCGGCCTATCAGCATCGCGAAGGCGAGTGTCGTGTTGTAGAAGAGGGTGTTGGCGCTGAGGCCGGCAAAGGCGCTGCCATTGTTGCCGGTGGCCGAAGTGTACGCGTAGAGCATCTCGCTGAAGCCGTGCGGCCCGGTATTGGCGATGCCGGCGACGCCCTGCGGCACCACCGCGGCGAGCGCCGTCCAGCCTAGGATGGAGAGCGGCAGGCTCAGGAGGGCGATGATCGCCATCTTGACCTCCTTCGCCTCGAGCTTCTTGCCGAGATATTCCGGCGTGCGCCCGACCATCAATCCCGCGACGAACATGGCGACGATGGCGAAGGCGAGGATGCCGTAGAGCCCCGAGCCGACACCGCCGAAGATGACCTCGCCGAGCATGATGTTGACGAGTGGCACCATGCCGCCCAACGGCGTGAAGCTGTCATGCATCGCGTTGACTGAGCCGTTCGACGCGTCCGTGGTGGCGGTCGCCCAGAGCGTCGAGTTGGCGATGCCGAAGCGGACCTCCTTCCCTTCCATGTTGCCGCCGGATTGCAACGCGCTCGGCGTGCTATCCACATCGAAGGCGGCGAACGCCGGATTGCCTTGGGACTCCGCCCAGTAGCAGGTTGTTAGGCCCGTGAGGAACAGAACGCCCATCACGGCGAAGAGCGCCCACCCCTGGCGCGTATCGCGCACCATGCGGCCGAAGGTGTAAGTGAGCGCCGCGCTGATGGCGAGGATCGACCACATCTCGATGAAGTTGGTGAACGCATTCGGGTTCTCGAAAGGGTGCGAGGAGTTCACGTTAAAGAACCCGCCGCCGTTGGTGCCGAGCTGCTTGATCGCGATCTGCGAGGCAACGGGGCCTTGCGCGATCACCTGTTTGACGCCTTCGAGAGTGGTCGCCTCGGTGTAGGCGCCCAGATTCTGGGGCATGCCAAACGCGATGAGCGCCAAAGCCACGACGATCGACAGGGGAAGCATGACGTAGAGCGTGGCGCGGGTGAGATCGACCCAGAAATTGCCGATCGTCTGCGCCGAGCGCCGCGCGAAGCCGCGGATGAGTGCAATGACGAGCGCAATGCCGGTCGCGGCCGAGACGAAGTTGTGCATAGTGAGTCCGGCCATTTGCGTGAGATAGCTCATCGTCGTCTCGCCGCCATAGCCTTGCCAGTTCGTGTTTGTGACGAAGCTCACCGCCGTGTTGAATGCGGAGCTCTCCTCGACCGGGCCCATGCCTTGCGGGTTGAAGGGTAGGACACCCTGCAGCCGCTGCAGCGCATAAAGCGTCACGAAACCCACGACGCTGAACAGCAGCATCGCAACGGCGTAAGTGAACCAGTGCTGCTCGGCCTTCTCGTCAACACCGCAGCACCAGTAGATGGCGCGCTCGACCGGTCGCAGGACAGGAGTGAGGAACGTCGGCTCGCCTTCGAAGACGCGCGCCATAAACGCGCCAAACGGCTTCACGAAGAGCGTTACCAGCACGCAATAAAGCGCGATCTGCAGCCAGCCATTGCCGGTCATGTTCAGCTCCTAGAAGCGCTCGGGGCGAATGAGCGCGTAGACGAGATAGGTCATGATGATGACGGTCACGATGCCGCCGAGTGCGAAATCGAAGGTCATGCGTTCCTCACATGCGGTCGCAGGCAGCGACATAGGCGATGGCGAGCATGAAAAAAGCCACGCCCGCTACGACCATTACGGTGTCGAGCATTTTCGGATCTCCTTCACCGCC